>NZ_JBWKEE010000031.1:0-87780 GCF_056435605.1 Streptomyces sp. NPDC043896
GTGCTGTCGCGAGGGTTTCGAGATCTGTCGTCACAAACGGATCAACGAGACCCTCGCTTCATGCACCCGAAGACTTCGGACTTACTCGTCTAGGCGGCACGGCCCCGGGGTGCTAACAGGCGGGGGACGAGCCCTTCTGGCCCTTGAGGTCGCGGTTGTACAGCCAGCCGGTGGTGTTGGTGCCGTCCACCCGCACGAACGTCCACTGGTTGCCGTACGAATTGACGATGTAGCAGTGGTACCAGAGCTTCGTGCCGTTCTTGACCAGGGCGCCCCGCGCGCACTGCTGGTACGGCGCGGCCAGCACGTGGTGGTCGCCGTCGATGTAACCGTACGTGCCCGGCTTCGGGTCCCGGTGGGTCCAGCCCGCGCAGCCCGTCGGTACGGGTTTGGGCTGGCCCGGGGCGGCCGAGGAGCCCTTCGGGGTGGGCGACGCCGTGCCCGGCTTCTTCGAGGTGCTCGCGGACGGCTTCGGCGTGGGCCCGGTGCCGGAGGGCGAGGGGCCCGGGGAGGCCGCGCCCGGCTGCCCGCCGCCGGCCGGGGAGCCGCCGGGCGCCGGGGCGGGGGCCACCGCGTCCGTACGGTCGCCGCCGCCGGAGGTCACGGCGTAGGTGACGCCGCCGGCGGCGAGTACGGCGACCACCGCGACGGCCATCGCGGCGCGGCTGCGGCGCCGCGCCCGGTCCACGGCCGCCGAGCCGGGCTGGGGGGCCGTGAGCGGCTGCCCGGGCTGGGGCCCCTGGGGCGGCCCCTGCGGCGGGAAGCCGGGCTGGGGGGCGGGGGCGTACGGCTGCGGAAACGATCCGGCACCGCCACCGCCACCGCCACCGCCGACGCCGACGGGCGCGCCGGCAGCCGCCGGCGGGGGCCCGAACCCGGGCACCGGCTGCGGCCCGGGCCCCGGAACCGGAGCGGGCCCGGGGGCGAACACCGGCGCCGCGGCGGGGGCCGGAGGGACCGCGGGGGTGCCGCCGGACGCCACCTGCTCCAGCATCGCGCGGGCCTGTTCGGCGGTGGGCCGGTGCTCCGGCTCCTTCGCCATCAGCGCGCGCAGCACCGGGGCGAGCGGGCCCGCCCGGCGGGGCTCGGGCAGCGGGTCGCCGATGATCGCGGCCAGCGTGGACCACACCGAGGTGCGGCGGAACGGGAAGGTGCCCTCCACCGCCGCGTACAGGGTCATCCCGAGCGACCAGATGTCCGAGGCCGGGCCGGGCTCCCTGCCCTGCGCGCGCTCCGGCGGCAGGTAGTCGAGCGAGCCGACGAGCTCACCGCTGCGGGTCAGCTTCGCCATGGCCTCGTCGCCGGAGGCCTCGATGGTGGCTATGCCGAAGTCGGTGAGCACGACCCGGCCGCCCCGCTCCAGCAGCACGTTGCCCGGCTTCACGTCCCGGTGCAGGACGCCCGCCCGGTGCGCGGCGCCGAGCGCGTCCATCAGCTTGGCGCCGATCGCGGCGGCCTCGTACGGGTCGAGGGCGCCGTAGCGGGTCACCGAGTCGTCGAGGGAGGGCCCGTCGACGAGTTCCATGACGATGACGGGCAGGCCCTGTTCGTGCGTGACGTCGTGGACGGTGACCACGCCGGGGTGCCGGATGCGGGCGGCTGCCTGGGCCTCGCGTTCCATCCGGGTGCGCAGGTCGGCCAGTTCGGCGTCGCCGGCGTCGGTGTAGGCCCGCACGACCTTCACGGCGACCTCGCGGGCGAGCAGTTCGTCGACGGCCCGCGCGACCACGCCCATGCCGCCGCGGCCCACCACGGAGGTCACCCGGTAGCGGCCCCCGAGCACCTTGCCGACGAGGTCCCCGTCGTTCGCTTCCCCCGTTTGGCCCGCTGGCACCACATGCTCCGTTCCACGACCGGTCGTTCGTCTCGACGATCTGACGGGGCACAAGCGTAGAGGCATGATCGGCGGGCGGACCTGCCGGGCCTGAAGGCACGGCCTACGGCAGGACGGCGATGCCCAGGGGGCGGCTGCCGGCCGGGAGGCGGCGCGTGGTGCCGTCGGTGAGGTCGACGACGGTCAGCCCGTTCCAGTAGCCGTCCCGGGTGTGGCCGCCGGTGACGTACGCCGTGCGGCCGTCGCGGGAGACCGCCACGTCCTCGTGCGGGCCGTCCAGCGGGTACACGCGCTCGTCGCCGCCGGGCGCCCGCACGGTGAGCGAGGGGCCCTCGCCCTCCTCGACGGCGCCGGTTCCGACGACCAGGAGGCGGCCGTCCGCGGTGAGGGCGGCGCCGTGCTGGTGGGTGTCGGCCGTCATCGGCTCCACGGTGACAGCGCCGGTCCGGGGGTCCACCACGGCCAGCCGTTCCCCCTCGAACGGCAGCAGCAGCCGGCCGTCGCCGGGGCGTACGACCGCGTAGTGCGGCTTGAGCCAGGAACCGAGACCTCCCTCGGTGCCGTACGGGGCGACCTCGATGCGGCGCTGGGCGAGGGTGTCCGCCGCGACGACCGTGACGTCGAAGGAGTCGTGGCCGGTGACGTACACCTCGCCGCCGTCGCGGGCGACGTCCACGTCGAAGGGTCGGCGGCCCACCGGCACGGTGGCGGTGACCTCGCGCGCGGCGGTGTCGATCACCTCCAGCACGCCCCGGCCGCCGGGGACGTTGACGCCGACGTAGGCGCGCGTGCCGTCCGGCGAGAGCGCGATGCCCATGCCGCCTCCCCGGTACTCGCCGGTGCCGGCCGGCCCCGTGCCGGTGGTGTACGGGATGCGGGCGACGCGGGCCCGGGTGCGGGTGTCGACCACCGCGACGCCCTCGGCGGTGGCCACCCAGGCGAGGCCGTCCGGGCCGACGGCCAGCCCGTAGGGCGCGGTGCCGACGGGGACGGAGCCGACCGGGCCGTGCCGCGGGTCGACGAAGGTGACGGTGTCCGCCCCGAAGTCGGCGACGAGCAGGGTCCCGCCGGGCGTGGGGCGTCCGGCGGGCAGCGGGGTGCCGGCGGGGGCGGGCGGGGCGGCGGCGCGTCCCGGTCCGGACCCGTCGCCGGTGCCGGACGGGGTGCAGCCGCCCAGCAACGCGACGACGGCCGGCACGACGAGGAGCAGCGTCCGCGAGCGGCCGCGCCCGCGGGCCGGGCGCGCGGCCCGGGACCGCTCGCGGGGGCTCATGGCCCGCTCGCGGGGGCTCATCGTCCGCTCCGGCCGGATCCGTCCTGCGCGGCGCGCAGCAGCCGGGCCAGGCCGTCGAAGCCGCGCCGGACCGCGTGCTCGTACGCGGTGACCCCCTTGGAGTCGGCGAGCCAGGGGTCGGCTCCGGCGGCGAGCAGCAGCCGGACGACCTCCTCGTGGCGGAAGTCGCCGTCGCCGAGGATGACGGCCTCCAGCAGGGCGGTCCAGCCGAGCCGGTTGACGTGGTCGACGTCGATGTCCGTCTCCGCCAGGACGGCCCGGACGTATCCGACGTGCCCGCGTTCGGCGGCGGGGATGAGGGCGGTCCCTCCGAAGCGGTTGCGCCGCGTCAGGTCGGGACCGGCCGGGAGCAGGACCCGCATCATGCGGACGCTGCCGGTGACGCCGGTGACCAGCCAGGGGCTGTCCTCGCGGGCGTCGGGGGCGTCGGGGTCCGCGCCGGCGGCGACCAGGACCTCGGCCGTGGCGACGTGGTCGCCGAGGACCGCGAGCAGCAGCGGGGTGCGGAGGTCCTCGTCCCGGGTCCCGGGGGCGGCGCCGGCGGCGAGCGCGGCGCGCACCGCGTCGGTGTCCCCGGCCTTGGCGGCGTCGAGCAGCAGTCGGTCGTGCGGGTTCATGCCTCCATCCTGGCGGGCCGGGCGCGGCGGCCGGTCCCCCCGCCGTCCCCGCCTCCCCGGCCGCCCGGCCGACCCGTCCGTCATCCGATCGGCCGATCCGCGCGGTCCCGGCACGTGCCAGGGGGGCCGTGAAGTCGCACCCGCCCGCGGCGTCCTCCGGGCGCGGCCGGCGCTGCCGTGCGGACACCCCGGGCCTCCGTGGGGTCAGCCGGGCGCGGCCGGAAGGGGCGGGTGCCGGAAGCGCGCGGGTGCCGGAAGGGCGCGGCCGGAAGGGCGCGGCCTACACGGGCCTCAGGGCCTCCATCGCCGTTTCGGCCACCACCCGGGCGACCAGCGCCAGCGCGGGCGAGTCCAGCTTCCACTGCTGCCAGTACAGCGGTACGTCCAGCCAGCGGCCCGGCGCCAGCGGCACCAGCGCGCCGCTCTCCAGCAGCGGTTCCGCCTGCGGTTCGGGGACGAGGCCCCATCCCAGGCCGGCGGCCACCGCGTCGCGGTAGCCCTCCGAGGTCGGTACGAGGTGCCGTGCGGCGGAGGCTGCGGAGGCGCCCGCGGTGAGCGCCCGGACGAACTCGTCCTGGAGGACGTCGCGCCGGTCGAAGACGATCAGCGGTGCCTCGCGCAGGTCCCGGGCGGGGGCTCCGGTGAGGTGGCGGGCGGTGAACTCCGGGCTCGCGACCGGCAGGTAGCGTGCCAGGCCGAGCGCCCGGACGGTGCATCCGGCCACCGGGTCCGGTGAGGAGGTGACGGCCGCCATGACCTGGCCCTCCCGCAGCAGGGCGGTCGTGTGGGACTCGTCCTCGCGGTGCAGCTCGAAGCAGATGGCCGGCTGCTGCGGGACGCGGGTCAGCGCGGGCAGGAACCAGGTGGCCAGCGAGTCCGCGTTGACCGCGATGGGCATCCGGACCGGGCCCAGCCCGTCCGCCCTGCCCATGCCCAGTTCGGCGCGCGCGTCCCGCTCCAGCCGGGCCAGCTGCCGGGCGAAGCGGATGACCACCTCCCCGGACTCCGTGGGCCGCACCGGCTTGGTCCGCATCAGCAGGACCCGCCCGGTGCGCTGTTCCAGGGCCTTGACGCGCTGGCTGACGGCGGAGGGCGTCACGTGCAGGGCGGCGGCCGCCGCGTCGAAGGTGCCCTCGTCCACGGCCGCGAGCAGGGTCCGTACCTGTTCCAGGGGAAGCTCGTCCATCACGAGTGCTAATGATACGTAAAAATCTTTAGCTGTACGCATGGGCGCGCGGTCCTTACGGTCGGACCATGAGCAACGGCATCACCCCCGCACTCCTGGCCGGCTTCGGCACCGGCCTCTCCCTCATCGTCGCGATCGGTGCGCAGAACGCCTTCGTGCTCCGCCAGGGCGCGCGCCGGCACGCGGTCCTGGCGGTGGTCGCCATCTGCGCCGTGTCGGACGCCGTCCTCATCGCCCTCGGCGTGGCCGGCGTCGGCGCGTTCGTCACCGCCTGGCCGGCCGCCCTGACGGCCGTCGGGATCGCCGGCGGCGCCTTCCTGATCTGCTACGGGCTCCTCGCGGCCCGGCGGGTGCTGCGGCCCACGCCCGGGGCGGCCCTCAGCACCGAGGGCGCCGCCGCCGGTTCGGCCCGCGCGGCGGTGCTCACCTGCCTGGCCATGACCTGGCTCAACCCTCACGTCTACCTGGACACCGTCCTGCTGGTCGGCTCGCTGGCCGCCGACCGGGGCGACCTGCGCTGGGTCTTCGGCACCGGGGCCGTACTGGCCAGCCTGATCTGGTTCGGCACGCTCGGATACGGCGCCCGGCTGCTCAGCGGCCTGCTCTCGCGGCCCTCCGCCTGGCGGGTGCTGGACGGGCTGGTCGCCGCCACGATGGTCACGATGGGCGGACTGCTCCTCGTACGGGCCTGAACCCCGGCGGGGGCGTGGTAGGGATTCCGGTACGCCCGCCCCGCCCACCGGGGCCGCCCGACCCCGTCACCGATCCCCTCCCCCCGACCCCGTCACCGATCCCCTCCCCCGACCCCGGAGCCGCCGCCGTGCCCGACCGCCCGTCGCCCGAGGCCGTGCGCGCCTACTACGCCGCCCGGCCGGCCCCGCTCGTCGCCGCGACCGGGATCGTGCTGGACCCGCGGGGACGGGTCCTCGTCCTCACCCCCTCCTACAAGGACGGGCTCGAACTGCCCGGCGGCACGGTGGAGGACACCGAGACCCCGGAGGAGGGGCTCGCGCGGGAGCTGAAGGAGGAGCTGGACCTCACCGTCCCGGTCGGCCGGCTGCTGGCCGTGGACTCCTGCCCGCCCGGCGCGCTCGGCCGCTCGCTCGTGGTCCACGTGTACTTCGTGGGCCCACTGACCGACGCGGCAGTCGAGGCGATCGCCTTCGCGGACGGCGAGGTCGCCGAGGCCCGCTGGCTGACCCCGGAGGAGGCGGCCCGGCGGCTGCCCGACCGGCTCGCGCCCCGGCTGCGGGCCGCCCTGGCCGCGCTGTACTCCGGCTCCGTCGCACACCTGGTCGGCGGCGTGCCGCAGCCCGGCTCCCCGGCCGGGCTGGATCCGGCCGACCGGGCCGCCATGGAGCACGCGGGCGGCTACGACCCGGCCGGTCACCGCGCGGCCCGGCCCAAGGCGCTGACCGCGGCGAACGTGCTGTTCAGGGACGGGGCGGGCGGGGTCCTGCTCGTCCGGCCCGGCTACGGCGAGCCGGGCCGCTGGCTGCTGCCCGGCGGCGGCGTCGACAGCGACCTCGGGGAGACCCCCCGGGACGCGGCGGCGCGCGAGGTCCGCGAGGAGACCGGCCTTGACCGGCTCCCCGGGCGCCTCCTCGCCGTCAACTGGACCCACCGGCCGGGCTACCCCGCACGGATCCGGTTCCTGTACGACGGCGGGGTCCTCGGCCCGGCGGAACTCGCCTCGGTCCGGCTGCCGCCCGCCGAGCTGCTGGAGTGGCGCACGGCCCGCCGCGAGGAACTGCGGGGCCTGGTCAAGCCGAAGCTGCGCCGCCAGATCGAAGCCTGCCTGACCGCCCTGGCCGAGGGCACCGGCCCGCTGGAACTGCACTCGGGACGCCCGGTGCGCCCGGGCCCGGCCTGAGCCGGCCCGTGGACCCGTGCGGGTGGACCCCGGCCCGGATACCCCCTACCCCTTTGGAGTACCCGCGGGGGCTCCTCTACGATGCCGCCATGAGCACGAGTACGCAGGCAGGACGCGCGAGGAGGCCCTTCGGGCTGCCCGCGCGGCTGCTCCTCGTACTGGCCGTGCTCACCGGGATCGTCGGCATGCACGGCCTGGGCCCGGGCGCGGTCCCGCCGCCCGCGGCGCACGCCGCGGCCCACGCGGCGGCCGCCGGGCACCCTTCGGCCGACCCCTGCGGCTGCACCCACGCGGACGCCCCCGGCCACGAGGGGCCCGCCGGCGGGCACGCCGAGCACGCCGACCCGACCTGCGCGGCGTCCGGCACCAGCGGCGCCCCGGCGCTGCACGCACCGGCGCCCGCGCCGGGCGGGATCACCGCCGTCGCCGGTGCCCCGCACGGCGTCGTGCTCGGGGCGACGGCCTGCGGGCGCGCGCCCCCGTCACTGAGCGAACTGCAACTCCTGCGCGTATAGGGCGGCCCCGGCCGGCGTTCCCGCCGGTGAGCGCACCCGTACGCACCCCAACAGGAGAAGCACCACCATGACCGTCAAGCGTTCCCTCGTCCGCCGTACCACCGCGGCGGCCGCCGCCACCGCCGCCGCGCTCGTCCTCGCCGCCTGCGGCGGGAACGGCGGCTCCGGCTCCTCGGCGCACAACAGCCACGGGGCCACCGCCTCCGCTTCCGCGTCCGCCCAGCCCTCCGCGTCCCCGTCCGCGTCCGCGTCCGCGTCCGCCGGCAACGCGCAGGCCGCGAACAACGCCGCCGACACCGCCTTCGCCCAGGGGATGATCCCGCACCACCGCCAGGCGGTCGAGATGGCCGGCCTCGCCGCGACCCGTGCCGAATCCGCCGAGGTCAAGGCGCTGGCCGACGAGATCAAGAAGGCCCAGGACCCGGAGATCAAGACCCTGTCCGGCTGGCTGACCGCCTGGGGCGAGCAGGTTCCCGCCGAGGACGCCGCACAGGGCGGGCACGGCGGCCACTCCATGTCCGGGATGATGACGGACGAGGAGATGGACAAGCTCACGAAGTCCTCCGGCAAGGCCTTCGACACCGCGTTCCTCGAACTGATGGTCAAGCACCACGAGGGCGCCGTGGCCATGGCCAAGACGGAGCGGTCCGACGGCAAGTACCAGCCCGCCAAGGACATGGCCGGAGCGATCATCAGCTCGCAGAGCGCAGAGATCACCCGGATGAACAAGCTCCTCGGCAAGAGCTGACCCCGTCGGCCGGGGACCCCCGCGGAGCCCGCGGGGGTCCCCGGCTTCCGCTCCTCCCCGGCGGATCAGCCGCACTGCCAGGTGAACACCGCCCGGTCGAAGCGGCGTTCCGCCAGGTCCCGGGGGCGGATCAGCCAGTACAGGACGCCGCAGTCGCCCCACATCATGCCGGCGGCGTCCTCGCTGTCGAACTGGGCGAGCAGCACCCAGCGGCCGGCCTCCTCGGACAGCTCGGGGTCGTCCCAGGAGGCCTTCCCCTCCAGCACGGCTTCGGCGACCTCCAGCTCGACCGGGTTCTGCACGGCGGCCGGGTGGCCGCCGATCCGGTGGCCCGGGTCGCCGTCGAACTCCCACAGGGCGTCCGTGAACTCCGGGTCGGTCACCGGGTGCTCGTAGGGCTCGCCGTGCGGCGCGTCCGGTGCGAACGCCGCCCTCAGGTCCGGGTGCCACGGGTCGGCGGCCGTCAGGCCCGGACGCGCGGCCAGCCGTACGACGGGGTACGCGGTGATCCCCTCGGGCGCCGCGCGCTCCGGGGCCGTCCCGGCGGACGCCGGGACGTGGAGGACGCGCGCACCCGGCCGGCTGTCCGGGTCCTCGGCCAGGACCAGGGCCTCGCCGCCGTCGAGCTGTCCGTCGAAGTAGAAGAAGAGCAGCGTCCCCTCACCCGGCAGGTCGATGTCCAGGGCTCCGGAGGGCAGTGCGGCGCAGTCGACCGAGGCCACGAACGCGAGCGGGCCGTGGCCCTCCCACACGGGCCACTCGGTGCCGGCCGGCAGCGCCGGCAGGCCGCCCAGCCGGCCGACGGCCTCGTCCTCGGCTCCGGCGACGGTGAGGCGTATGCCGGGGCGCAGCAGGCCCAGCCACCGCTCCGCGGTCTCGGCGGGCAGGTGACGCAGGGCCAGGTCGCGCAGGGCTTCGGCGGATCCGTGTGTCATGGGTCCGATCATGCCCGGCGCCACTGACAACGGGCCCCGGGGGTGCCGTAGTCAGCCGCCGACGCGCGCGACCATCAGGGCGATGTCGTCGTCGGCGGCCGCCGGGACGAGGTGGGTGATCAGCGAGTCGCACAGGTGGTCCAGCTGCCGCTGGGGGTCGGCGAGCAGCTGCGTCAGCTCGCCGAGCCGTTCGTCGAGGTCGGTGCCGCGCGCTTCGATGAGTCCGTCGGTGTAGAGCACGAGGAGGCTGCCGGGGGGAACCTCGATCTCGGTGGGGGTGAACGCGATGCCGCCGACGCCGAGCGGGACCCCGGGCGGGGTGTCCAGGAGCCGGACGGTGCCGTCGGGGAGGGCGAGGGCGGGCGGCGGGTGCCCGGCGCGGGTGACGGTGCAGCGCCCGGTGGCCGGGTCGCAGACGACGTAGAGGAAGGTGGCCAGCATCGGCTCGGCGAGGTCGGCGAGCGCGGCCTCCAGCTGGTGCAGCAGCCGTACGGGCGAGAGGTCCAGGCGCGAGAGGGACCGTACGGAGGCGGAGAGCCGGCCCATGACCGCGGCGGCGGCGATGCCGTGGCCCATGACGTCGCCGATCAGCAGGGCCGCCTTGCCGCCGGCCAGGGGCAGGACGTCGTACCAGTCCCCGCCGACCTCGTTGACGTCGCTCGCGGGCAGGTAGCGGTGGCTGACCTCGATGCCGGGCGGCGGGGTGATGTGCTGCGGGAGCATGCTGCGCTGGAGGATGACGGCGGTCTCGTGCTCGCGGTGGTAGAGGCGGGCGTTGTCGATGCTGAGCGCGGCGCGGGCGGCGAGTTCCCCGGCGAGGGTGACGTCCTCGGCCGTGAAGGGTCCCAGCGGGCGGGTCCGGTAGAAGGTGGCGAGGCCGAGCACCGATTCCCGGGCCACCAGGGGAGCCATGACGAAGGAGTGCACCCCGGCGGCGAGCAGTTGCGCGGGTTTGGCCGAGTGCCGGGCGGCGGGGGCGATGGCCTGGTCGTCGAGGCGGGCGATGAGGAAGGGCTGCCGGGCGGCGAGGGCCTGGGTGTAGGGGGCCGTCGCGGGGAAGGTGAGGGTCCGGCCGAGCGGGGCGAGGATGTCGGTGACCCGGGATCCGGACAGGGGGGCCCGGCCCAGCCTGCGCAGGGCCGCGCCGCCGGTGAGGCCCATGCCGGGTTCGTCCCCGCGGGCCAGCGCGTCGAGGACGTCGACGGTGACGGCGTCGGCGAGGCGCGGTACGGCGAGGTCGGCGAGTTCCTGCGCGGTGCGCTCCAGGTCCAGGCTGGATCCGACGCGCATGCTGGCCTCGCTGAGCAGAGCGAGCCGGCGGCGGCCGGCTTCGGCTTCGACGTGGTCGCGCTGCTGCTCGGTGATGTCGACGAGGGAGGCGATCACCCCGATGGGCATGCGCGCGGGGTCCTCCACGCGGACGTATGAGCACGACCACACGCGGTCGTGGTCCGGCTCGGAGGGGGTCCGGCCGACCCGGCGGCGGTCGAGGACCGGCGTCCCGGTCTCCAGGACCTGCCGCATGGCCTCCTCCATCTCCAGGGCGTTCACCTCGGGCAGGATCTCGGCGAGGCGGCGTCCCACGTGCGCCGACTCGGGCAGCCCGTTCATGGCTTCGAGGGCCGCGTTGACCTGGAGGAACCGCAGCTGCGTGTCGAGGATGGCGATGCCGACGGGCGAGCGGGCGAAGAGGCCGTCCCAGACGGCCGAGGAGCCCCGGATGCGCCGGGCGGCGTGCGCGTCGGCCGCGAAGACGAGCACCGACGAGCCGTGCTGCCGGTCCGACACCGGGGAGGCCCAGATCTCCACCTCCAGGGGGTGTCCGTCGCGGTGCCAGGCGGTGACGGTGCCCATCACGCCGCGCCCTGAGGCGGCCGCCTCCCACAGGGAGCGGCCCAGGCTGCGGTCGGATCCCGGGTGCAGGAGGTCGGCGATGTTGCGGCCGAGCATCTGGGGCGGGGTGTAGCCCAGCAGCTCCTGCGCGACCTGGTTCCAGCGCACGATCGTGCCGTCACCGCCGGTGGCGACGAGTGCGACGGGCAGCGCGCCCAGCCAGCCGCCGGCGGCCTGCGCCGCGCTGCTGATCAGCTCGTCGACCGGGACCTGTTCGTTCACCGGGCCTCGTTCACCGGGGCCCGGTCGCGTCGGCCGGCTCGTGTGGCACCTGCACGCCTCCATCGTCTGCCGGTCCCCGTCCCGGCGCCTCCCGGGCCGGGGACCGGGCGCCGGGCGCCACGTACCGTCCGGGCCCTGGGACGGGGGCCGGGGCGCCGTCCGGTGGCGGCGGCAGATACCGGGTACGCGGGAAGGGACGGAAGGAGGCCGCCGTGGGAAGGACCGAGGCGGTCGCGGAGCTGCTGCGCGAGCACGGGCGGACGTACGCGGAGGAGGCGGGGATCACGCTCCGCGACGAGCCCGCCCCGCTGTACCGGCTGCTGGTGCTGACCGTCCTGTGTTCGGCGCCGATCAGGGCGGGGACGGCCGTGGCCGCCGCGCGGGAGCTCTTCGCGGCGGGACTGCGGACGCCCCGGGCGATGGCGGACGCGGCGTGGCGGACCCGGGTGGCGGCACTGGGCCGGGGGCACTACGTCCGTTACGACGAGAGCACCGCGACCGCGCTGGGCGAGGGCGCCGAGCTGCTCCTCGACCGGTACGGCGGCGATCTGCGCCGGCTGCGCGACCGGGCCGGGGGCGACCCGGCGGCGTTGCGCGGGCTGCTGCGGGAGGTACCGCGGATCGGGCCGGTGGGCGCGGACGTGTTCTGCCGGGAGGTGCAGGCCGTCTGGCCGGGGCTGCGTCCCTTCTTCGACGCGCGCTCCTTGAAGGCCGCCGCCGCCCTGGGGCTCCCGCACACCGCGAGCGGCCTCGCGGCGCTGGTGGGGCCCGGGGACCTGGCGCGGCTCGCCGCCGCGCTCGTCCGCGCGGACCTCGCCGGAGGCTCCGCGGCACCGGCCTGACCGCGCCCCCACCGGCCGCTCCCCCCACCGCTCCCCCACCACCGCTCCCCCACCACCGCGAGCTCCCGCGCCGCGCCGGGCGCCGTACCGGGCGGGCACGGCGCGCGGCGGCGGGCGGTCACGTCCGGAGGCCGGCCCCCGGGGCCGGGGTGTCGTCGAGGAAGCCCCCGGACTGGTGCTGCCACAGCTTGGCGTAGGCCCCCTCGGCGGTGAGCAGCTCCTGGTGGGTGCCCTGCTCGACGATCCGGCCGCGGTCGAGGACCACGAGCCGGTCCATGGTGGCGACGGTGCTGAGGCGGTGGGCCACGACGAGCGCCGTCCGCCCTTCCATGAGCCGCCAGAGCGCGTCCTGGACGAGGATCTCGCTCTCGGAGTCGAGGGCGCTGGTCGCCTCGTCCAGCAGCAGGATCGGGGCGTCGCGCAGGATCGCCCGGGCGAGGGCGACGCGCTGGCGCTGTCCGCCGGACAGCTTGACGCCGCGTTCGCCCACCATGGTGTCGAAGCCGTCGGGCAGGGCGTCGGCGAACTCCGTCACGTGTGCCGCCTCGGCGGCCCTGCGGACCTCGGCGTCGGTGGCGTCCGGGCGGGCGAAGGCGATGTTCTCGCGCAGCGTGCGGTGGAACATCGCCGGTTCCTGCGGTACGTAGGCCATCATGCCGCGGAGGTCGGCCTGGGACAGCCGGCTGATGTCCTGTCCGCCGACCGTGATGCGCCCGCCGTGGATGTCGGTCATCCGCAGCAGCAGCCGGGTGAGGGTGGTCTTGCCGCCGCCGGAGCGGCCGACGAGGCCGATCTTCGTCCCGCCGGGCACGGCGAGGTCGAGGTCTTCGAAGAGCGGCTCCGCCCCGGCGTGGGCGAAGGTGACGCCTTCGAAGCGCACGTCGGCGCCCTGGGGCCGCAGCGGCTCCGGGCACTCAGGGTCGAGGACGGTGGGCGGGGTCAGCAGCAGTGCGGTGAACTGCGCGGCCTCCGTCATCGAGCTCTCCAGGCGGCGGTAGATCTGGTTGAACTCGAACATGATCCGCGTGGCGTTGCCGTAGTAGGTGAAGGCGACGACGACGGTCTCGACGCCGTGACCGCGCGCGGCGAGCCCGACGGCGACCAGCAGGCCGAGCGCGTTGGTCAGTACGGACATCGGCGCGACGAGCGTGTCGATGCGCAGGTTGCCGTAGTCCCACGAACGCAGCATGAGCCGCCGTGACTCGGCGACCCGCGAGCGGTGTTCGGCGGCCTCGCGTTCCTCGGCGGCGAACGCGCGGACCGTGTCCATGTTCATCAGGCTGTCGGCGACGTGGCCCGAGACCCGGGCAATGGCCTCCTCGCGCTGGTCGACGAGCGCCTGCCGGCGGCGGATCAGGGGCGTCACGCACAGCGCGGTCAGCGCGATCATCGCCAACAGCCCGATGACGAGCAGCGGTTCGTACTGCCACAGCACCACCGAGCCGAACAGCAGCGGCACGAACTTGCCGACGATCTGGAAGGTCAGCGTGTCGACGAACTCCTCGAAGCGGGAGGCGAAGCTCAGGACCCGCTTGGTGAGCGAGCCGGCGAAGTTGTCGTGGAAGAACGCCGCGTCCTTGGCGAACAGTTCGTCCATGCCGAGTACGTAGAGCTGCTCGACGCCGAGCGCGTCGAGTCGGTTGAGGCAGTGCAGCCCGACGCGCCACAGCGCCTCGGCCAGCAGCAGGACGCCGGCGAACCCGATGACGTAGGGCAGGACCGGGCCGATGCCGGAGGCGACGACCTCGCGGTCGTCGGAGATCCGGCCGACGAGCTTGGCGACGACGAGCGGCGCGACGTAGTTGATGCCGATGTTGCCCAGCGCCGGGAGCAGCATGGCGGGCAGGGCCAGCCACCGGAGCCGGACGAGTTCCCGTCCGTAGTGGCGGAGTGCGAGGAGGACCGGGCCCCTGCCCGGCGGACTTGGGTGTGCTTCAGGAGATCCCATACCAACCCTGTGCGGTGTGAGCGGCGTCAGGACAGGAGTCGCAGTGTTCCGCAGGGCCGCTCACGCCGTCCAAGCGTTTTCTCCGTCTTTCCACCGATCGGATGGCGTCCGCACACGAGGCCCCGGCACACCCCCGCCACGAAGACCCCGCCACCCACCCCCCTCACCCTCCAAGCAGCAAAACCAAAGCCACACGACCCATCACCCCGCAGATGCTGGCCAAGGTGGCGCATTTGCCTCTCGAATGATTGACTGCACCCACACAGGCCTCACCGCCTGTTCCGGCCCTCGGCGGACGAGCGGCTCTCGCCGCCCGGGCACTGCCGGCAGGAGGCCCCTGCGCGCCGATCGCGGTGTTCGGCGCGCAGGGGCCCTGCGTCGTCGTGCGGCGGCCGGCGAATGCGCACATCATGACCCCAGGCAGCGAACCGAACCGGTGACCCGGGAGGTGGCCCGTGGACTTGAACACATCCCAAAGGGCATGGGCGGCGATCATCTTCACCGCCTTCGTCATCGTCTGCGACCTCACGGCCATCATCCTGATGAACACGATCGGAAAGTGACGAGCCGGTCCCAGCCCCCCCGGCCGAGAAACTTCCCCGGGCCGCGAATCCTTTCCGGACCTCCGCGCCTCTTATCCGCGTACCGACCCAACACGCCGTAAGAGACCCCGGAGGAACCCCATGCTGGTCACCACCCTCGTAGTCGTCGGAGCCCTGCTCGTCGGCGCGTGCACCTGGCACCTGACGCGGCGCTTCAAGAACCGCACCTGAGCAGCGAACGCGCCCGAACCACCCCGGAGTTGACCCGCAGATGAACCAACGCTTCGCCTGGCCGGACGACCGGCTGATCAAGGCCGCCCAGGACGGTGACGTCGGCTCGCTCACGACCGTCGTCATGGAATCGCAGCCCCACGTCCGCAAGTTCGCCCTCTCGCTGTGCTCCTCACCCCAGGACGCGGAGGACGCGGCGCAGGAGGCGCTGATCATCCTCTACCGGAAGATCGGCACCCTGCGGGCCACCGGAGCGCTCGCCTCGTGGATGTTCCGGATCGTCCGCAACGAGTGCCTGCGGCAGGTACGCCTGCTCGTGTCGCGGAGCGACGACACGGAGGCCGCGCCCGACCCCTCCGCGGAACCGTCCGCCGAGGACGCGGTGCTGCGCAGGCTGGAGGTGGAGCGGATCGCGGCGGCGGTCGGCGCCCTCCCCCGGGACCAGCGCCAGGTCCTGATCATGCGGGACGTCCAGGGCCTGCCCGGCCACACCGTCGCCCGCTCGCTCGGCCTCAGCGCCCCAGCGATGAAGTCGCGGCTGCACCGGGCCCGCGCGGCCCTGCGCCTCGCGCTGGAGGCGACCGACCGCACCCCCGCCCCGGGAGGAGACCCGCACCCGTGAACACCGCCGACCCCGCCCGCCCGAAGACCCCCGGGCCGGACTTCGCCAGCAGCTCGGTCCCGCGCCACCTGGCGCGGGGCGCCCTCGGCTTCGGGCTGATCATCGGCTCGGTAGCCCTGGTCCCCGCGGCCGGCCCGGCCGCCCTGCTGGCGGCCCCGCTGTCCCTGATCGCCTTCCGCGGCTGCCCGACGTGCTGGATGGTCGGCCTGGCCCAGACCATCTCCCGCGGCCGCCTGCGACGCCAGTGCGCGAACGGCACGTGCACCCTGACCCGGGCCCACCGGACGGCGGACCACCGGGAATGACCGAAGGGCCGTTTCAGATCCCTCTGAAACGGCCCTTCGACCTACGACTCTTCCGAGTCGGGACGACAGGATGCGAAACGGCGCCCGACGCCGCCCTCCAGGGAATGCGATCATGGCCGCGGCCCACCCCGGGTCGCGGGTTCCCGACGAGCACTAGCGGTGATCATGGAAGAGTCCGGGCTTGAACGCCTCAGTTGCCTTGCCGTGTGCGCCGGTGCGGGTGGCCTGGCTCTCGGTCTGGAGCAGGCCGGCTTCGATCCCGTGCTGCTCCTGGACAACCGCGCGGTGGCCTGCGAAACGCTGCGACTCAACCGCCCTGCGTGGAATGTCCTCGAAGCCGATCTGCTGGACTTCGACCCCGTGGACCATCAGGCGACCTATGACGTGGACCTTCTGGCTGCCGGCCTGCCGAGGGTGAAGGCGAGCGCGGCGGTGGCGCGCGAGAACAGCGCGGAGGAGATCCGCATACTCGAAGCGACGATCATGCTCATGCACGGCGTGCAGCCTCGGGCCCTGCTGATCGAGAACGTCCCCGATCTGGTCTCCAACCCCGGGTACGAGCCGATCCGCGCCTACATAGCCACCGAGCTCGCGCACCTTGGCTATCGGCACCGTTGGTTCGTCCTCAACGCGATGGACCACGGCGTGCCCCAGGACCGCAAACAGGGCATTCTGGTTGCCTTCAAGGGCGACTCCGCGGACGCGTTCGTCCCCCCGGTCCACGACGCTCGACCACCGATCACGGTGGGCGAAGCGCTGGGTGCCTCCATGGCAGCGCGCGGCTGGCCCCACGCGGCAGACTGGGCCGCCCAGGCGGACCAGGTGGCCCCCACTCTGGTCGGAGGCTCCTGGAACCGGGGCGGCCCCGATCTGGGGCCGACCGGGTCGAAGCGTTCCTGGGCGCGCATGCGCGTGAACGGCGGGACCGTCGCCGACGAATCCCCGGGACCCGAGTTCCCGTGGGACCTGTCACTCGGGGTCAAGGGCATGGTGGCCCTGACCGTCGAGCAGGCGGCACGGTTGCAGGGATTCCCCGAGGACTGGTCCTTCGCCGGTCGGAAGACGGCACGGTACCGCCAGATAGGCCATGCGTCGCCGCCTCCTGTGGGGCGGGCCCTCGGACTCGCCGTTCGGGCCGCTCTGGGGCACCGCGCATCGTCGCCGAACGAAGGGTGACCGCTCCGGCGGGTGGGAGGAAACCTCCTCCCACCCGCCGGCGTCACCGCGCAGTGCTCACTGCGTGAGCAGGTGGGAGAAGAAGCCGACGGTGGGGTCCTCCGGAGTGCCCACCAGGAGAGCCCGGTCGAGCAGCCCGTTGTTGTGCTCGCAGCTGGTCTCCGGGAGCATCACGCACGCGTGGCAGGCGGCCAGGTTGGTGCCGCCCGCACCGGAGGTCTCGGTCTCGAGGCAGAGCGGGTCGGCGGAGCACCACTCGGCGCGGTGGACCGCCGCGCGCACGGCCCGGGCAAGGCGTTCGGGTTCGCCCTGGGCGACCAGGCCGCCGAGACTGCCGGCCGAGTCGCTGGTTGCCGTGTAGATGAGGACGCCCGCCATCTCGTCGCCCGCGTAGATCCGCTCGCGGAGCGATGCCGCGGGGTAGCCGGAGTCCAGGCTCCACTCGTTGATCACCACGTGGGCGAGCGTGTGCAGCAGGGCCATGCGCGGGGTGGCGGGCGAAACCGGTACCAGCGCGGGGTCGGAAGCCCGTTCGGTCAGGACCTGCTGATGCCGTTGTCGCATGCGTTCCACCCGGGCGGCTACTGCGGGCAGCTCGGCCCACGCGTCGACCACGTCCTCCTCGAGCCGCAGGAAGACGCCTTCACCGTGCACCTCCATGGCGGGCAACCAGTCCGTGGCGCCGAGGGAGAGCTCCGCCTCGTGCCCCTCGGCGGAGGTCTCCGGATCGATGACCCGCGTGAAGGCCTTCAGCGCGCGGACCTCACGGAGCTTCTTCACCAGCATGGGCGTGGTGAGTCCCAGACCGGTCAAGGGCTCGTCGTCACCGGACGGAGGCTCACAGACGAACTGCTCGGTGTGGGATCCGGAGTCCTCCGGGTTGCCCGCGCACAGTCGCTCGTACTCCAGGTCGCGCAGGGCCCGGTAACTCTGCTCCTGGTCGGCTTCGGGAGCGCCCTCGCCGGTGGGGTCCTCGGCCTCCATCGCCGCCAGGAGCTCCAAGACCTCCTCAGCGCTCACGGGAGAGGGGGCACCCTTGAAGACGATCTTCAGCGCGATCTCGATCTCGGCCGTCGTCGAGCACGCGCGCAGGGTGTCCCAATGCTCCTCCAGTACGTGCACCCTGCTGTCGCTCCACGGCGGAATGGACAGCGCCGAGCGGAGCACCGGCTGCCACACCGAGGAGGAACCGCGCTGGAGGGTCCGGGGCGGCTGGGAGCAGAAGAGGTCGGGAGCGTCCTTCAACCAGGGGCGCTTGCCCTCGCAGCGGATGTTGAGGTCCCGCAGGGCTCCGTGTCGAAAGGAGCCCTCCATGGACACCTCCGGCACCCCGCACGAGCACGAGAGCACCACCGAACGGAGGGAAGAGGTCCGGCCCGTGGAGCGCAGGCTCATCCGACCGCCGCAGTAGCCTGCCTCGCCGTCACCGCGCCTGCCACGGTGCAGCCACTTCCAGTACGGGAAGTCCGCGATGTGCCCGTCCTCGCAGGCGGCCACGAAGCGGGAGGGCACCAGTGCCTCCGCGCACTCGGCGCATTCGTTCCGGCCGGGGGGCGAGTTGAAGCTCCGTACGTGGTCAAGCGCGTGGCATCCGGGGCAGTGGTGCCACAGGGGAAAGCGTCGTACCCGGACCCCGTCGCGGCTGGAGTCGTCGGAGGCGGGCGGGAGCCTGAAGCGGCTCACGCCCAGCACACGGGCGAGGCGAGGCTCGTGGATCGGCGGGGCCTCGTCCCGGGGCCAGTACTGGTCGGCACCGTCGATGCCGCAGACGATGAACGACTCCTGTTCCACGGCGATCAGGGCCCCCACGCCGTACGTGGTGATGGCCTGTGCGCGACGGACCGCGCCACGACGGGGCAGGCTCCGGGTCGGTGCGGGGGATCCGTCGGAGCCGCGCCGGCGGCGGGCGGGGGGCGGGGTCATCGGGATGCCTCCATGAACAGGGCGGACTCGGCGTCGACGTCGCGAAGGGACCACAGGGTCTCCCACGCCTCGACGTCCTCCAGAGCGTCGTTGTAGGGCTTGAGCAACGAAGGGGCACGGCGTCCCCGCTTCGGCGCGTAGTGCAGGCCGCCGTGCGCGGCGGCCTCCTCGTACCACCAGTCGACGAACTCGTCGAAGGCGTCGGCGACGTGGTCCGCCTCGTCGGGAGCCACGGCCGCCACGCGTTCGAGGATCACGGGGCGGATCCGGTTCCGGAGCTCCTCACGGAACACGTCGATGTCTCCGGCGGCTTCGTCGGCGCGGGCTGCGGGGATCAGGATGCGGGCCAGGGCGACGATCACCGCGTGCAGGCCGCGGCCGCGGGCACGGGCCGAGAACGGTGTCACCGAGGTGGACTCGACCTCTCGGTAGAGCGCGGAATGGAAGTGCTGGAAGTTCTCGTAGTGGGAGCGGTCGCGGGAGCGGCCCGCGTTGAACATCACCGCGACCAGCCCGGGGTGGGCACGGCCGACGCGGCTGGTGGCCTGGATGTATTCGGCGGTGGTCTGCGGCTGGCCCATGACGGCCATCAGGCCGAGGCGGTCGACGTCCACGCCGACGGCGATCATGTTCGTGGCCAGGAGGACGTCCACCACGTCGTCCTGGGGCAGCCGTCGCTCGATCTGCTTCAGGCGGGCCGGAACGTCGCTGGCGTCCACCCGACTGGTCAGCTCGGCGTAATTGCCGATGGAGCGGGGCTCGCAGCCGTCCCGGTCGGCCAAGTGCTCCAAGTGGGCCACGACGTCGTCGTGGACCTGGAGTTCGGCGGCGGACAGCAGGCGCAGACTGTTGAAGTAGCCGACCAGCGTCCAGTAGGCGTCACGCACCTTCGGAGGGGTGTCGGCCCTCATGGCCCGGTGGAGCAGGGTGGCGTAGGTGCGGATCAACAGGGTGGACTGGCTGGTCCCCGGGGCGAGCAGCCCGACGTAGCGGCGGGACGCCTTCCCACCTGCGGGGGTTTCCACGGCGAACCAGGAGTCCCGGGAGTCCAGGCCGGCGGGCGGGAACTGGCGCACCTCACGCGAGAACAGGGCCCTGCCCTGGTCGGCGGCACGGCGGATGGTCGCGGTCGAGGCGATCACCTTGGGGCGGTCTGCGAGCACGTCGACAGCCGTCTCGTACAGACCGGTCAGCGTTCCCAGCGGTCCGGAGATCAGGTGCAGCTCGTCCTGCACGATCAGCTCCGGGGGCGGCGTGGAGTCCTGACGGTCCCTGTTGAAGAGGGCCGCGGTCTCGGCGCGCCACGGCATCGCGGCGAACTTGTCGACGGTGGCGATCACCAAGGTGGGACGGGCCCTGTACACGGTCTCGTCGACCAGGTGGACGGGCAGTCCGCCGGAGAACGCGCAGCCCGCGCCGGGGCAGCGCACGTCCATCCGGACTGCTTCCTTGTCGACGGAGTAGTGATGGGCGTCGAGGGCGGTCCCGCACCAGGGGCAGGCGTGGAGTTGGACCGGGTTCTCCCGCTGGAGCGCCTTCCCGGCGCGGGCGGCACCGAGCTGGTCGGAGGCGACGGCGAGGGTGTTGGGTGTTGCGGACTGCCCCACCCACATGCCGAGGGAGATCTCCTCGTGCCCCAGCTCGGCAGGATTGTCGCGGCGCATCCGTTCCATGGCGCAGATCAGGATCGCAGCGCGCTCGAACTGCTGGAGCGTGAGCAGGCGCAGCGTGTACCGCATGAGCACGGTGACGCCGCCGCCCGCCGCGCCGAGGCGCATCCGACGCAGGAAGGTGGTCAGCGCGATCAGGCCCAGGTACGCCTCGGTCTTGCCACCACCGGTGGGGAACCACAGCAAGTCCGACACGCCCCGGTCCGGGTGCTCCGGGTCGTCCACGCCGGCCAGGCACAGCAGCACGAACGCGATCTGGAAGGGGCGCCAGCGCGCGGACGCGAGGTCGGGTTCGCCTTCCCGGCCGTCCTTGACCCAGGCGCTGCGGGCACGCTGGGTCGCCATCGCGACGTTGGCCAGCCGGAATGCCCGCATCACATCGGGCTTGGTGTCCAGCAGGGCGATGCCCACGCGGATCCGGTCCAAGGCCTCCTGGCAGGAGTTGACCTGATCGAACGCGGCCTGCTCGTACGAGGTGCCGGCGAGAGCGGTCGCTTCGTCCCTCTTGCGCGTGATCCACCGCTCATACCCTGCGGCCAGACCTTCCAGGGCGGTGATCACGTCGGTGTCGGACGCCTCGGCGAGGCCCGTCATCGTCAGGGCGGCGTCGTCGATCTCGGGGTTGGAGTCGGTGAGCAACACCTCGTGCGTGGGCACGAACTCGGTGCGCACCTCCGCCACGCCCGCACGTTCCACATCGGTGAGGCCGACCGGGGACGGGGTCCAGTCCCACACCGCGGCACAGCCGTGACCTGCTGCGAAGGTGGGGGCGTGGCGGTGCAGCAGCCGGCTGGTCTCCAGTTCGGGGTCGACGGCGGCCAATGCTGCGGGGCGCTCGACGAACGCGCTCGATCCGTTGGCGGCGCGGATCGTCAGTCCGGTCTGGAAGAGGGCGAAGGCGTCCTGGAGCTCACGCTCCCCCACCCTTTGGACGTTGACCAGGGTGACCGTGACGGTGACCGTTCCGGTCCGGTCCGACGGACGACGCACCTGCACGTCCAGCCGGACCCTGTCCTCGACGAGATCGCGCGAGGCACCACGCCCCGGGTAGGTCACGTCCACGGTGGTGTCCGGCAGGTCGAGTTCCACCCGACGCCAACGCTCCCGCTGCTCGGACGTGGTGCGGGCCTCGCTCCGGCGGGCCGCGACCTTGCGTCCCTCGGTGTCCTCCGGCTCGTACACGGCGGCACGCGCCGAAACCACGATCTCCCGGCACGCGGCGAGATCGACGGCGAAGGTCAGGCCGACCGTGGACGGGCGCCGGTCACCGGCGTGCGGGCGTTCGGCGACCGGACCGGACTCGTCGAGGCCGTTCGCCCCGGTCACGGGTTCCTCGTCCAGGCCGTCCTCCTCGGCCTCGTCCTCCCGCAGGCGATGGACTGCGGCGGCGTCCGCCGGGCGGGGGAAGAGCACGCCGACTGGATAGCGGGTGATCGGCGCGTCCTGGTCCAGCACCTCGGCACGGTCTGCCGCCGAGGCGTCGACGTCGGGGCCCAGCAGCTCTCGGCGGAGCCGGGCCACGAGGTCCTCCCGAACCTCGTAGTGCGCGGCGTGTCGCCCTGCGTGGATCGTCATACCTACTCCTCCTCGGCCCCGGCAGACCGCCGGAACCGTCCGATTCCGCTGATGCGCGGTGCGATCCACACGCCGTGGTCGCCGAGGCCGGCGTTGGCTCCGGCGGCGGCGCTACCCGCGACCGACTCCAGACAGTCGATGCGCAGACCGGAGATCGCGTCGGGCCATCTGACCTCCCAGGCCGTACCGACCTTCAGGACGGCGTACAACGCGCTCCTGAAGGTTTCGGATGCCTCTCCGATCTCCCGCTCCGCGTGCAACAGTGCGTAGCGGGGGCTCTGCTCCGGGCCCATGGGCAGGGAGTCGCACAGCCGGAACACCACCTCGTCACCCGGCTTCACCCGTTCCAACAGGTAGGACTGCGCCGCTGGGGCTCCGTGCGTCGCGTCCGCCGGTGCTTGGGCGCACACGTCCCCGGCACGCACCTCGACGCCGTCGCGCCGCCACCTCTGCTGCGGGTTCGGGACCCCCCGGTACCAGCGGCCGGTCGGCTTGTGCTTGAGCACGGTCGCCGTATCCGGTGCGGGGACCCGGTACACGTCCTCGCGGGCCCGGGTCATCGCCACGTACAGGGCGCGGGCTTCGCCGGGGACGTCGAGTCCGTCGCTGCGGCGGCGCAGTTCGGCCAGGGTGGGCGGGGTGAGCAGCACCACCCGGTCGAACTCCAGGCCCTTGGACCGGTGAACGGTCGACACGACCAGTCGGGCCGGCTCGGGGTCGGCCAGCTCGTCCGGGAACCGTTGATCCACGACCAGCCTGCGAAGCCGGCTGACGTCGAGCGTGCCACGACCCGTTCCGCGTGCCGCCCCGCGCAGGGTCCTCCACAAGCGGTCCGGGTCGGTTCCCTCGGGCAGCGGAATCTCGTCGAGGAGCTCGCGCAGCCGCTGCTCGGTGAGGGTGGCGGCCTCAGTGCGACGCAGCACTTCGGCGACCCAGTACGGCACCGGCCGGTCCCGGAGGGAGCGGCGCAGGACGTGCGGAACGCCCTGGGTGTGCAGCAGTTCGGAGACGAGCAGGGCCTGTCGGTTGTCCCGGGTCAGGATCGCGCAGGTTCCGGGGAAGCACCGCAGCGAGTCAAGGGTGAACGAATCGGCGAGTGAGACGAGGTCGGGTTGGTCGAGCAGCAGCTCGCGCAGCTCGGCGTGGAGCCGCGCGGCAGCCGCGTCCGCGCCTTCGGGCGCGCTGCCGATGGCCTGCACCGCGGGACCCATCGGCAGGGCCGCGCGCGCCTCCGGGGTGACGGCCCGGAAGTTCCGGGTCAGCTTCAACTCGACCAGGTCGTCCGCGTAGGAGCGGCGTACCCATCGCAGGAAGAGATCAGCCCGGTCGGCGTACTCCTCAGGGTCGTCGATCTGGAAGTCGTAGATCGCCTGGGCGGAGTCTCCGACCAGGGTGAAGCCGCAGGAGTCCTGGAGGCGGTCGAGGAGGGACTCCACCATGTCCCGACGGGCGCCGACAAGGTCCTGGACCTCGTCGACGATGACGTGCGCGGGCAGCCCGGACTCCAGGGATTCCAGCGCGCCCTTCTCGATCGCTTTGGTCGCCTCTCGGATGCGCGCGTCGAAGGAATGCGCCGACCAGTCGCTCTCCGGGTACGCCTGCACCAGCAGGGAGTACGCCCAGGAGTCGAAGGTCTGTACCCGCACCCGACGGGCGTGCTCGCCATGTCGGGCGATGCGGTCGCGCAGCTCGCGGACGGCGGCCCGGGAGAAACTGAGGACCAGCAGTTCCGAGGCTTCCAGCGCTTCGTCCGGGTCGGCACGGCCCACCAGGGCGTCCATGCGGCGCACGAGTGTGTGGGTCTTGCCCGTGCCGGCGCCCGCGGTGACCAGGAGGCGGGTGTCCCAGGGCAGGTCCACGACTTCTCGCTGCTGGGCGGTGAGGACAGGGCCGTCCTCGGGGGCGGAGGTCACTTCTTGCTCCACAGGTGCTCGAACTTGGTGAAGGCGAGGACGGTGTCGAAGTTCCGGATGTTGTCGCGGACGTTCAGGATCAGGCATGTCTCCTTGCCGCCGTTGCGGGGACCACGCAGCCCACGTCCGATCATCTGCTGGTAGACGTTCGGGCTGTAGACGGGGCGGGCGACCACCACGGCGCGGGTGGCGGGGGCGTCGAAGCCCTGGGTGAGGACGCCGTAGTTGGTGAGTACGCGCACCCTGCCTTCACGGAACTCCCGGACACGGGCGCGGCGGTCGCTGTCGGAGGTGGTGGAGTCCACCGAGGACGCGGAGATCCCGTGATCCTTCAGCCGTGCCGCCAGGTACTTGGCGTGCTCGACGGAGGTCGCGAACACCAGCACCGGCCAGTCCGCGGGCATCGCCGCGATCTCCGAGACGATACGGCGGCTGCGGTCGTGGTCGTCGGCCAGCCGCTGTTCGGCGGCCTTGGACAGAAGGCTGAACTGCTCGGCGCTCTCTCGCTCCTGGCGGGACAACTCGATGGTTCCGCCTGTCAGCTCCCTGTGCTCGACCCGCGCCAGCACGCCGAGCTCCTGGAGGTGTCCGTAGGCGTCGTCGGAGGGGAACACGCCCTCGTCCAACCGGCGCGCACCGAAGCGGTTGACCAGGCGGCCGGTCTCCTCCTCGTTGTGGCCGCGGAAGGGTGTGGCGGTCAGACCGAGCAGATGCCGTTCGGTGCGGTGCTGAGTCAGGCCCAGCAGGTTCAGGATTTCGGTGTATCGCGGGCTGGTGGCCACGTGCGCCTCGTCCACCACCACGAGTGCCGCTTCCCTCAGCCAGACGTACCGGTCGCTGTCCAGGCACACCTGGAGTTTGGCATCGGTGGCCACGACGAGCTGGGGCCCGTCGGCGACCTGGGCGGCCTCGTTCGAGGTCCACAGTCGGTTGATCGTCAAACGGGTCTGTGCCCCGGCCTTGCTCCAGACGAACTGCCAGCTCTGCACGGCCTGCTCGCAGAGTTCCTCGGTCTGGGCGATCCACAGGATCGGACCCTTGAGGTCACCGGCCTGCTTCACCCAACGGATGACGGCCTCGGCGGTGACTCGCGTCTTGCCGGCGCCGGTGGGCAGCGACAGCATGGCACGCTGCGGCGCGAGCCGGTCCAACATCTCGAAGATGTTGAGGGCGAGTCGCTCCTGGTAGTCGTGCAGGCGGGGGAAGTCCCGGGGACCTTCCACCGTCAGGCTCTGTTCGAGGGTCGGGGCCCGGTATCCGGCGAAGGGAGCGGGCAGGCCGAGTTCGGCGACGAAGGAAACCGCTGCGGAGCCGCCCGTGTAGGCCGACGGTGCGTTCGGGAACCGCTCCTGGATGTCGCGGGCGTGTGTCTTCAGCACGGTGTCGCCGTGCGCGTTGAACGCCATCTGCGCGATGCGGAGGCCGGTGGGGGCCTCCCCACCGAGTTCCTGGCGCTCGGCCTCCATCAGTCCGGCGGGCAGGCGGTCGCGCAGGGCCTCCGCGCCGATCAGCAACTCCAGCTTGGCGGTGACGTCCTCGGCCTCGCGGATCGCCTTCAGCGCGGACCGCACCTTCTCGTCCTGCTCCTGACGGTCCTGGGCGCCGAGCACTGCGAGGCAACCGGTCTCGCCCATCCTCAGGCCCAGCTCACGGTCCACGGCCCGGAGCGTGCCGAGCCGGTCCAACGAGTCCAGGACCTTGATGACGTTGCCCTGCCGGGCGCTCTCCAAGGACTTCGCCCGCGCACCGTGCGGGGTTCGAACGACCTCTTCCAGCGTGGAGCAGCGCAACAGGGAGTAGGTGCCCACGGAAGCCCCCATCTTCTGGCGCAGCGTGGGGAACTCCTCTGACAGCGGAACCGCCTCCACCGTCGACTCGTGGCGGGTTTCACGGCTGACGACGTCATCGTGGCGCAGCATGCCCCACTGCTCGATCATGAGGTCGGCGGATTCCTGGTCCGGCATGAGCAGGGCGGGCACCCGTTCGGCCCTCAGCGAGCGGTACTGCTCCGCGTTCGCGGCGACGGCGATCTCACCGTCCTCCCTGGTGTCCCAGAGGTCACCGATCCGACACCGGGTCAGGGAACCCTCGGGAAAGTCGATCTCCAGCCGGGTCAGCAGGGCGTAGGTGGAGCCGACGAACGCATCGTCCTCGCTCTCCTGGAGCTTCTCCAGGAGCTGCTCCCACTGTTCGGAACGGACCTTCTCGACGCTGTCGGCGAGCTTCAGTTTGCGTGCCTTCTCGGCGCTGAGCGAAGCCACCGGGAGGACGTCGCGGTAGGCCGAGAGCTGTGGGCCGACTGCCTCCCTGAGCGGCTTGACGCCCTGCGAGGTCTCGACCCGGCCGTATCGGGCCAGCATCCAGCGGATCGGTGAGGGAGCCTGCTGTCGCGTGGCCACCTGCGCGCCGATCTGGAGCGTCCAGTTCTCGATCAGGCCTTCCTCGGGAAGAACCCGCAGGAACCCTGCGCGCGCCGCCTCGGAGAGACGGGGAAGGAGGTGCAACGGTCCGCCGACCGCCGCACCCTCGATCTTGATCCGGGCCAGCGTCGGACGGCTCGCCCGGTTGTCGAGCCGGCGGCAGTACCCGGCGTGCACGGCCTCCCGGTACTCCTCGAACCAGGCCTCGTTCTCCGGTCGGTGGTTGGCGGTCGGGCGTTCCCGGAGGCCGACCTCGCGGAAGAAGCCCGTGTCGTCGGAGTGGAAGGACATGTCCACGGCGATTCCTGGGTCACTCTGCGCGGTGACAACGGTGCCGGGCAGCATGCAGTCGCGCATCCTGTGGAAACCACCGTCCGCGGTCCGGACCATCAGCGTGCTCCTCACGTCGGGCACCCGGTTGATCACCTCGTGGCCGACCACGGAGGCGCCCGCCCTGTGGAACAGGTCCCAGAACCGGTTCCACTCCTGCGGTCCGTACGAGGTGAAGCCCTGGTCGAGGACGCTCACGAAGCGGCCCCGGACATCCGCCTCCTGAATGCCCAGGACGGTGAGGGCCGATGAGAGCGACGGGTCGTCGGAGAGGGCACTGTCCACGTAGACCAGCGACTCCCGCAGGCCGTCCTCCTCGACACGTCGGTACACGACGCCGCCCACCGGGGCCACCATGCCGTGCTCTTCCGTGAGCACGATCTTGGCCGTGCGCGCCTCCGCGGCACACGCCGCCCTGCACTCGATCATGTCCGCGACGATCCGGATGGCGATCTCGGAGGCCTTCGCCGTACCGTCGGAGACCAGCGCTTCCAGCCACTGGACGACGGAGGCCCGCTGCCTGTCGGCCGCGTCCAGGATGTGCTTGGTCTTGCCGGATCGCAGTTCGTTCGCTTCGACCGAAGGGTGCACCCAGTCACGGGGCCGTCCGTCGTACGCGTGCCAGGTCCGCAGCCAGCGGTTCTGTGCGGTGTGGTCCTTGCCCAGGTCGGGGTGGACGTTCAGGTCCCTGGGCACGCGCAGTACCCCGTCCTGGTCCGGCAGGGACGGGCGGACGGCCGCAGCGGCCCAGATCTGTTCGGTGAGGAGCCGGTCGGCCCAGCTGATGACCTCCGCCCCCTTGCTACGACCCGGCAGCAACGGGAGGTAGGCACCGGGGTCCTCGGCCGGGGCCAACTCCGGCAGGGAATCGACCACGAGCCGGGCCGCGACCTGGATCATCTCGACGTTGAAGGGCGAGGAGTCCAGCAGATTCTGCCGGTCCTCATTGGTCTTCCAGGCCCCGTTCAGAATGCCGCTGAGGGTCATCTCGTACTTGGTCGGGAAGAAGGACCAGAACCTGCCGCGTCCTCGGGCGTCGGCGGCACTCAGCAGGCCGGTTCCTTCCCCCTGCCGGTAGGCGGGGACGGCCCAGGACACGTCGATCGAGAGTCGGTCGTGCAGTTCGCCGGCGTCGCGGCGGGCGGCCTCCGTCGGCTCGTGCGTGTGGGTGAAGACCTGCCACCGCGACTCGACGGGCGGCCGGCCGGTGCGCTCCTCGTGGATCGTGCGACGGTTCCCCTCCCGCTCGCTCCGCAGGGTCCGGCGTGCGACGGGGCGCGGGCGACGGTCCTCGAGGACCACCTGACCCACGTGCGGGGAGAAGAGGTGGAAGCCGGAGGGGAACTCCTCCCGGGTCTCGTGGCTCTGCCGCCCCTGGTGACCGTGCATGTCCTTGCCCAGCCGCTCGGCCGCACCGGGCAGCAACGGCAGACGGACCACGGTGGTGGCCCATTCCAGCAGTTCGTCGAGGACCTGGTCCCGCAGCCGCTCGGCCGCGGTGTCCAGCTCACGGGCCATGCGCAGCACGGGCGCCTCGAAGTCGTCACCGTGTCGCTCGCGGACACCGGGCACGTTCCGGATCAGCCCGTGCGACCAGGTCCGGTCGAAGCCGAAGCTGCCGGTTCGGCTGAAGAACTCCGGGGCGTCGGTCACCACGAGGACCGACTTGACGCCGACGCCGAAGCGGCCGATCTGCCCGCCGCGCTTGCGCGACATGCTCATGCGAAGGATGGTCTCGGCTCCCTCGGCCGTCACCGGATTCCCCTGGTTGGCGCAGTACAGGTGACCGTCCGTGAGCACGACGTGGATCCGACCGCCGGGCTCGTCGCGGATCTCGTCGGCCGCGTTCTGGACCAGTTCGAAGAGCTGCCGGTCGCCGTAGCCGCCCTGGGTGATGCGGCGCTCGCCATTGGCGTGCTCGGGAATCAGCCCCGGATCGACCCGGTAGGTCTCCAGGACGCGGAGGGACTGTTCGACGACGGTGCGGATCACTGCGGACTGCGGGTTGGCCACGGGGAGTTCCACTTCAGGACGGGAATGGAGACAACGGGGTGGACGAAGTCGACGGGCTGGTGCGGAAGTGAAGGCACGGGATGCAAGACCCTCGGATCGTGGATGGATCCGGTCCTCCCGACCCTGCCGCACGTCATCTGTGGCAGGCGGAAAAGGGCACAACTGTGCCCGGGAAAACGGCGGTTGTTCCGAAAGGGTGCTGGAGCAGCCAAGATCAAACCCAACCACGGGCCCCCATCGCCACGCAAGGGGCTTTCGCACATCGACCTCGTGACCAACTGCCCCGACATTCAGACCGATTCGGCGCACCTGCGGCCGAACCAAAGGTTCCGATATTCGATGCTCGAACGACAGCACCGCCGACGAACCGGCCACGTCAAAGAACTTTTGACGAGTATCCACGCTGTCAACAGCCGTCCTGTACGGTGGATCTCACCTCGTCGAAAGCAGGAGAAGCGGAAGCAGGTGGGTGGGACGTGGAAGCCGCTGAGGACTTCGGGCCTTGGTTGGCGCGCCAGCTCAGGCACGCCAGGATGAGCCAAACGGAACTCGCGGACGTGCTCGGGATGACCCGGGCGGCCGTGTCCGCCTGGATCGTGGGCCGTTCGGTCCCTCGGGACGAGACCATCCGACGCATCGCGGAGGTGCTCCGGACCGACCTCGAAACCATCCATACCCGTAGCACCGACACACAGGTGGGCCTGCCGGTCTCCTGGTACCACCGGCCGGCCCACGCCGACGGCGGTCGTGAGTACGGCAACGCGGCCGCCTTCGCCTTCGAGGCGGACGTCTCGGTCCTCGCCCGGGAAGCGACCCAGAACAGCCTGGACGCGCGGCTCGACCGGGCCGAGCCCGTTCGGGTGCGCTACACCCTGCACGAACTCACCGGCGAGGCGTTGGCCCGTTTCCGCGAGGCCATCGACTGGGCTCGCCTGCTGCCGCACTACGAGGCGCTCACCGCCGACGGTGACAAGCAGGGCAAGGTGGCCCGGACGATCGCGGCAGGCCTGCGCGACATGTACCGGCACGATCGCCTCGTCCTGCTCCGCGTCGACGACTACAACGCCACCGGCCTGACCGGCGGCGACTACGACAACGGGCTGTTCGCCGCCGTCGTCCGCCGCCAGCTCGACAGCCACAAGACGGACCGCGGTGCCGGCGGCTCCTACGGCTTGGGCAAGGCGACCCTCTGGGCCACCAGTCGCCTCGGCCTCGTGCTGATCAACTCCACGCTCTCCACACCGCACGAGGGTCGCACCGAGCGACGCCTGATCGGCCGGCTCGACCTCCCCTGGCGCTCGGTCGACGGCCAGGAGTACGCAGGCCCGGCCTGGTTCGGACGTCCCGACCCGGACGCCAGGTCCACCGACGTGGCCCGCTCCTGGTGGGCCGACGAGGAGACGGTCGAGGCACTCCACCTCACGCGCGAAAGCGCCGCCCCGGGCACCTCCTTCCTCATCGTCGGCGCGCACGACGTCGCCAGCCTGGCACCCGTACTCGGCGGAGTCGACGACGAGGAGGAGAACACCCAGGACGACGACTCCGTCCACCGGATGCACGCTCGACTCGTGGAGGCCCTCGGCCGCAACTTCTGGGCCGCTATGACCGGCGGCGGCGACCACAAGCCCCATCTCGAGGCCTCCGTGCGCACCTACCGCAACGGCGAAGTCCTCATCGCCGAGGAGCGCGTGGACCCCGCACTCACCCAACCCTCCCGCACTCGGGCCCTGCGCGCCTTCCTCGAAGGCGACACCGTCGACCGGCTCACAGGACCCGGCCAGGTCGCCCGCGCTACCGTCCCGCTGAACGTGCCCCTGCACGGCGGTCAGGTGCGCGGTGGCGTACCCCACGAGGCCGTGCTCCTGGTCACCCACGCGGAGGACGCCGACGGTCGCCCCAATCGCCTGGTGTCCATGCGGGGCAACCGCATGACCGTCAAGGACAGCGCCGTCACCAACGTCCCGATCGGCACCAACCCCTTCCAGGCGATCCTCCTCACCGGCCGTGCGGCAGGTCAGGACGCGGCCGGCGCCGAGGCCGCCGAGGAGTTCCTCCGCGCATCGGAACCCCCCGAGCACAACAAGTGGGGGCAGACCGAGGAACTCCGCCTGATCTACTCGCCCTCCGCCCACCGCCGCATCGCCGCCCTGACCGCCGCCGCCAACCATTCGGTGCGCGACCTGGTGGCCGTGCCCCGCGCCAAGCGCCGCAGCGGCGGCGAAGCGAAGATCGCCGGCCGGCTCAAGATGGGCGGCGGCGCCCCGAAGAAGGCCCGCGCCACCGGGACCGTGGCCCTGCCGGAGCTGGACAACGTGGACGCGTCGATCGACGGATCCGGAGCCTGGTCGGTCACCGTCGACCTGCGCGTGGCGCCCGGCGTCGACACGGACCGCCCGGTCACACCGGTCGCCAAGTTCGACGTGCGCTCCGGCCCCCGCCCCGCCGCACCCTGGAAGGAGCTCGTCGCCATCAGCGGCTGCGAGGTCGTCGACGGGGCCCTGCGCCTCGTCCCCGGCAGTCGCAAAGCCGTCTTCCGGGGCATCACCGACGTCTCCCGCCATCCTGTCCGGGCCCAACTCACCGGACTCGTCGTAGAACTCCGCACCGGAAAGGCAGAGCAGGCGTGAAGGTCTACCCCTACCGGCGGCTCACCGGAAACGTGTCCTGGCGCGTCGAAAGCGCCCAGCTCAAGGCCGAGGGGGAGCCTTGGGAGGACGTGGAGAGCAAGTACGTCTCCACCATCGAGCGCGTCGTGGCCCTCGGACCCGACGAAGATCGCCCCGACTGGACCCAGGCACGGCTCCGCCTCTCCGTCGGCCTTCCGGCGAAGGCCGTCGACGCCTCCGGCACCTGGCAGGACGTCAAGGTCGTGGCCGTGCTGACCGAGCGCGCCACCAACACCCGCACGACCGCCGAATTCTCGCCGGTCTCCGGCGACGGGCGCGAACGGACCGCCGAACTGTACGTCCACCGGTGCGATCTCCTCGACCGCGCCACCCTCGCCGTCCATGTCGTCGCGACCGTGGACGGCGTCCCCGGGCGGGTGATCGCCACCTCCGACGTGGAATGGTTCGTCGACGTGCTGGAGGCCGCTCCCTCGCTCGCCCGCGAACTCGACGTGAAGATGGTCGGCTTCGCCTCCGGAGCGAGCCGGCTCCAGCGCTTCAAGGACTCCCCCTGGCTGGTCGACACGACCGGACGGCTTCCCCTCGTGCGCGTGAACACCGACTTCGACGGTCTGGGCGACCTGATCGGCGCGGACGGCGGCAGCGGGGCGGAGAAGACCGTCCGGGAGCTCCTCCTCGCCCAGATGTGCTCAGAGGTCTGGACGGCCGTGTTCCACTCCGCCGTCTCCGACCTGGAGATCGAGGAGGACGGGACCCCGCTGTTCCCACACGGCTGGCAGGGTGAAGTTCTGCGGGCGATGCTCCCCGACATGTACCCCGATCGCGAGCCGGAGAGTGCCCTGCGCGAGGTCCACACGGCTCGCACGGGAACCGCCTCGTCAGGCTGGGGGGAGCTCCAGCCCCGCATCCACTTCGCCGCCTCCCGGCGTGCCGGCGTCCCCCGGACGCTCTCCACCACCATCCGCGACCTGGAACGACTCACACAGGGGGACGAAGCATGACCGGCCGACCCAGCCACCTCCCGGAGCGCCTCGCGCTGCTCCACAACGCCGAGGCGGCGGAGTTCCTCACCGAAGGACTGCTGACCGGTCGCGAGGACGTCCCGAGCATCAAGCTCAACCAGGTCACCGAGCCCCTGCCGCACGCGGCCCGGCGCGGGGAGCTGCTGCCCGTCCGGGATCTGGCCGAGGACGCCATCGCCTACTGCCGGAACAAGGGGCTCAAGGCCACGCAGGCCGACGCCTGGCTGGCCCCGCGCCTGCACGCCGCCCTCCGGCTCACCCGCCGAGAGGCGGCCGACCCGGGCATTTGGAACTACCTCGCCCTCGGCGTCGCCCCGGACTACGTGGTGTGGCGACACCTGACGGAAACCAAGGACGGCAAGGCCCCCCGGGTGGCGGCCGACCGCTTCCGGGGGCCCTACCACAAGCAGGCCTTCGCCCGCCTCTGGTGGGCGGCCGAGCTCTTCCGCGACGGCGCGGACTACGGCCCCGTCGCCACCGCCTGTGCCAGCCAGGACATGCTCAACACGACACTGCGCCTGTCCGTGATCAACCACCGGCCCACCGCCCAGGCGATCGTCCGTCTGGTCGCGAAGGGCACGATCAGCACCGGTCGCGAGGTGAACGCTCTGGCCGGAGCCGTCAACGCCTCCGCGGCCACGCTCATGTACGACGCGATCGCCCCCGATGTCGAACGCGAGTCCCGTACGTTGCTCGACTGGATAGAGGAAGCCGAAACGGCCCGGCAGGTCTCACGGAACGCGCTCCCGGACGGTCCGGACGAGGAACCGGTGCCGGAGATCTCCGTGAGCGCGCTCGTGGACTACTTCTCCGAGCTCTTCGCAGACGCTCCGGTCCGGGGGCGGGAGGAGTCCGAGGACGGGGTGGAGGGAGTGGCCTGATTCTCGGCCTCCGGGCAGTTGGGTCCACACCCGTCCGGATCGCCACAGCCCTCCTTGCGCAGGGTCGCCCGCTCCTCGTCATCGGCAGCGGGCCAGCTCTCCCTCAGCCTCTCCTCGCGCGGCAGCGGGAGGTCCAACGCGGCCGCCAGCACGTGCATCCCGAACAGCGGGGGCACCGCGTTGCCCACCTGCTGCGACCGGTCGCCCCCCGACCAGGGGTAGTCGGGAGGGAAGGTCTGGAGCATGCCCGCCTCGGGGATGGTCAGGTTGGCCGGCTCCTGGTGGCTGCCGTCCGGGTTGCGGACGATGTTGCGGGACACCTTCCCGGTGACGGTGGCCGACGGCTGTCGGTCGGTACGGATGCCGCGCTTCTTGGGGTCACCACCACTGCCGTAGTTCGACCTGATCTCGAAGGGCGTGCGCCGTCCCGTCGCTCCCAGCACCTCCCCCATCGAGACCCAGGGCAGGAGAGGCCCCTCCCCCTTCGACATCGGCAAAGTGGGCTGGGCCGCCTGCGGGTCATCGGGGCCACCCTGCTTCGGCTTGTGCGGCCTGTAGGGGTGGTGGGTGGCGCCCGGCAGTGCGGGGGCGCTGTACTCATCGAGCCGCGCGATCAGGATCGCGCGACGACGGGTCTGGGGAACGCCGTAGGCTTCGGTGGGCAGGGTGGCGATCTTGGCGACCTTGTACGTCGCCCGTTTCCCGCCCGGGCGGGGCAGGCCGCCCTCGAGGGCCTTCTTGTAGACCTTCCACAGCGCCTCCACCGCAGGCACCTGCTCCAAAACGATCACGTCGAACGGGCGCCCCTCCCGGTTGTCACTGCGAAGGGCCGTGATCGCGTACCGGAGGGGTTCCAGGACCAGGGCGGTGCGGGGGTCGCCGTGCAGCCGCGCGAGCTCTGCGTCGATATCCGCATCCTTGGCCCCCTCACCCTCCACCAAGGCATGAATGAGGTTCTCGACGTCGGTCAGGGCCTTGCGTCCCGCGCCCTTGCCGGCCACCGAGTACGTCTGGCAGGGCGGACCGCCGGCCAGCACGTTCAGCCCCTTGGGCAGTTCCTCGAACCGGTGACGACGCACCGCGCTGACGTCCGCGTGCCAGGTCTGGAGGCCAGCCTTGTAGCGCGTTTCACAGGCGTCCTTGTCCCACTCGACCCCGAGCGAGGGCACATCGAGCATGTGCGCGGCTACATCGAGACCGCCCGGACCGGCAAACAGGTCCAAGATGTACGGATTCTCAAGGAATCCAGAGGGTGCGTCCGAGCTGGTCATGTGGCCAAAGTTTAGCCTGCGGCACCAGTCGCGATGCACCCGGTGGACGCACTCGCTCAGCCCGAGACCAGCCGTTGCCACAGGCGCAGTTGAACCGCTCTCCCGGACGCACGAAAGGCCGCCCTCCCGTGAACGAGAGAACGGCCTCCGACCTGCGTTTCCGCGTGGTCGGGACGACAGGATTTGAACCTGCGACCCCTTGACCCCCAGTCAAGTGCGCTACCAAGCTGCGCCACGTCCCGATGCCCGTTGACCTGGGGTTTCCCCTGGCCCGACCGGCACGAGAACAATACCGCACTTCCGGGGGTGGTCGCGCGCACCTTTTGCGGCTCGGGGGCGGCGGGGTGCGCGGACGGGGCGGGGTTGACCTCAAGTGCGCTTGAGGTCACATGGTTGCTGTATGACACAGACATCCGCGGACACCGGGCTCCGCTACGAGGATCTGGGGCGGCTGATCGCCCTCATGACCGGGGCCGAGAAGCACGGGCCCGCCGCCACCTCCACCCTCGACGTGCTCTGGGTGCTCTACGACCGGGTGCTGCGCGTCGGGCCCGGGAGTGCCGGGGATCCGGGGCGGGACCGGTTCCTGCTGTCCAAGGGGCACGGGCCGATGGCGTACTACGCCGTGCTCGCCGCCAAGGGGTTCTTCCCCGTCGACTGGCTGCCCGGCTTCGGGGCGTACGGCTCCCCGCTCGGCCACCACCCCGACCGCACCCTGATCCCCGGCGTGGAGATCAGCAGCGGCTCCCTCGGGCACGGGCTGCCGCTCGCCGTGGGCAGTGCGCTCGGGCTGCGGGCGCAGGGCCTGGACGAGGCGGCCGTGTGGGCGCTGATCGGGGATGCCGAGCTCGACGAGGGCAGCAACCACGAGGCCATCGCCTTCGCCGGCGCGGCCGGGCTGGAGGCGCTGCACACGGTGGTGATCGACAACGACTCCGCCACCCACGGCTGGCCCGGCGGGATCGCCTCGCGCTTCGAGGCGGCCGGCTGGAGCACCGTCACCGTGGACGGGCGGGATCACTCCGCGCTGCACGCGGCCTTCACCGCACCGCATCCGGGCCGGCCGCACGCCGTCGTCGCCCGCGTCGAGAAGAAGTTCTGAGGGGGAAGGGACATGGACGTCATGGACACCATGCGGGAGCGGTTCGTCTCGGTCACGTCGCGGCTGCTCGACGAGGACCCCCGGCTGGCACTCGTGCTCGCCGAGATCTCCTCGGACGGGTTCCGCCCCGCCCAGGAGCGGCACCCGGACCGGGTGGTCAACGTCGGCATCCGGGAGCAGCTGCTCGTCGGCGTCGGCGGCGGGCTGGCCCTCACGGGGCTGCGGCCCGTACTGCACACCTTCGCCAGCTTCCTCGTCGAGCGGCCGTTCGAGCAGGTCAAGCTGGACTTCGGGCACCAGGACACGGGCGGGGTCCTGGTCAGCGCCAGCGCCAGCTACGACTGGCCGGCCGGCGGCTTCACCCACATGGCGCCCGGGGACGTGGCCCTGCTCGACACCCTCGACGGCTGGACCGTCCACGTACCCGGCCACCCCGACGAGGCCGAGTTCCTGCTGCGACACGCCTACGCGGCCGGCGACGACCGGGTGTACGTACGGCTCTCCCAGCAGTCGAACGCCGCACCGCGCCCCCTGGGCGACCTGCGCTTCCAGACCGTACGGGAGGGCCGCGCGGGGGTGGTGCTCGCCGTCGGACCGCTCCTCGACAACGTCCTCGCGGCGACCGAGGGTCTCGACGTCACCGTCCTGTACGCGGCCACCGTGCGCCCCTTCGACGAGGCGGCCCTGCGCGCCGCAGCCGGACGGGCCGCCCCCGACGTGGTGCTGGTCGAGCCGTACCTCGCCGGGACCTCGGCGGCGGCCGCCGCGCAGGCCCTCGTGGACGTCCCGCACCGCGTGCTGCCGCTGGGCGTCGGGCGGGCCGAGCTGCGCCGCTACGGCACGATCGACGAGCACACCGCCGCCCACGGCCTGGACGCGGCCTCCCTGCGGCGGCGGATCACCGCGTTCCTGCGCTGAGGGCGTCACGCACGGCGGTGCTGCCGGGTGTGCAGCAGTTCCGCCAGCTCGGCCGCGAGCGCCTTGACCGTCGCCAGCCCCTCGGTCCCCCACCGCCTCGGCACCACGTCCACCGCGCACACCGTGCCCAGGACGAAGCCCCGCCGGTCGGTGACGGGTGCGCCGAGGTAGGAGCGCACCCCGCTCTCGTCGACGACCGCGTTGCCCGCGAAGCGCGCGAAGTCGCGTACGTCCTCCAGGACCAGGGCGCGCCCCCGCACCACCACGTGCGGGCAGTAGCCGTGGTCCCGGGGCAGTACCCGGGCCGGGTAGCCGCTCGCCGCCGCGTCCGGCCCGTGGTGCAGGCCGGCGAAGAACTGCCGTTCCTCGCCGACGAAGTTGACGCCCGCGTGCGGGGCCTCCAGGGTCCGGGAGACCCGGCGCGCGAAGGCGTCGAGTTCCGCGTCCACCCGCTCGCCCAGGTCCATCTCGCGCAGCCGGGCGGCGCGCGCCGGTGCCTCCCGGTCCACGGGGGTGAGCAGCAGGTGGCCGGTCGATTCGTAGTACGTCATGGCGGTTCCCCCGGATCCGAGTGTGGTGGCCGGCCCTGGCGGGCCGTGGACAGCAGGTGGTGGACGAGGGCCGCCAGGGCCCCCGTACCGGAACGGGTCAGGCGCGCGTCGCACCGTACGACGGGCACGTCCGGGCCGAGGCCGACGGCCTCACGGACCTCCTGGGAGGTGTAGCGGTGGCCACCGTCGAACTCGTTGACGGCGACGACGAAGCCGATGCCGCGCCGTTCGAAGAAGTCCACGGCGGGGAAGCAGTCGGCGAGGCGGCGGGTGTCGGCGAGGACCACCGCGCCGAGCGCCCCCGTGCACAGCTCCTCCCACAGGAACCAGAAGCGTTCCTGTCCGGGCGTGCCGAAGAGGTAGAGGACGTGCCGGTCGTCCAGGGTGAGCCGGCCGAAGTCCAGCGCGACGGTCGTCGCCGTCTTCGTCCCCACCCCGTCGAGCCGGTCCGCGCCCTCGCCCAGCCCGCTCAGCAGTTCCTCCGTGCACAGCGGCTCGATCTCGCTCACCGCGCCCACGAAGGTGGTCTTCCCCGCCCCGAAGCCGCCCGCGACCAGGATCTTCAGGGTCGCGGGCAGGACCGGGGCCGGCTCGGCCGTCTCGGCCGTCTCGGCCGTCTCGGCCGTCTCGGCCGTCTCGGCCGTCTCGGCCGTCTCGGCCGTCTCGGCCGTCTCGGCCGTCTCACAGCCGTCGGCGTAGGCCATCGAGCACCGCCCGTAGCAGGGAAAGGTCGTCGGCGGCGAAGGAGCCGCCGCCGTGCGGGAAGCGGGGTGCCTGCGCCATGACGGCCCCGTACTCCATCAGGTCGGCCAGCAGCACCTTCACCACCACGGCCGGGAGCCGCAGCTGCCCGGCCACCTCGGCGACCGTCACCGCCGCCGCGCCCGCGCACATGCGCAGCGCGAGGGTGTGCTCGGCGCCGAGGTGCACCCCCGGGCGGACGCCGGTCGCGGTCATCAGGGACAGCAGGTCGAGCGCGACGGCGGGCCGGGTGCGGCCGCCGCAGGCCGTGTACGGACGCATGACCCGGCCGGCGGAGTCGTCCAGCCAGGGTGTGTCCCTCGCCGGCGGGAAACCGTGTACCCCCCTCGCCCAGGCCCTCATCGCTCCGCGTCGGCCACGGGCCGGCGCGGCGGGGCGGCCAGGTACGGCCGCACGCTCTTGACCAGCATCGCCATCTCGTAGCCGAGAACTCCGGCATCGGCCTCCCGGTCGGCGAGCACCGCCAGGCAGGTGCCGGAGCCGGCCGCCGAGACGAAGACGAGAGCGGTGTCGAGCTCCACGACCACCTGCCGGACCTCGGCACCGTCGCCGAAGCGGGCACCGGCGCTGCGGCCGAGGGAGTAGAGGCCGGAGGCGAGCGCGGCCATGTGGTCGGCGCTGTCGGCGTCCATGCCGTGTACGCAGGTGACGAGCCCGTCGGCGGTGAGCAGTACCGCGCTGCGGGTGTACGGCACCCGTTGGACCAGCCCGCCGAGGAGCCAGTCGAGATCGGAGAGGCTGCCTGTCTTCGTCGCCAGTTCGCCGGCCATGGGGGTGTGCTCCTTGCTGGGGTTCATGCCTGCTCGTCGGTCTGGGCGAGGCCGAAGCCCCGCTGGAAGGCGGCCATCAGGCCGGGGTCGTGCACGGGCTGTTCGGTCTCTTCGGCCCGCCGGGGGGCCGGGGTGTCGCGCAGCTGGGGCGCGAGGTGCTGCTGGGCGCGCCGCCGGGGCAGGGGCGGCCGGCTCCCCTCGGGGGCGGGGGTCTGCGGTGGTACGCGGCGCGGCAGGGGGGCGGGTGCCGGCTGCGGCTCGGCCGGCCGGCCGTCGACGCTGCCGGTGTCGAGCGGCCAGGGCGCTGCGGCGGCCTCCCGGTGGCCCGGGGCCGGTGCGTGCGGCGTGGCCGGCCAGGCGGCGCGGGCTCCGTCCGCGGCCGGAAGCCGCTCGCGCTCCGGACCGGGGTACGGGGCCGGATCCGCGGCCGGGGCGGAGGCCTCGTACGGGACCGGCTGCCAGGGCGGTCCGACCGCGGGGGCGGGGGGCAGCGCCGGGCAGGGGCCCGGCACCCGGCCCGCCGGCCGGTCCGGGTCCCCGGAGGACGGCGGCGGCAGGGCCGGGCGCGAGGCGGGGAGTACCGGAGAACGGGTCTCCGCCGCCTCCCGGCCGGGCTCCGCGCCCGGGCCGGAGTCCGGGCCGGAGTCCGGGGCCGGCCCGTCGGCCGGCACCGTGGCCCAGCCCGGTACCGCGGCCGCGCCCTGGGCCGGAACCACCGCCCCCCACGTCTGCGCGGGATCGTGCCCCGCACCCGGCGCCGAGGCCGCGGACGCGGCGGTACGCGGCCCCGGACCCGGAACCGCTTCCGGCCCCGCCGGCCCCCACCCCCGGCCCGCGACCGCAGCCGGGCCGGGGTCGTGCCCCGCGCCCGGCGCCGAGGCCGGGCCCGAAGGAGCGGCGGTACGCGGCACCTGACCCGGAACCGCCTCCGGGGCCGGGCCCTCCGGCCCCCACCCCCGGGCCCCGACCGGACCGGCGGCCCGAGCCGGACCGGGGGCGCCGCCCGCCGGGCCCGGCAGGCGATCCTGGCCGGGGCCCGAAGCCGGGACCGCCGACCCCCACCCCTGCGCCGGCGCCGACGCGGCTTCCCGGGCAGGGGCCGGGGCCGGATCAGGCGCGGGGACCACCGACCCCCACCCCTGGCCCACGCCCGCCGCCTCCGCCGGAGACGCAGCGGCCGTAGCGGCCGCGCGGGCCGTAGCGGCCGCGGGGGCCGTAGCGGCCGCGGGGGCCGTAGTGGCGCGCGGCGTCGGATCCGGCCAGTTGACCGTGCCCCAGGACGTGGCCCGGGATCCGCTCACGGCGTCGGCCGCGTTCGGCGCCTCCGCGCCCAGCAGGCCCTGGGGCAGCACCAGCACGGCCAGTACCCCGCCGTAGATGTTGGACTTCAGCTCGACCGCGATCCCGTGCCGCCGGGCCAGCGCGGAGACCACGTACAGGCCGATCCGCCCGTCGGCGAGCAGGTGCCGGACGCTCACCTGGTCGGGGTCGCCGAGCAGGGTGTTCATCCGGTGCTGTTCCTCGGCCGGCATGCCCAGTCCGCGGTCCTCCACCTCGACCGCGATCCCGGCGGTGACCCGTTCGGCCCGCACCACCACGTCCGTGTCGGGGGCGGAGAACACCGTGGCGTTCTCCACGAGTTCGGCCAGCAGGTGCACCACGTCCGCGACGGCGTGGCCCCGGACGGTGCCGCCCGCCGGGGGCACCACCTTCACCCGCGTGTACTGCTCGACCTCGGCGACCGAGGAACGCAGCACCTCGCTCAGGTCGATGGGCCGGGTCCACTGGCGCCGGGAGGCGGCCCCGCCGAGCACGGCGAGGTTCTCGGCGTGCCGACGGATCCGGGTGGCGAGGTGGTCGACGTGGAAGAGCTCCTTCAGCAGGTCGGGGTCCTCGACGGTGTCCTCCAGCCCGTCGAGGAGCGAGATCTCCCGCTGCACGAGCGACTGGAGGCGGCGCGCGAGGTTGACGAAGACCTCGACCTTGCGGTCGCTGTCGGTCGGCGCGGCCGGCACGGCCAGTCGTACGAGGGTCCCCTGCGCCTGCTCCCGCGCGGCCCTCAACTCCTGCGCGAGCAGCCAGAACTCGTCCACTCCGGCCGGGTCGCCCTCCGGCGGAGCGCCGCCGCGGTCCCCGAGCACGGGGCGGACCGCCGCCTCCCCGCGGGCGATCCGCTCGGCGGCGGTACGCAGCTCCTCGCGCCCGCGCACGCTGGACCGGCGCAGCGCCTCGCAGCGGTCACGGACGGCCTTGGCCCCGCGCTGGGCCCCGAGCAGCGCCGCCGCGAGCGCCCCGACGGCGAGCAGGGCGCAGCCGGCGAGCACCGGCCACAGCCGGTCGTCCCGCTCTCCGGAGCCACCGCCGAGGTGGAGGGTGAACATGACCGCGGCCGCGCCGCTGAGCCCGGCGGCGAGCGTGGGCAGCAGGGCGGCGCGGACCAGCTGGGGGCGTATCTGCCGGCCCGGCCCCGTGACGGCGTGTCTCGACGGGGCGTGGCGGGCGGCGCGGAGTCCGGACATCGGCGTCCTCGGTACGTGGGGCCCGGCCCCCACCGTGTCGCGGGGCCCGGTGTTGATCACCGGATACCCACGCTAGACCGCACGATCCCGCAGCTGGTGCCCAGTTGGGGAACTTCACCGGGGTGCTTCCCGCTCCCGATGGAGCGCTCGTACGACAGCCCGAATGCGCCGGGAGCGCGTACTCCCGCACGGCCGGGGGGCGTGCGCCGCCGGACGGCCGGAGCCAACCCCTCCGTCGGCTCCGACGCGCTCTTGTGCCGACCGCGCGCGCTGCCGGAAGGTACGTGTCCAGGGCCGTGCACGGCCCCCGCGCGGGAGGAAGGCAGCATGAGCGAAGCGTCCCGGGACGATGCCCGCGACGAGGATCCGGGGGCCGGCAACCGGGAGTTACGCGCGGAGCTGGAGCGGCGCGCGGCCGACCTGAGCGGTCTGCTGCGGCGGTTCACCGTGCTCAGCGGGACGCTCGACACCCTGCGCGGGAAGACGGACGTCCTCGCCGGCGAGGTGGAGTCGGTGCGCTCCGCGACGGACGATCTGCGGGCGGACCTGTCCTCGACCGACGCCAAGGTCGACCGGCTGGGGAAGGAGTTCACGGACTTCCGGTCCCAGTACGAACGCGACCAGGCCGTCTTCACCGCGCAGTTCAGGCTGGACCGGATCAGCGCCGAGTGGCAGAGGCGGTTCGGCGAGCGGGAGAAGGTGCGTTCCCTGGCCGGCGGTCTGGTCCGGGACATCACTCCCGAGCTCGTGGCCAACGGGGTGCTGCGCACCGGCAGCCTCCGGGGTTTCGTGGAGAAGCACCTGGTGCACGACCCCGGCTTCTGGCTCGGCCACGCCACCCTCGCCGTCGCCGCCCGGCTCGACGGCGACGAGGAGCTCATGCTGAGCGCGCTGGGGCAGGCGCTCCACGCCTCCCCGGGGAAGGCCAACCTGTTCTTCGCGCTCACCTCGGCCCGGATGGGCGACCACGCCAAGGCGGGCCTGTACATGGACGGCTACCTCCAGGGAGCCGTGGACCCGGACCGGCTCGGCAGGGAGTTCCTCGTCGTCCTCGACGCCGTCGCCAGTCAGGAGCTGGGCGAGCAGGCCCACAGCTACGCGCACCAGACGATGGTCCGGTGGGCCGCCGGGGCGGCGGCGGGCGGTACGGCGGCCCGGGCGAGTGCCGCGCGCTGGGAACCCCGGCTGCGGCGGCTGCTGATCTCGCCCGGGGACCGCTACGCCCCCTTGGGAAAGGCCTGCGGCGGGCAGTGGGAGGGGCTCCTGGAGGGGTGGCGGCTGGCGACCGTCACCACGGCCACCCTGTCCCACCTGCGCAAGGAGTTCCCTCCGCCGGACCGGACCGCGCGGAACACGGCTGACGGGCGGTACTCGCGGACGGCCATCGACCGGCTCATCGGCCATCTGGAACCCGACGAGGCCGCGGTGCACGCCGAGATGGAGTGGTTGCGCCGGTTCATAGAGCACCGCGGCGACGAGCAGGCCGCGCGACGGGAACACGATCCGGACCGGGCGGCGGACGCCGAGGTCACGGACTTCACCACGCTCCTCGACAGCGCCGTGTTCCGGCCCGGCCGGGTGGCGCTCGGCGAGGACGCGCGACGCCTCGCGGTGAAGCTGGTGTGGCCCAGTCTCCGTGACGCTTCCGAGGCGATGCTGGCGGCTTCGCACCGGCGGCGGCAGCAGACCGTGCCCATCGCGATCGAGGGCTGGCGGGCCGTGCTGCCGACCGACCCGGCCGCACCCGTCGACTCCGAGGGGCTCTCCGCGGACCTCGGGGCCGCCCTGCGGGCGCGCACCGAGCGGGAGGCCGACGCCGTCGACCGGAGCCTGCCCCGCCGCGTCGGGGGAACCGTCGGCGGGCTGACCGCCCTCGTCCTCGCTCCCTTCCTCCTCACGGGCACGTTCCTGTGGTTCGGCGTCGTCCTCGGGGTGGTCACCGGGGCCTGGGGGCTGTTGGACGTACCGCGTGTGCCGGCGGAGCGCAAAAGGGTCCGTGCGGACGGAGCCGCCCGGGCGCAGCGCGCCCAGCGGCGGCTGCGCGAGGTGCTGGACGGACGGGTGCGGTTCTTCGGCGACTGGGACGCGCACGTGGCGCGGCTGTCCGAGCTGCGCACATGGGACCCGGAAGGGCGGTGAGACGATGCCGGAATCCGGGCAGGTCCTCGACGGCCGCTACCGGCTCGGCTCGCTTCTGGGCCGCGGCGCCCAGGGGGAGGTGTGGCTCAGCCGGGATCTGCGCCTGGCCTGCAAGGTCGCCGTCAAGACGACCACCGTGCCCGGCGACGAACGGCCGGACGAGGTGCGTGCCGCCATCAGGCGCTGCCAGAAGGAAGCCCGGGCCATGGCACTGGTCCGCAACCATCCCCATGTCGCGATGATCTACGACGCCGGCTCCGACGGCACCGTCCTGTATTCGGTCATGGAGTACATCGAGGGCACGCCGCTCTCCTCCCTGATGGGAGCGGGACGGCCGCTCACCCTGGAGCAGACGGTGCGGTGGACCAAGGAGATCTGCTCCGGGCTCGCCGACGCCCATGCGGCCGAGGTGGTCCACCAGGACCTGAAGCCGGGCAACATCATGATCGACACCTCCGGGGCGGTGAAGATCGTGGACTTCGGGCTGGCCCGCCTGATCGGTGGGTCGTCCTCGCACTCCGGCTTCGCGGGAAGTCTTCCGTACGCGTCTCCCGAACGGCTCTCCGACCTGGCGGGCACGCCCCGGAGCGACCTGTACTCCCTCGGCTGCGTGCTCTACGAGATGCTCACCGGCCGGCCCCCCTTCGGGCACCTCCGGGAGCGCGCCGCCCTCCTGTGGCACCACTGGTGGGAGCGCCCCGACCCTCCTCGCGCGCTGGTTCCCGGTGTCCCCGGGGCGCTGGACCACCTCGTGATGCGCCTGCTGGAGAAGAAGCCCGAGAACCGGCCGCCCGACGCGAGGGCGGTGGAACGGGCGGTCGCGCAGGTCGAGTACGCCTGCGACGGCGCCGTCGTCCCGCACGTGGACGCGCGGCACGTCGCCGAGATCCGGCGGCTGGAACAGTTCATACACCGGCACGCCGAGGGTCCGCGGGCCATGGACCCGGACGTGCTCGACGCACGCGCCCGGCACGCGCAGCTCACCGGCGAGTCCGGCGACATACGCGGTGCGGCCGCGCTGTACCAGCGGCTGGGGCAGGACTGTGCGGACAGGGGCGGCCCGGGGGACGGGCGGGCCTTCCGGGCCTACAGGGAGGCGGCCCGGTGGAAGGAGCGGGCCGTGTGAGGTGACGTTCCGGCGCCGCGGGAGCCGCCGGCGGCGGGCCGGGGCTCCCGCCTCGGGTCAGCGTTCGCCCGCCGGGTCGAGATCGCCACGGGGGGTGGGGTCGAACGCGGGTTCCGGTGTCCTCACGACGATGGTGGCGGGGGGCGTCACCGTCGGCCGGCCGGCGACGAAGGGGCGCCACCAGGGTTCGGCCGGGGCGTCCGGGGCGCCCGGTTCGAAGGGGCGGCCCGGGATCGGCAGGGCGATGGCCGCGCCGGCCGCGCCGGCCGCGGTCACGGTGCCCTCGCCGGGCTCGTCCCACGGGTGCGGAGCCAGGTTGAAGGTGCCCCAGTGGATCGGCAGCATCGTGCCGAGCGGGGCGCCGCCCTGGAGGTCGAGGTGGGCCCGCATGCCCTCCTCGGGGGTCATGTGGATGTCGGGCCAGTACTCCGAGTAGGCGCCGATCTGGATCATCGTGGCGTCGAAGGGGCCGTGCTCGGCGCCGATCTCCTTGAAGCCCGGGAAGTAGCCGGTGTCCCCGCTGTGGAAGATCCGGTGCTCGCCGCTGCTGACCACCCAGGAGGCCCACAGGGTGAACTGCTGGTTGCGCAGGCCGCGTCCGCAGAAGTGCCGGGCGGGGGTGGCGGTGAGGGTGAGCCCGGCGACCTCGGTGGACTCGTTCCAGTCGAGCTCGCGCAGCCGGTCCGGGGAGACTCCCCAGCGCTCCAGGTGCGCTCCGACGCCGAGCGGGACGGCGAAGACCGTGTCCGTGCGGGCCAGGGCCTTGATCGTGGGGAGGTCGAGGTGGTCGTAGTGGTCGTGGGAGATCACGACGACGTCGACGGCGCCCAGCGAGGCCAGCGGCACCGGCACGGGGTGGAGCCGCTTGGGCCCGGCGAAGGGGAAGGGGGAGCAGCGCTCGCCCCACACCGGGTCGAAGAGCACCCGGCGTCCGTCGATCTCCGCGAGCACGCTGGAGTGGCCCATCCAGGTCAGGCGCAGCCCGCTCGCCGGCGGCTTGGCCAGGTCGGCGAGGGTGGTCGGGTGGACCGGGATCGGCGCGCCGGGGTTGCGCCGGGCCCGCTGCTCCTTGTGGAAGTAGATCTTGGCGAATTCCGCCATCGACCCGGAAGGTCTGGTCCGGGCCCCGACCGGGTTCTGGAAGACGCCGTCGGCGAAGTTCGGCGAGCGCATGATCCGCTCCAGCCGTGCGCCGGTGGGGTCCGCGCCGAAGGCTTCGGGCCGCAGGGCGCGCAGCCGGGGACGCAGGGGAAGGGAGCCGGTCAAGGCGCCTCCTGGGAAGTGCGGGGCGGTGTGGGACGGGGTGGTGACGGTGCCGGGCGGGGACGGGGTGTACGTCCACGACCATCCCAACGCGCACCGGCCCCGGAGGATTCCGCCGCGCGCCGTCCGTCCCCGTGTCGTCCCCGTCACCCCGCGCCCGTCACCCCGTACCCGTCACCCCGCGCCCGGGTTCCGCGCCCCCATCCCCGAGCCCGTGCCCGTACCCGGGGGCCCGCATCCCCGAGCCCGTGCCCGAGCCCGTACGGTCACCCCGCGCCCGGCACCCGTCGGCTCACAGCGGCAGCAGGTCCGGGCGCTTGGCCTCGACGTGGTCGCCCGAGGACTCCCCGCGCAGCCGGCGGCCGATCCAGGGGACCAGGTGCTCGCGCGCCCACTGGATGTTGTCCCGGGTCACGTCCACCGATCCGCGCGGCGGGACGGGCGGCCAGGGCTGGTCCGGGTCGGCCGGGACCTCGTACCCGAGGACCTGCGCGGCGCGCAGCGCGACGCGGGTGTGCCCCTCGGGCGAGAGGTGCAGCCGGTCGTCGTCCCAGGCGCGGCGGTCCTGGACGGTCTTGAGGGACCAGAGGTCGAGCACGGGGCAGCCGTAGCGGTCGGCGATGGCGCGGACGTGGACGTTGTACGTCGCGATCTTGCCCCGCAGGTGCTTGAGGACCGGAACGCCCCGGGTGTCGAAGCCGGTGGTGATCATCACGAGGCCGACGGAGTTCGTGAGGTCGGCGACGGCCGCCTCGAACCGCTCCGCGACGTCGTCCGGGTCGCTGCCGGGGCGGATGATGTCGTTGCCCCCCGCGCAGAAGGTGACGAGGTCGGGGGCGAGCTCCTTGGCTCTCGGGACCTGGTCGGCCACGATCTGGTCGAGGATCTTGCCCCGCACGGCCAGATTCGCGTACCGGAAGTCGTGTTCGTCGCGCTGATCGGCCAGGAGTACGGCGAGCCGGTCCGCCCAGCCGAGATACGAGTCCCCGGGTCCCGGGTCCCCGACGCCTTCGGTGAAGCTGTCCCCGATCGCCGCGTACGAGCCGATGGTCTTGAGTGTCGTCTTCGTCGCTGCCACGGAACGACATCCTTCACCTTGGCAACCAACCTACGCCAACGTAATGAGGGGTTGACGGACCGTGATCTATACCACGCGGGGGATAAGGAATAAGTACACGTGGGGCCGGGACCCCCCTCGGGTCCCGGCCCCACGCGTGTCAGGGTGCCGACGGCGGGTGCCGTCAGATGCTCACGCCCTTGGAGCGGAGGTAGGCGAGCGGGTCGATGTCCGAGCCGTAGGACTGGCCCGTGCGGATCTCGAAGTGGAGGTGCGGACCGGTCGAGTTGCCGGTCGAGCCGGAGAGTCCGATGGTCTGGCCGCCGGTGACGCTCTGGCCCGCCGAGACGGACAGCGAGGAGAGGTGGCCGTACTGGGAGTACTTGCCGTCGGCGTGCCGGATGACGACCTCGTTGCCGTACGCGCCGCCCCAGCCTGCGGAAACCACGGTGCCCGCGCCGACGGCCCGGACGGTGGTGCCGGTGCTCGCGATGAAGTCGACGCCGGTGTGGTAGCCGGAGGACCACATGGCGCCGGAGGCCCGGTACCGGGTGGAGACGCCGCCGGCGACGGGGGCGGTGAAGCCGGAGGCGGCCGCGGGAGCGGCGGCCTTCTCGCTCTTGGACGCGGCGCCGGAGCCCTGCGCGGCCGTGCCGCCGGAGGTGCGGGCGGGCTTGCCGGCGGTGCTCTTGCCCGAGCTCTTCGGCGCCTGCGCCTTGCCGCCCAGGCCCTCGGAGCCGGCCGGAGCACCACTGGAGGACTCCTCGGCCGGGGCCGCAGGTGCCTTCGGGGCGGGGGCCGCGTCCTGGCCGCCGACGAGGTTCAGCTTGAGGCCCGGGTGGATGAGGGACGGGTTCTCACCGACGGCCTCGCGGTTGTCGGCGTACAGCTGCTCCCAGCCGCCGTCGAGGTGGCGCTCGGCGGCGATCTTCGAGAGGTGGTCGCCCGCAACGACGGTGTAGACGGTGGTCGCGGCGGCGGGGGCCGCGGCCGGGACCGCCTCCGGAGCCGACGCGACGGACGCCGGCGTGGCGGGCGCCGACGTGGCGGGCGCCGACGTGGCGGGCGCCGACGTGGCGGGCGCGGCGGCGGGGGCGGCCTGGGCGCCGGCGGCTCCCATCAGCGGGAGCGCGAGGGCCGCCCCGCCGGTCCCGGCGACGGCGAAGCCGCGGGATATCGAACGGGACTTCGGACGGCGGTGCTTACCCTTTCCGGGCATGGCGAATTCCTCTCCGGCGCCTGCGAGGTGAGCTGTCGGGTTCGGACTGGAGATGTCCGGCCGTACGTGCGGTGCACGGTTCGGCTTCACCCCGAGCTGCGCCGGAAGTGCTCCGGAACAGCGGACTACCTGGTTCCCCCGCTCCTGCCGCGCGCGATGGTCGGGTGCGGTTCCCGGGCGGCGGCAGGATTAGGCGGTCCACCCGGATCGCTCGCGAAGGTAATCGAGTCGGCCACCGGGCAACAAGCCGCGAATTCCCTGACGGAATCGCAGATATGGGGGATCAACGGAATTCCGGTCACCCTGTGTCCATTCCGCACCATCAACAACCGCCCTCACAAGGCAATTCGGTTCTTGCGATCAGGCACGCACGGTCACCGTATGATCTGGCTCACGGCGCTCGGCCCGATCTCGCCTCCACGTATGGCAAGTTGTTCCCAACCGGACCAATTCGGACACCACAGACCAAGCGGAGGAGTACACGTGACCCAGCAGATACCCCAGCCCCTTCCGGCGGCCCCCGACCCGGGTGCGGAGCTGACCGGAGTGCGCAACTTCCGTGACGTGGGCGGGCTGCCGACCACGGACGGACGGAGGGTCAGGCCGGGACGACTGTTTCGAAGCGGACATCTCGCACATGCCACCGAAACCGACGCAGAGTTCCTCGCCTCGCTGGGGCTGCACACCGTCTTCGACTTCCGCAACGGAGCCGACCAGGCCCTGGAGGGACCTGACGTCGAACTGCCGGGCGTGCGCAACGTGAACATCCCGCTGACGGACCCCGCCGACGGCCGGGAGTTCTGGAAGATGGTCCGCGACGGCGAGCTCGACCAGCTCCGCGGCCTCCTCGGCGAGGGCAGGGCCGCCGCCCGCATGACCGACTCCTACCGCACGATCATCCGCACCCGCACGGCCGAACACGGCCGCGTCCTGCACGCGCTCGCGCTGGACAGCGTGCCGGCGCTGATGCACTGCGCCGCGGGCAAGGACCGGGCGGGACTGTCGGTCGCGGTGACCCTGCTCGCGCTGGGCGTGGAACGCGAGGCCATCGTGGCCGACTACCTGAAGTCCAACGCCCCCCACAACCGCTACCGGGTGCGCCGGGGCAGCGACGCGCCCGAGGCCCGCTCCCCCGAGGTGATGGAGCTGCTGGCGCCGCTGTTCGACGCCCGCGCGGAGTACCTGCTCGCCGCCTTCGCGGTCGTCGACGAGCAGTGGGGCGGGGTGGAGCGCTACCTGGCCGAGGGCCTCGCACTGGCACCCGAGTCCCTGGACCGGCTGCGGGACCGGCTCCTCGAAGGCTGACCCCGGACGGCGCGACCGGCCCCGGGCGGCCGGAGGGGGCCCGTGCGGGCCCCCTCCGGCGGCGCCACCCGGTTCAGCGGTTGCCGACCGCCTGCTTCACCAGGGTCCGGCCGAAGTCCCACATCAGCCCTCCCCCGCCGTGCGCCTCGTCCATGACCTCCCGGAAGGCCCCCACGAACCGCTCCACGTCGGCCTCGTCCACGATCAGCGGCGGGATGAGCTTGATGACCTCCAGGTGGTCCCCGGAGACCTGCGTCAGGATCCGGTGCCGGCTCAGCAGCGGCACCACGACCATCTGGGCGAACAGCCCCTTGCGGGCCGCCTGGACCACCGCCCAGCGACTGCGCAGGCCCAGCGAGGAGGGCTTGCCGAACTCGATGCCGATCATCAGCCCGCGCCCGCGCACCTCGTGGAGCAGCTCGTACCGGTCCACGAGCTCGGTGAGGCGTCCGCGCAGCAGGTCGCCCATGGCCCGGGCGTTGGCCACCAGCTGCTCGTCCTCCATGACCGAGAGGACCGCCAGCCCGGCCGCCATCGCCTGCGCGTTGGAGCCGAAGCTGGCGGAGTGGACCAGCACCCGGTCCATGGAGGAGTAGACCTTCTGGAAGATCCAGTCCTTGCCCAGGGTCGCGCCGACGGGCACGTAGCCTCCGGAGAGGGCCTTGGCCACGCACACCAGGTCCGGTTCCACGCCCGGCTCGTGCTGGTACGCGTAGAAATCTCCGGTCCGTCCGAGGCCGGTCTGCACCTCGTCGGCGATGAGGAGGGCCTTGTGCCGGTGCAGGAGTTCCTGTGCGGCGCGCAGGAATCCGGGCGGCGCGGCGTGCACCCCCTTGCCCTGGACCGGTTCGACGACGAAGGCGGCGACGTCCCCGCGCGCGAGTTCGCGCTCCAGCGCCGCGAGGTCGCCGAGGGCGATCCTCGTGTCGGGGAGCAGCGGGGCGAAGCCGTCGCGGAAGCCCCCCTCGCCGTTGACGGAGAGGGAGCCGGTGGTCAGTCCGTGGAAGGCGTGGTCGCAGTAGAGGATCCTGGGGCGGCCGGTGGCGTACCGGGCGAACTTCAGGGCGGTCTCCACGGCCTCGGTGCCGCTGTTGCCGAAGAAGACCCGGTCGAGGTGGGGGCTGTACGACAGCAGCTTCTCGGCCAGCAGCCCGGGCAGGGGCTGGCAGTCGAAGCGGGTGAGGTCGGCGAGGCGGGCGTCCAGGACGTCGTGCAGGGCCTGCCGTACGACCGGGTGGTGGCGGCCCAGGCCCATCACGCCGAAGCCGGCCAGCATGTCGAGGTAGTCGTTGCCCTCCGCGTCCCAGAAGTGGGCGCCTTCGGCCCGCTCGTAGACCTTGTCGAAGCCGATGGTGTGCAGCATGCGGGGCAGCTGGTGGTTGAGGTACCGGGCGTGCAGCTCGTAGCGCTCCCCGCCGCGCTCGGCGAGCAGCGCGGCGAGGTCGAAGCCCCGCCGCGCACCCTGTCCGGTGGTCATGCCGACGCTTCCCGGTTGCTCGCCACGGTCTCGCGGGCGGCGCGCAGGGACTCCTTGAGGGAGCCCATGGTGGCGAGGACGGCGGTGGGCTCGTAGCCGCAGTGCGCCATGCAGTTCGCGCAGCGCGGGTCCTTGCCGCGGCCGTACTTGCTCCAGTCGGTGTCCTCGATGAGCTCGCGGTAGGTGGGCACGTAGCCGTCGCTCATCAGGTAGCAGGGGCGCTGCCAGCCGAAGAGCGAGTAATTGGGAATGGCCCAGGCGGTGCAGGGGAAATCGGCCTTGCCCTCGAGGAAGTCGAGGAAGAGCGGGGAGTGGTTGAGACGCCAGCGGCGGCGGTTGCCGCCGGCGAAGGCCTTCTTGAAGAGCTCCCTGGTCTGTTCGACGCCGAGGAAGTGTTCCTGGTCGGGTGCCTTTTCGTAGGCATAGGCGGGCGAGATCATCATCTCGTCGACCTGGAGGTCGTCATTGAGGAAGTTCAGCACCTCGATGATCGTCTGCGGGGTGTCGGTGTTGAAGAAGGTGGAGTTCGTGGTGACCCGGAATCCGCGGCGCTTCGCCTCTTTGATGGCTGCGACGGCCTCGTCGAAGACGCCTTCCTTGGCCACGGATTCGTCGTGGCGTTCGCGCAGCCCGTCGATGTGGACGGCGAAGGCGAAGTAGGGGGAGGGGGTGAACTTCTCGATCTTCTTCCGGAGCAGCAGGGCGTTCGTGCAGAGGAACACGTATTTGCGCCGCGCCACCAGCTGGCGCACGATCTCGTGGATCTGCGGGTGCATGAGGGGTTCGCCGCCGGCGATGGACACCATCGGAGCGCCGGACTCCAGGACGGCGCCCACGGCCTGGGCGACGGGCATGCGCTGCTTGAGCACCCCGGCCGGGTGCTGGATCTTCCCGCAGCCTTCACAGGCGAGGTTGCAGGCGTAGAGCGGCTCCAGCTCGACGATCAGCGGGAACTTCTCACGCTTGCGGAGCTTCTGTTCGAGCAGATAGGTACCGACCCTGATGGACTGGCGCAGCGGCATGGCCATCTGGATTCACCTCCTGGGAAGCGGCGACGAATGGTGCCATTCATAAAACGCGGGCAGTACGGCACGCAGTACACGGAAGGCAGATATTCCACCGCGAACCGTGCCGATACGGACGAGCTCGTGCTCCGGAGCGTCCACGATCACCCGGACGGCCGCAACCGGGCGGCCCGGTGCGGCGGCCGTCCAGAGGGTGGCCGCGGACTCCATGTCGACCGCGATGGCGCCGGTGGCGCGCAGTTCGGCGCGCTCCTGGCCCCGGACGACGTGGTCGGATCCGGTCAGCGCGCCGGTGTGCACGGTCCGGCCGGGGGCGGCGCGGGCCAGCGCCTCGGCGAGCAGGGCCGTGCCGGTGCAGGTGACGGCCCCGCGGGGGTCCCGGGTCTCCTCGGCGACGACCAGGTCGCCGGGGTGCATGCCGGGTACGAGCCCGGCGCAGAACCCGGTCGCGAGGACGGCCGCCCGGCGTGTCCCGGGGCGTTCCAGGGCCCGGGCGACGGCCCGTTCGGCCGCGCGGGGTCCCATGCCGGTGCGCAGCAGTACGCCGGGCCCGGCGCGGCCCGCGCTGCGCAGGGCCGCCTGCTCGATGCGCAGGGCGCAGGCGATCACGAGCGGCGGCGGGGGCTCTGTTCCGGGGGGCATCAGGAGCCCCCGTCGGGCGGGGTGTGCCGCCGGCCCTGGCCGAACGGCTCTCCGTGGAGGTAGCGGCCGAGGGCGGTGAGCGGGAACACCTGGCGGTAGAGGTGGTAGTTGATGGAGAAGTCCCAGGGGAAGCCGGTGCCGGTGAAGTGCGGCTCGTCCCAGGTGCCGTCGGGGCGCTGGGTCTCCACCAGGTACGCGAGTCCCCGCGCGACCGCGTCGCCGTCCCGCTCCCCCGCCGCCAGCAGCGCCATCAGGGCCCACGCGGTCTGGGAGGCGGTCGAGGCGCCCTTCCCGGCCCAGGAGCGGTCCCGGTAGGAGCGCTGGTCCTCGCCCCAGCCGCCGTCCCCGTTCTGTACGGATTCCAGCCAGCGCACGGCCCTGCGGACGGCGGGGTGCGAGGGGGCGATCCCGGCGGCGGTGAGGGCGGGGACCACCGAGCCCGTCCCGTACACGTAGTTCGTGCCCCAGCGGCCGAACCAGGAGCCGTCGGCCTCCTGTTCGGCGAGCAGCCAGGCAATGCCCCGCCGGGCGCGGGGGTCCGCGGCGCGGCCCTCCGCGGCAAGCATCTCCACGACGTGGGCGGTGACGTCCGCCGAAGGCGGGTCGATGACCTCGCCGAAGTCGCAGAAGGGCAGCCGGTTGGGGAAGGGGCTGGTGTTGTCGGCGTCGAAGGCACCCCAGGCGCCGTTCCTCGACTGCATCCCGAGGTTCCAGGAGACCCCGCGGGCGATGGCGGCCTCGGCCTTCGCCGGTTCGGGGTGGCGGATGCGGCGCAGGGCGAGGACCACTTCGGCGGTGTCGTCGATGTCGGGGTAGTTGTCGTTGTGGAACTCGAAGGCCCAGCCGCCGGGGGCGAGTCCGGGCCGGCGCACGGCCCAGTCGCCGGGCCGGCGGATCTCCTCGCCCAGCATCCAGTCGGCGGCCTTGACGAGGGCCGGGTGGTCGGGGCGGACGCCGGCGTCGGCCAGCGCGATGGCGGCGAGGCAGGTGTCCCAGACCGGGGACTGGCAGGCCTCGACCATCCGGGCGCCGTCCTCGCGCCACACGGCGAAACGGTCGAGGGACGCCAGCCCGGCCCGCATCACGGGGTGCTCCAGGTCGTAGCCGAGCAGGTGGAGGGCGATCACCGAGTACACGGCGGGTGGCTGGATCCCGCCCCAGCAGCCGTCGTTCTCCTGGCGTTCGATGATCCAGCGGGCGGCGGAGTCCATGGCCGCCTTGCGCAGCCGGCGCGGGGCGACGCGCCGGTAGAGGTGCAGGACCTTGTCCATCCGCTGGAAGGCGCCGTCCCAACTGGCCGCCGGGGCGAGCGGTTTGGCGGGGTACGGGTCGCGGGCGTCGGCGTGCAGCTCGTCGAGCGCGAACGGGGCGGGACGGACGGGCCGCAGCGCGGAGACGACGGTGAGCGGGACGATCGTCTGGCGGGCCCAGCAGCCGAAGTCGTAGATGTTGAGCGGCACCCAGGGCGGCAGGAAGACCAGCTCGGGCGGCAGCTCCGGGAGGTGGTCCCAGCTCCACCAGCCGAAGAGGGCCAGCCAGATCCGGGTGAACACCCGGGCGGCGGCGAGGCCTCCGTGGCCGCGGATCCAGGCCGAGGCGCGGGCCATGTGCGGGGCGTCGGGCGCGTCGCCGGCCAGGCGCAGGGCCACGTACGCCTCGATGGTGGCGGAGAGTTCGGGCGGGCCGCCGTGGAAGGTGGCCCAGGTGCCGTCGTCGCGCTGCTCGCCCCGGATGAACAGGGCGGCGGCACGGGTGACTTCCTCGTCGCGGATGCCGAGGAACTGCCGCAGCAGCAGGTCCTCCGCGTCCATGGTGACGTTGGTCTGGAGGTCGCCCTTCCACCAGCCCGCCGGGTCCTGGCGGGCCAGCAGGTCGGCGGTCGCCCGGTCGGCCGCGTCCCGGACGCCCTTCTCCAGGCCGGTGGCACCGCGGCCCGCCCGGACGTCCTTCTCCAGGCCGGTGGCACCGCCGGCCGGGCCGGCGGCGGCGACGGCCGGGGCCGCCGTGCTGTCGTGTCGCGGATCCGCGCCGCCGGTGATCGCACCGCCGCCGTCGGTCGTCGCTGTCATGGCTTCCCCTTCGAACAGAGCTTCGGCTGTGCCCGGGTCTGCCGTCGGCCGGGGACTGCCTCAGGAGGGGTCCCCGGCCGGCGACTCGCGATTCATATCCACTTTCCGGCGAAGATCACCTCTTGCGCACGACGACGAAGTCGGCGAGGGCGACGAGCTGCTCCCGCACCCTCTGCGGCATGTCCACGTCGTCGAGCGCCCGGATGGCGATCGCGTGCTGGCGGCGTGCCTCGTCGGCCGTCCACTGGCGGCCGCCGGCGGCCTCGATGAGGGCGGCGCGGTGGGCGAACTCCTCCTCGGAGAAGTTCTCGAAGTCGTTGCTCTTGGCGTCGGCCGCGAGCAGCCGCCCGAGCTCCTCACATGCGGGTCCGCCGGCGGCGAGGGCCGCCACGACGGGCAGGGACTTCTTGCGCTGGCGCAGGTCGCTCCAGGTCTGCTTGCCGGTGGACTCCGGGTCGCCCCAGATGCCGAGGAGGTCGTCGACGGCCTGGAAGGCGAGGCCGAGGTGGTAGCCGTACTCCTCCAGCTTGTCGGCCGTACGGTCGTCCGCGCCGCCGAGCACGGCGCCGATCGACACGGAGCACGCGAGCAGGGCTCCGGTCTTGTTCCCCTCCATCTCCAGGCATTCTTGAACGCTGACGCGCTCGCGGTGCTCGTACGAGATGTCCTGGGCCTGGCCGTCGATGAGCTTGCGGCTGGCGGTGGTCAGGCGGCGGGTCGCCCGGCCGGCCTCGGCGGTGCCCAGCTCCAGCAGCACCTCGTTGGCGAGGGCGAACAGGGCGTCGCCGACCAGGATCGCGAGCGCCGGGCCGTGCACCTTCCACACGGTGTCGCGGTGGCGGCGCTGCTCGTCGCCGTCCATCAGGTCGTCGTGCAGCAGCGAGAAGTTGTGGACGAGCTCGACGGCGACGGCGCCGGGGACGCCCACCTCTGCGGCGGCGCCCGCCGCCTCGGCGGAGAGCAGCGCGAGGGCGGGGCGCACGGCCTTGCCGCCGTCGCCGTCCGCCGGGTTGCCCTGGGCGTCGATCCAGCCGAAGTGGTAGGCGGCGACGGTGTCCATGGGCGCCGCGAGCCGGCTCACCGCCGCACGGAGCACGGGCGTCGACAGGTCTCGGCCGCGTTCCAGGAGGGCGAGGGTGTCGGACTTCTCCACTCCCCCTCCGGCCGCGCCCGTGCCGGCATCCGTGTTCTCGACAGCCGGGTTCCCCGGGTTCACTGGCTCTCCTCTGGTTCCTGTACGTGCTGTGCCGGTGGTGCTGGTGGTAGTGGTGCTCATACCGCCTCCTGCAGGGGGTGTTCGCGGGGGCGGCCGAGAGCGGCCAGCGCGGCGTGCGCCGCGCCGAGGCCGCTGCGGACGGCGCTCTCCATGGTCGCGGGCCAGCCGGTGGCGGTCCACGCACCGGCGAGATAGAGCCCCGGCGTGTCGGTGCGGGGGCCGGGGCGCAGCCGGCCGACGCCGGGGCTGGGGGCGAAGGTGGCGGTCCGCTCGCGGGTGACGAAGAAGTCCCGTACCTTCGCGCCGCGTGCGGCCGGCAGCAGCCGTTCCAGCTCGGGCAGGTACTTGGCGCGCAGGACGGAGACGGGTTCGTCGATGTCGTCCTGGGCGACCGACTGGGACAGGGCCAGGTACTGGCCGCCGTCGGTGAGCCCGGAGGCGTCGGTGCGGTCGAAGACCCACTGGACGGGGGTGCCCAGCGCGGCGAAGAAGGGCTGCTTGAGCACCTTGCGGTCGTACACGACGTGGACGTTGAGGATGGGGGCGGTGCCGATGTCGAGGAGCTTGTCGGGGTCGGCCAGTGCCCCGGCGGGCAGCAGGGCGTGCGCCTCGCGCTGCGGTACGGCGAAGACGACGGTGCCCGCTTCGAGGGACTCGCCCTCGGTGTCGACCCGCCAGTCCCCCGTGCCGGTACGGGAGACGGCGGTGACCCGGGTGCGCAGTTCGGTGCGCACCCCGGCGGCGTCGAGGGCCTTGCGGGCGAGGGTGTCGTGGAGGTCGCCGAGCGGTACGCGGGCCCAGCCGATGTCGGCGGCGCCGTTCTCGGAGAGCAGGCCGGTCTTGAAGACCATGGCGGCCAGGCCCAGCGAGGACTGGCCGGCGGTGGCGTTCAGGGTGGCGATGCCGACGAGGTCCCACAGCGCGTCGACGGTGCGCGGGGACTGGCCGTAGCGGGCGAGCCAGGTGCCGAAGTCGAGGCCGTCGAGCGCGGGGTCGGCGGGGTCGAGGCGGCGCAGCGCGAGGGCGGCGCGGCCGACGCTCGCGCGCTCGGCGAGGGAGAGGTGCGGGTACGTGGCCAGGGAGGCGGCCAGGTGCAGGGGTACGGGCAGCGCGCTGCGGCGCAGCCGGCCGAGGCGGGGGCCGCGCGGGTGGGCCACGTCGAGGACGGGTACGTCGAGCCGGTCCTGGAGCGGGGCGAGGGCGGCGCCGTCGACGCGGTCGAGGAACCACCGGTAGGCGGTGCAGCAGCGCAGGTACACGTGCTGGCCGTTGTCGACGGTCAGGTCACCGCGTTTGAAGGAGAAGGCGAGGCCGCCGAGCCGGGGGCGCCCTTCGAGGAGGGTGACCCGCAGTCCGGCGTCGGCGAGTTCGAGGGCCGCCGTGACTCCGGCGAGGCCGCCGCCGATGACGACGGCGTGCTGGTCGCCGCCGGTTGCGCTGACGCTCATGAGGCCTCCCGGGTGGTACGCCGGCCCGCGCGGCCGGAGGGTGCTGCGAAGCCCGCAGGGACAGACGCCGCCCAGCCCCGTACGGTTGCCCGCGCGGCGGGGACGGCGTCCTGCGGGGAGGTGGCGCCGGGGCGGCGGGAGCCGGCCGGGCCGTGGCCGGAGCCCTCCGCCGCCCGGCCCCGGCCCGGGGCGGCGGCGCCGCCAGGAGCGGTCGGGGAGGCGGCACGGGCCGGCGCCAGGCGGGTGCCCGGGGCGGCCGGCATCAAGCCCGCCTCCGGGTGGTCCGGCGGGTGACGGTGCGGGCGTCGAGGCCGGAGAGGCCGCGCACGGCCACGTAGGCCTTCTCGTGCGGCGGCAGCGAGACGCGTCCGCGCAGGACCGCCTCGGGTTCGCGTTCGATGCGGTCCAGGAGCCGCCGGTAGATGCCCGCCATGGCGGCCACGCAGGCGCCGCTGCGCCGGTCGAGCATCGGCAGCAGCCGGTAGCCCTCGGTGAACAGGGCCCGCGCGCGCCGGACCTCGTGGTGGACGAGGCCCGCGAAGTCGGAGCCGGCGGGGGCGCGGCCGCCCTGGAAGCCTTCGGCGCAGCCGAACTTGGCGAGGTCCTCGGCGGGCAGGTAGGTGCGCCCGTTGCCGGCGTCCTCGCGGACGTCGCGCAGGATGTTGGTGAGCTGGAGCGCCAGGCCGAGGGTGTCGGCGTACTCGTCGGCGCGGTCCGCCGGGCCCACGGTGCCGAAGACGCCGAGGGAGAGCCGTCCGATGGCCCCGGCCACGCAGCGGCAGTAGGTCTTGAGTTCGTCCCAGGTCTCGTACTCCTCGCCGCGCACGTCCATCAGGACGCCGTCGATGAGTTCGTCCAGGCCGCCGAGGGGGATCGGGAAGCGGCGCGCGGCGTGGGCGAGGGCGACGGCGACCGGGTCGGTGTCGTCCTCGTGGACCTCCCCGGCCCGGATCCGGCCGAGCAGGGCGCGGGTGTCCTCCAGGCGGGCCAGCTTGGCCCCGGGTTCCAGGGTGCCGTCGCCGATGTCGTCGACGCGCCGCGAGAAGGCGTACAGCGCGGACATCGCCTGCCGCTTGTCCGTGGGCAGCAGCCGGATGCCGTACGCGAAGTTGCGCGCCTGGGTGCCGGTGACGGCCTCGCAGTAGCTGTAGGCCGCGAGGACCTGGGCGGACGGTGCTGACGCGTGTGCGGTGCCCTCCACGTTCGGGCTCACCTCTTTCTCGGCGCTGTACGCAGAACGGCGGCCACCTCGCGGAGCAGGAGGCTCCGGGTGGGCTTGGGCGGGCCGGGCAGCACGTCGAAGCCGGCGGCGGAAACAGCGCGCAGGGCGGCGCGCCCCCCTCCCACGAATCCCGCGAGCAACAGCCGCAGCCTGCCGTGCACGCTGCCCACGAGCGGGGTGCCTTCATTCAGGAGGTCCCGCGCGCGTTCGGCCTCGAAGGCGATCAGGGACCGGACGGACGCCCCGGCGGACGGGGCGCGGAGGTCGGCCTCCGCGACGTGGAAGCGGCGCATGTCCTCGGCCGGCAGGTAGATCCGGTCGCGGCCGAGGTCCTCGGTGACGTCCTGGAGGTGCTCGGCGATCTGCAGGGCGGTGCAGACGGCGTCGGACCGGCGGATCCGCTCGGGGGTGCTGGTGCCGGTGAGTTCCAGCACCATGCGGCCGACGGTGTTGGCGGAGAGCTCGCAGTAGGCGAGGAGTTCCCCGTACGTCTCGTAGCGGGACACCCGCTGGTCCTGGCGGTTGGCCTCGATCAGCCCGAGGAACGGCTCGGGGCTGAGGCCGTGGTCGTGTACGACGGGCCGCAAGGCCAGCAGCAGGGGGTGGCGCGGGGGCCCGTCGGAGGCGCCGAAGACGCGCAGCAGGTCGGCTTCGAAGGCGTCGAGCACGGCGAGCCGGTCGTCGGCGGCGGCGGGGTCGAGCCCGAGGAGGGCGGCGTCGCGGCCGCCGGGGGCGAGGTCGCCGTCGCCGATGTCGTCGACCAGGCGGGCGTAGCCGTAGACCGCCGTGAGGCCGTCGCGCCAGGCGCGCGGGAGGAAGGCGGGGGCGACGGGGAAGTTCTCCGCCGCGGCCTTGGCGAGGGTGGCCCGCGCGTGGAGCTGGTCGGGGGTTCCTTCGCCGGCCGGCGCGGGACGGATGCCGTGCCCGGGGGTCACCGCCCGCCGCCCGGGGCGGGGACGGCCGTCGTGCCTGGGGGCCGGAGAATTCCCGTAGCCATTGCCGTCACGTCTCCCGTTCTACACTGCCGACCCAAGTCATCCTATTTCGGACACGCCGCCGGACCTTACCCGGGGGTATCCCCCGGGAGCCGGCTGCGGGGAATCGTCCCCTCTTGGCGCGATTGAGAACTGGTCCAGCTTACGCTGTACAACGCCGCGGGGGCCTATCGGGTGCTCCCGCGCCCCGGAATGTCGGCCATCGCCCCGGAATCCGCCGCTCCGTCCACCGCTCGTTCCGGCCGGGCCCCACGCCGCGGACCGGGCGCGATCCCGCCACCGCCCCCCATGACGAGGCCCCCGCCGCGCTGAGCGGCAGGGGCCTCGGCCAGGGGGTGGGGCGGGGCGGTCTCAGTGGCCGCTGGCCTTCTCGTACGCCGAGACCACTTCCTCGGTGGGCCCGTCCATCAGGAGCTCGCCCTTCTCCAGCCACAGCACCCGGTCACAGGTGTCGCGGATGGACTTGTTGTTGTGGCTCACCAGGAAGACCGTGCCGGCCTTCTCCCGCAGTTCGCGGATGCGGTTCTCCGAGCGCACCTGGAAACTGCGGTCACCCGTGGCCAGGGCCTCGTCGATCATCAGGACGTCGTGGTCCTTGGCGGCCGCGATCGAGAACCGCAGGCGCGCGGCCATGCCGGAGGAGTACGTGCGCATCGGCAGGGAGATGAAGTCGCCCTTCTCGTTGATCCCCGAGAAGTCGACGATGTCCTGGTAGCGCTCCTTGATCTGCTCGCGGCTCATGCCCATCGCGAGACCGCCGAGGACGACGTTGCGCTCACCGGTGAGGTCGTTCATCAGCGCCGCGTTCACGCCGAGCAGCGAGGGCTGGCCATCGGTGTAGACCTTGCCGGACTCGCAGGGCAGCAGACCGGCGATGGCGCGCAGCAGCGTCGACTTGCCGGAGCCGTTGGAGCCGATGAGGCCGATGGCCTCGCCGCGGTACGCCGTGAAGGAGACCCCGCGCACCGCGTGGACCCGTCGGACGCCCGGGGCGTCGCCCTTGCCCCGGCGGAGGATCTTGCTCAGCGCGGCGGTGGCGCTGCCCTTGCCGGAGCTGCCCGTGTTGACGCGGTACACGATGTGCACCTCGTCCGCGATGACGGTGGGGACGCGCCCCTGGGTGTTGTCAGCCACGGCCGTAACGCTCCTCAGCCTTCCAGAAGTACACGAAGCCGCCGACGCCGATCACCACGGCCCAGCCGACCGCGAAGGCCCAGACGTGCGGCGGGAGGTTCTCCCGGCCGTAGCCGTCGATCATCGCGAAGCGGACCAGGTCCATGTAGATCGCGGCGGGGTTCCACTGGAGGACGTCCGCGATCCACGCAGGCCTGTCCTTCAGCATCTCGCTGATCGAGAACATGACGCCCGACGCGTACATCCAGGTACGGGTGAGGAACGGCATCAGCTGCGCGAGGTCGGGGGTCTTGGACCCCAGCCGCGCGAAGACCAGCGCGAGCCCCGTGTTGAAGACGAACTGCAGGACCAGCGTCGGGATCACCAGCAGCCACGACAGGCGCGGGTAGTTCCCGAAGGCGACGGCGACGACGAGCACGACGATCATCGAGTACATGAGCTGCTGGAGCTGCTGCATCGAGAAGGAGATCGGCAGGGAGGCGCGCGGGAAGTGCAGCGCGCGCACCAGGCCGAGGTTGGAGGGGATCGCCCGGACGCCCGCCATCAGGGAACTCTGGGTGAAGGTGAAGACGAAGATGCCCATCACCAGGAAGGGGATGTAGACCCCCTTCTCCATGCCCCGGCCCGCGTCCAGGATGAGGCCGAAGATCAGGTAGTAGACCAGCGCGTTGAGCAGGGGGGTCGCCACCTGCCAGATCTGGCCGAGCTTGGCCTGGCTGTACTGCGCCACCAGCTTGGCCCGGGAGAAGGCCATGATGAAGTGGCGCCGACCCCAGAGCTGCCGCACGTATCCGCCCAGGCTGGGCCGCGCGCCACTGACGGACAGGCCGTACTTCCTGGCGAGCTCCGCGGGACTGAGCCCCGCGTCGTCGGACGGCGGCTTGCTCGTGGCGAGGGCGCCGTCGTGGGTTGTGTCACTCACAAGTTGAAACTTTCCGTCTTCAAGATGCGGCAGGAGGGGCATCGGGGCTGGAACGCCGGACCCGGCATGGGGCCCATGGTCCCAGACCCGAGGTTGTCAGATGACGGGCGGGCGGCCCAGCCGCGTGAGCCGCCAGACCGTGCGCCACCTCATCGGACGCCGGGGGCCGCAGGGTGTGGTCCAGCCCTCCTTGAACCCGCCGAACCAGGCCTTGAGCGCCGGCCGGGAGGGCCTGCGTACGAGCGTCAGCGCGAGCCAGACGCCCAGGTAGACCGGGACCAGCGGGGCGGGCAGGTTGCGGCGGGCGAGCCACACCCGGTTACGGGCCACCATACGGTGGTAGACCGCGTGCCGGGAGGGAGCGGTCGCCGGGTGCAGCAGCACCATGTCCGCCCGGTAGTCGATCAGCCACCCCGCGTCGAGCGCCCGCCAGGCCAGGTCGGTCTCCTCGTGGGCGTAGAAGAACTCCCCGGGGAGGGTGCCGACCTGCTCGAACACCTTGGTGCGGACGGCGTTGGCGCCGCCCAGGAAGGTGGTCACGCGGGAGGAGCGCATCGGGTCCGAGGCGCGCAGCCGGGGTACGTGGCGGCGCTGGGTGGTGCCGGTCTCCGGGTCGGCGATCCGGAAGCTGACGATGCCCAGCTCCGGGTCCTCGGCGAAGGCCTGCCGGCACAGCTCGGCGGTGTCGGTGCGCTCCAGCAGCCCGTCGTCGTCGAGGAAGAGCAGGGCGTCCACGTCGCCGCCGCCGGGCCCGAAGGCCTCGATGCCGACGTTGCGGCCGCCGGGGATCCCCAGGTTCTCGGGGAGGGCGACGGTGCGCACGCCCTCCGGGAGCCCGGTGACCTCCACGCCCTGGCCGACGACGACCACCTCGACGGGGTCGCCGTCCTGGCGGGCGACCGAGTCGAGGAGCGCCTTCAGCTCGTCGGGGCGGTTGCCCATGGTGATGATCACGGCGCCCAGCCGCATCGGGGCGGTCACTTGAGCCTGCTGGAGGCCAGGACCGACACGAGGTGCAGGACGGTCTGGAGGAGCGCGATGCCGGCCAGTACGGCGACACCGAGCCGGGAGAAGAACAGGTCCCCCCGGACCTGGTCGGCGATGGCCAGGACCAGGATCAGCAGGGAGGCCTCGATGCCGAGGATCAGGCGGTGGAACTTGAGCGCGGCCGCGGCCCGGCGGGCCAGCGCCATGCCGGAGGAGCGGGGCTCGGCGGCGGACTCCTGGACCACGGGCTTGCCGGCCTGGTGGCGGGCGACGCCGACCAGGTCGGTCTCGGCCTTGATCAGGATCGCGCCGAGGGCGGCGAGGGTGCCCAGGAAGGCCCACAGCCAGTCGATCCGCCCGCTGCCCCACAGGTCGGCGGCGCGCAGGCCGAAGCCGACGAGGACGGCCGCGTCGCACAGGTAGGCGCCGACCCGGTCCAGGTAGACGCCGGAGAGCGAGTACTGCTTCTTCCAGCGGGCGACCTCGCCGTCGACGCAGTCGAGCAGCAGGTACAGCTGGACCGCGACCACGCCGAGGACGGCTCCGAGCACGCCCGGCACCAGCAGGGCCGGGGCGGCGAGGACGCCGGCGAGGGTCATCACGTAGGTCAGCTGGTTGGGCGTGACCTTGGTGGTGACCAGGAGCCGGGTGATGCGCAGGGAGATCTCGCGCATGTACAGGCGACCGCCCCAGTGCTCGCCACTGCGCCGGTCCTTGACGCCCGGCGGGTGAACGACGGGCCGGAGTTCAGCTACGGATGGTCTGGGCATAGTCGGCGTAAGCGTCCCTGATCTCGGCTGCGGACAGGTTGAGGTGCTCCAGGACCGTGAAGCGTCCCGGGCGGGTCTGGGGGGCGTACTCGACGGCCGCGACGAACTCGTCCACGCTGAACCCGATCTCCTCGGGCAGCACGGGCAGGCCGTGGCGGCGCAGGACCTCCGTGAACAGGCCGGTCTGCTCGGCGGCGCCGCGCAGGTGCATGGCGAAGGCGGCGCCGATGCCGACCTGCTCGCCGTGGAGCGCGGAGCGCCCGGGGTAGAGCAGGTCGAAGGCGTGGCTGATCTCGTGGCAGGCCCCGGAGGAGGGGCGGCTGTCCCCGCTGATGGACATGGCGATGCCGGAGAGGACGAGGGCCTCGGAGAGCACGGTGAGGAACTCGTCGTCGCCGCACCCGCCGGGGTGGCGCAGTACGGACTCGCCGGCGGTGCGGGCCATGGCGGCGGCCAGACCGTCCACCGCCTCGCCGGTGATGCGGTGCGAGAGCTCCCAGTCGGCGATGGCCGAGATGTTGGAGATCGCGTCGCCGACGCCGGCGCGGATGAAGCGGGTGGGGGCCTCGCGGATCACGTCGAGGTCGATGACCATGGCGATCGGCGTGGGCACGCCGTAGGAGCCCCGGCCGTTGTCGTTGTCCAGGATGGACACCGGGGAGCAGATGCCGTCGTGGGAGAGGTTGGTGGCGACGGCCACCATGGGCAGGCCGACCCGCGCCGCGGCGTACTTCGCCACGTCGATGATCTTCCCGCCGCCCAGTCCGACGACGGCGTCGTAGCGGCGGCCCTTTATGTCGTCGGCCAGCTTGACGGCCGAGTCGATGGTGCCGTCGACGACCGGGTACCAGTCGGCGTGCGGCAGGGCCGGCTCCAGGCGGGCGCGCAGCGCCTGCCCGGAGCCCCCGCTGATCGCGATCGCGAGCCGGCCAGACGCGGAGATCCGCTGGTCGGCGAGGATGCCGTCCAGCTTGTCCATCGCCCCGCAGCTGATGTCGACGACGACCGGCGAGGGGATCAGCCGCGTCAGTACTGGCATGCGATCGTCCGGCCCTTGGCGAGGTCGTCGTGGTTGTCGATCTCGACCCACTTGACGTCGCCGATGGGGGCGACGTCGACGGTGAAGCCCTCGTCGACGAGCTGCTGGTAGCCGTCCTCGTAGTAGAGGTCGGGGTCCCGCTCGAAGGTCTTCTTCAGGGCCTCGGCGAGCTCTTCGGCCGCCTCGGGCTCGATGAGGGTGACGCCGATGTACTCGCCCGTCGCGGCGGCGGGGTCCATCAGCTTGGTGATCTTCCGCACGCCTTCGGCGCCGTCGACGACGACCTTCATCTCCTCGTCGGCCAGGTTCTTGACCGTGTCGAGGGCGAGGATGATCTTCTGGCCCTTGCCGCGGGCCGCGAGCAGGGTCTTCTCGACGGAGACCGGGTGGATGGTGTCGCCGTTGGCGAGGATCACGCCCCGCTTGAGGACGTCACGCGCGCACCACAGGGAGTAGGCGTTGTTCCACTCCTCGGCCTTGTCGTTGTCGATCAGCGTGATCGTGACGCCGTACTTGGCCTCCAGGGCCTCCCGGCGCTCGTAGACGGCTTCCTTGCGGTAGCCGACGACGATCGCGACCTCGGTGAGGCCGACCTCGGCGAAGTTGCCCAGCGTCAGGTCGAGGACGGTGAGGCTGTCCTCCCGGCCCTCGGGGCCGACGGGCACGAGGGCCTTGGGCAGGGTGTCGGTGTAGGGACGCAGGCGGCGTCCGGCACCGGCAGCGAGGACAAGGCCGATCATGCTGGTTCTCCTTCGTCATGTACGGCGGGTGCCCCGGAGGAGACCCAGAAGCGGATGCTCTCCACGAGCACCACGAGTGCCACGAACACGGCCAGGGCCGTGAGCGCGACGGGGAACGCGTCACGGGCGAGTACCGCCGCGAGGACCACGGTCAGCAGGACCCGGCCCTCGTGACCGCCGGTCGCCCGCACCAGCCAGTGCGGGGGAGCGTCCGAGCCGCCGCGGATGCGGTAGACCGTGTCGTAGTGATGGTAGGCGACCGCCGCGACCAGTCCGAATGCGGCCGGGAGGGCCCCCGGGACGTCCGCCTTGGCGGCGAGCACGAGGACGGTGACGTACTCGGCGAACCGGAAGAGCGGCGGGATCAGCCAGTCGAGGGGGCCCTTGAGGGGGGTGGCCACCGCCGCGCCCGAGAAGAACACGTAGGCCACGGCGGTCCCGGTCAGCCAGGGGCTGCCGAACTCACGGGTGACGGCCGCGCCGGTCATCAGGAGCGAGGCGGCCAGGGCCAGCCACAGCGAGGCGGGGCTCGGCCTCTTGCCCGGCCGCGGGCCGCCGGTCCAGGCGAGCACGCCCGAGTCGGCGAGGTCCGCGAGGGCCCGGGCGGCCCGGTCGGTACGGGTGGCCTTGCGGGTCAGGGAGCGCAGCACGCGGCCGGCGGTGGTGTAGAGGGCGCCGAAGGCGCAGCCGATCAGCAGGGCGTAGAAGACGGTGCGCGGGGTGGTCACGGCGGTCAGCACCGCGATCATGGCCCAGCGCTCGCCGATCGGCAGGATGATCATCCGGCGGGCCCAGACCGTCCAGCCGACGCTGTCGAGCCGGTCGGAGAGGGCGGCCGTGGGACTGGTGTTCGCGGTGGCGTCGTGGTTGGCCTCGTTGAACGAGAAGTCGACCACGTGCCGGCAGGTCATCAGGATCATCGCACCGAGCGCGAGGGCCCAGACGTCGTCGCCGTTCCTGGCCGCGCCGAGCGCGAGGCCCGCGTAGAAGGCGTACTCCTTCGCGCGGTCGAAGGTGGCGTCCAGCCAGGCGCCCATCGTCGAGTACTGGAGCGAGTAGCGGGCGAGCTGCCCGTCGGTGCAGTCCAGGACGAAGGAGACGAGCAGCAGCACGCCGGCGGTGACGTAGCCCCAGCGCTCACCCGTGGCGGCGCAGCCGGCCGCGATCAGCGCGGTGATCAGGGAGGCCGTGGTGACCTGGTTCGGGGTCAGGCCCCGGCGCGCGCACCAGCGGGCGATGTAACGCGAGTACGGGCTGATGAAGAAGGTGGTGAAGAAGCCGTCGCGGGACTTCACGGCGCTGCGCAGGCGGACGGCCTCGTCGTCCACGGCTGCGACGGCCGCGAGGGCCTCCGCACGCTCCGGCTCCCCGGCCGGCACGGCCGCGACCAGGCTGCCGAGCTCGGGCCGCTGGACGGCGGTCCCGGCGGCCTCCACCGTCACGGCGAGCCGGTCCGCGTAGGGGCCGGTGCCCGCCGGGGCGAGTGCCGCGGCCTTGTCCAGGGCCGCCCGGGCCCCGGCCTGGACGGCGAACGCGCCGGTCACGGCGCAGGCGTCGAAGCGCGGGTCGGTCAGGGCGAGGCGCAGCGCGTGCGGGTGCCCGACGAAGGCGCTGTCGACGACGGCCACGCGCTCCTCGGCCGGTACTGCGGCGAGGGCGGTCGCGGTGTCTTCGGGACCGGTGGCCGGGCGGACGTCGAACCCGAGCGACCGGAGCTCGTCCTCGAGCGGTGATCCGGGTACCGGCGGGCCGGTGAGGATGACGGTCGGCAGACGAACTCACTCCTTGCGGCGGACATTCCCGACGGGCGGGCGGCGCCCGGGTGGGGGCGGCGGCAGCGCGTCGGCGGGCTGTCGGCAGAGGCTATCGGATGATGGGAAGGCCTCATTCACCAGCTGTTCAGGCGGATTCAGGCCTGTTTGCGCCTGGATGTTAGGGTGGGCGGCGACACGTGCACGTCCTGGAACGGAAAGAGGTGGGTTGATGACCGTCGCAGTGGTCGCGGCCATGCGCAGCGAACTCCGGTACATCCCCGTTTCCTTCCGGGCGTCCGGCCGGGTCTGATCCCCCACAGGTAGGGCCTCGTCGGCCGGAGCCCCCGTTCAAGGGTTCACGTTGACCGACAACACCACTTCTTCTCCTTCCGGCTCCGCTTCCGACGACGGCGCCTTCGCCGCCTTCATGGAGCTGCACCGGGGGCTGCCCCGGCAGTCCCCCGGTTCCGACGCGTCCACCCGTCACCTGCTGTCCCTGTGCGGACCGCTGCCCGAGCGGCCGCGCGTCCTCGACCTGGGCTGCGGCCCGGGCCGCAGCGCCCTGCTGCTCGCCGCCGAGGCGGGCGGGGCGGGCCTGGCCGAGGTGACCGCCGTCGACCTCCACCAGCCGTTCCTCGACGAGCTGCGCACCGCCGCGGAGGACCGCGGGCTCTGCGGACGGGTCCGCACCGTGCGGGCCGACATGGGCGCGCTCCCCGCCGAGGGCTTCGAGGACGGCTCCTTCGACCTCGTGTGGGCGGAGGGCTCCGCCTACGTCCTCGGCTTCGACCGGGCGCTCGCCGCGTGGAAGCGCCTGCTGGCACCCGGCGGCCGGCTCGTGCTCAGCGAGTGCGAGTGGACCGCCGAGGAGCCCTCGGCCGGGGCCCGGGCCTTCTGGGACCCCCAGTACCCGCTGCGGTCCACCGCCCGCAACCTCGCGGCCGCCCAGGCCGCCGGGTACCGGGTGCTGGGCACCCGGCTCCAGCCCGACTCGGACTGGGCCGAGTACTACGGCCCGCTCGGCGAGCGGGTCCGCGCCGCCGTGCCCGCGACGCCGGCGGAGGAGGCCGCGCTGGAATACGTACGCGAGGAGCTCGCGGTGCGGGAACGGCACGGGCACGAGTACGGGTACACCGGCTTCGTCCTGGCCCCGGTGACCGCCGGGGACGGGGACCGCTGGCCGGCCCGCCCGGAGACCCCCGCCGACACCGCGGCCGTGCGGGCCGTCAACCTGGCGGCCTTCGAGACCCCGCTGGAGGCTGATCTCGTGGACGCGCTGCGCGCCGACGCGGACGCCTGGCTGCCGGGTCTCTCGTACGTGGCCGAGGGCCCCGACGGGTCGGTGGCGGCGCACGCCCTGCTGACCCGGTGCACGGTGGACGGCGCGCCCGCGCTGGCGCTCGCGCCGGTGGCCGCCGATCCGGCGCTCCAGCGCTCGGGCGCCGGCAGCGCCGTCGTACGGGCGCTGCTGGCGGCGGCGCGGGAGCGCGGGGAGGGACTGGTGCTGGTGCTGGGGCACCCCTCCTACTACCCGCGCTTCGGGTTCGTGCCCGCTTCGCGCTTCGGGATCCGGGCGCCGTTCGAGGTGCCCGACGAGGCGATGATGGCCCTGGTCCTGGACGATTCCGTTCCGGTGCCGGCGGGCATGATCCGGTATCCGGCCCCCTTCGGGGTCTGATCCGCGAGCGGAACGTCCGCCCCTCGCCGCTTACCACGCGGCGGGGGGCGGACATGCGCTGATCGCCGAAGTGGGGACAAGCCTCTTTTGTACGGCAGACTGAGGGCCGAAGTCCGAAGCGAAGGATGGGTATGCCGACCACACCAGCCACCGACGCCACCAGCAGCGCGTCCGCCGGCACCGGAGCTCGAGAATCGATCATGCTCGAACTGGTCGACGAGTCCGGCAACACCATCGGCACGGCGGAGAAGCTCTCCGCACATCAGGCGCCCGGCCTGTTGCACCGGGCGTTCTCCGTGTTCCTCTTCGACGAGCAGGGCCGGCTGCTGCTCCAGCAGCGCGCCCTGGGGAAGTACCACTCCCCCGGCGTCTGGTCGAACACCTGTTGCGGTCACCCCTATCCCGGGGAGTCGCCGTTCGCGGCCGCGGCCCGGCGCACGCACGAGGAGCTCGGGCTCTCGCCCTCGCTGCTCGCGGAGGCGGGGACCGTCCGCTACAACCACCCCGACCCCGCGTCGGGGCTGGTGGAGCAGGAGTACAACCACCTGTTCGTGGGACTGGCGCAGTCCTCGCCGGACCCGGATCCGGAGGAGGTCGGCGACACCGCCTTCGTCACGGCCGAGGAACTGGCGAAGCGGCACGCGGAGCTGCCGTTCTCGGCCTGGTTCATGACGGTGCTGGACGCGGCCCGTCCCGCGATCCGCGAGCTGACCGGCGACGCGGCCGGCTGGTAGCCGCTGCGCCGTTCGGGTGCGGGTCGGGGTTTCCGGGCCGGTTCCGGGGCCGTTCGCCGGTTCCGGGCCGTTCGCCGGTTCCAGGCCGGTTGCCGGTTCCGGGCCGGTTGCCGGTTCCGGGGCCGTTCGCCGGTTCCGGGCCGGTTGCCGGTTCCGGGGCCCTCCGCCGGTTCCGGTCCTTCAGAGGCGGGGCGGCTGGGGGGCCAGCGGCAGGGCCGCCCAGATCACCTTGCCGCCGGTCGCGGTGTGCTCGACGTCGCACACCCCGCCGGCCTCCAGGGTGATCTCCCGGACCAGCAGCAGGCCCCGGCCGCCGGTCTGGCCGAAGTCGGCCTCCAGCGCCTTGGGCCGGTACGGGTGGTTGTCCTCGACGGCCACCCGTACCCACTCCCGGCCCACCGCCACCTCGACGGCGACCTCCGGGGAGAGCAGGGCCGCGTGCCGGACCGAGTTCGTCACCAGTTCGGAGACGATCAGCAGCAGGGAGTACACCAGGTCCTGCTGCGCCGGCACCCCCTGACGGCCGAGCAGGTCGCGGACCGCGCGGCGGGCCTGCGGAACGGATTCTTCAACGGCGGGCGCGGTGAAGCGCCACACACCCTCGTAAGCGAGGGGGTCGGCCGGAGCCGACACCTCACCTCCCCTGGCCGGCGGGATGCTCCCGCTGTCGTCCATCTTCCGGCCCCCGTCTTCGCGCTCGATCGTCTCCACGTGTCCAGAGTGGGGAAGACCCTGGTCCGGACCGCGCCGCTGACCAGAAGTCAGCGTCAATCGGGCGCTTTCTGACCACTGGGTTATGACGGAGTCAGTTGTTGGGCCGTTCCTGATCCCCCAGGCTCCGGTTGGCAGCGTCTGTCTCGTCTTCCCTGACCAGACCCAGGATCCGGCGGCCCCCCATCCCCAGCGCCACCAGGCTGAGTCCGTCGAACAGCAGGGCGAGCGAGAAGAAGGTCCCGATCACGTACAGGCTGTTGCCGGGCCAGTTGGAGAGGATCAGGAAGCCCAGCAGGATCCCGAAGGCGCCCTGCACCAGGGCGATCCCGAAGTTGGCGCCGCGCACGACCAGCGCGCCCACGAGCCGGAAGACCCCGCCGGTGAGGAAGAGCAGGGCCGCGAACATGGTCAGGGCCTCGGCGCTCGCCTCGGGGCGGCGCAGGACCACGAAGCCGGCGGCCAGGTTGATCGCCGCGACGATGACGGCGAGCCAGAAGTAGTTGCTGCCCCGCGACTGGACGGCCTGCGCCAGGCCCACGACGCCGCCGATGAGCAGCAGCCAGCCGAAGAGGAACATCGAGGTCAGGGTGGCCACGCCCGTGTAGACCAGGCCCACCAGGCCGGCCAGTACGAGGATCACCCCGAGCAGGGCCAGCATCCCGAAGCTGCGGTTCAGCTTCTTCTCCTGCACCTGCTGCGGGGCGGGGTCACTGCGGTCGGCGCCCATGGACGTGCCACCTCCTCGTCACCCCCCCCCGGGGTCGGACTCCCCTTGATCATAGGATCGGCCGCCCGGGATAGCATCCGGCGCATGGACGCAGCCCTCCACCACACCGTCGCAGACGGGGTCGCCACCGTCGTCATCTCGCACCCCGCCAAGCGGAACGCCATGACCGCGGCGATGTGGCGGGCCCTGCCGGAACTGCTGGAACCGCTCGCGGACGACGAGGCCGTACGGGTGCTGGTGCTCACCGGGGCCGGCCCGACCTTCTGCGCGGGGGCCGACATCTCCTCGCTCACCGGCAAGGACGACCCGCAGGCCCTGGCAGTGGCGGCGGAGGAGGCCCTGGCGGCCTTCCCGAAGCCGACGGTGGCCGCGGTCCGGGGGTTCTGTGTGGGCGGCGGCAGCCAGCTGGCGGCCGCCTGCGACCTGCGCTTCGCGGAGGCGGGCGCCTCGTTCGGGGTGACCCCGGCGAGGCTGGGCGTCGTCTACCCGGCGTCCTCCACCCGGCGGCTGGCCTCGGTGGTCGGCCCGGCATGGGCCAAGTACCTGCTGTTCTCGGCGGAGCTGATCGACGCGGAGACCGCCCTGCGCGCCGGGTTCCTGAACGAGCTGCTGCCGGCGGGCCGGCTGGAGGAGCGGGTGGCCGCCTTCGCCCGGACCCTGACCGCCCGCTCGCGGCTGACGCAGGCCGCCGCCAAGGAGTTCGCGGACGGCCGCACGGACCGGGACGCGTACTGGGCGCAGCAGGCCGCCGCGAGCGGCGACACCGCGGAGGGTGTCGCCGCCTTCCTGGAGCGGCGGACTCCGGACTCAGCTGGCGTCCGTGAGCGGGTTGGCGGCGCGCAGCCGGGCGACCAGCCCGGCCGGGGCCTTCTCCGGGGAACCGGCGTCGTAGGGCGGCTGGGGGTCGTACTCGCACATCAGCTGCACGCCCTCCGCGTACGCGTCCCCGGCGATCCGGCCGAGCAGGCCCAGCCCCATGTCGAGGCCGGAGGACACCCCGGCGGCGGTGACGTACTTTCCGTCGAACACCACCCGCTCGCCGGTGGGCTCGGCTCCGAAGGGGCGCAGCCGGTCGAGGTAGAGCCAGTGGCTGGTCGCCCGCCGGCCGTCGAGCAGCCCGGCGGCGGCGAGCAGGAGCGAGCCGGTGCAGACGGAGGTGGTCCAGGTGGTCGTGGCGTCCACGGCCCGCAGCCAGTCGAGCACGGCGGGGTTCTCCATCTCCAGCTCCGGGTGCGGCCCGCCGGGGACGACGACGATGTCGGGCCGGGTCACCTCGGTGAGCGCCTTGTCGGCGACGAGGCCGAGCATGCCGTTGTCGGTCCGGACGGGCCCGGGGCGCTCCGCGACGAAGACGGTCTCGGTGTCGGGGAGGCGGCTGAGGGTCTCGTAGGGGCCGATGGCGTCGAGGGCGGTGAAACGGTCGTAGAGCAGTACGGCGATCTGCATGGCTCCTCCGGAGCGGTAGGCCGCCCCCCGGGTGGGGGCGGAAGCTGTTCCTGCCGGTGTCGGGCCGGGCTCCTGGGGCGTGTCAGGAAGGCACGGGCGGGCGGCCGAAGCGGCGGCGGTATTCGGCCGGGGGCTGGCCCAGGGTCTTCACGAAGGCCCGCCGCAGCGCCTCCGGCGTGCCGTAGCCGCACGAGCGGGCGATCTGCGCGATGCCCTCCCCGCTGTCCTCCAGCAGCCTCCGCGCGTGTTCCACCCGCACCCGCTCCACGTACCGTCCCGGCGTCACCCCCGTCTCCGCCTGGAAGGCCCGCGCGAAGTGCCGCGGCGACAGCGCCGCCCGCGCCGCCAGGGCGTCGACGCTCAGGTCCCCGCCCGGGTGCTCGGTGATCCACTGCTGGACGTCCCGCAGCGGTTCCCGCCGCGCGGTCTGCGCCGCCAGCTGCGCGCTGAACTGCGCCTGGTTCCCCGGCCGGCGCAGGAACACCACCAGGTGCCGGGCGATCAGCAGCGCCGCGTCCCGCCCGAGGTCCTCCTCCACCAGCGCCAGTGCGAGGTCGATCCCGGCGGTGACCCCGGCCGAGGTGGCCACGGGGCCGTCGCGGACGTAGATGGGGTCCGGTTCCACCGAGACCCGGGGGTAGTCCCGGGCCATCCGCTCGCACACCGACCAGTGCGAGGTCGCCCGCCGTCCGTCCAGCAGCCCGGCCTCGGCCAGCAGCAGTCCGCCCGTGCACACCGACACCAGCCGCTCCGCGCGCCCCCCGTACACGCGGAGCCAGTCGGTGAGCCTCGGTTCGAAGTCCGCCGTGTAGCGGCCGCCGGGCACCAGCAGGGTGGTCCCGGGGCCTGGCCGGACGCCCTCCAGGTCCGCGTCGGGCAGCAGGGTCAGCCCGCTGCTGGTGCGGACGGGGGCGCCGCCCGGGGAGACGGTACGAATCGCGTACCCCTGCTCCCCCGGCAGCCGGCCGGCTCCGTCGAAGACCTCGACGGGGCCGGTCACGTCCAGGCTCTGCACCCCGTCGTAGAGGACGACGAGCACGTTTCGCGGTGACATGCCTCCATCCTGTGACGGGCTCCCGATGGCCGCAATGACGGCTGTCCCACCTATCCGGACACGGGCGAGGACGCCACCGCGCGGGGGCTCCTTCCCCGGGGCCGGTCCCGCGTGGGCCGCACTGGCCGGCGCGGTGGTGCTGGGCGTACGGGCCCGCGGCGCCTCGGGACGACGCCGCAGCGGCCGGCGGCCTCCACCGGCACCGGGGAAGGAGCCCCCGCGCGGCGGGCCGGGGGGTGGGCTGGCCGTGCTGATCGGCGTCGACACCGGCCGGACCTCACGTACGTGGGCTCCCTGGCCACGCTGCTGCGGCGGCGGCTCCCGCACGCCCACGGCCGGCACGTCCGGCTCGGCGGCTTCACCCGGCTCGGGCTGCTCACCACGCCCCTGGCCGTGGCCGGGGCGGTCACCGCGCTGTGGGCCGGCCTGTGGCTGACCGGCGGGTAGGGCGACGGCGCGCCGATAGGATCGGGGCATCATGACTGCAACCCTCGTCGCCAAGAACCTCACCGCCGCGCACGGTGAGCGCACGCTCTTCGCCGGTCTCGACCTCGTCGTGGCGCCCGGTGACGTCATCGGCCTCGTCGGCGTCAACGGCGCCGGGAAGTCGACCCTGCTGCGGCTGCTCGCCGGGCTCGACACCCCCGAGACCGGTGAGCTGCGGCTCTCCCCGCCCGCCGCGTCCGTCGGCCACCTCCCGCAGGAGCCGGAGCGGCGCGCGGGCGAGTCGGTGCGCGAGTTCCTCGCCCGCCGGACCGGTGTGGCCGCCGCGCAGGCGGCGCTGGACGAGGCCACCCAGGGGCTCGTGGACGGCACGCCGGGCGCCGACGACGCGTACGCGGAGACCCTCGACCGCTGGCTGGACCTCGGCGGCGCCGATCTCGACGAGCGCGCCCAGGAGGTCGCGGACGAGCTGGGCCTGGCGGTGAGCCTGGACCTGCCGATGTCGGCCCTGTCCGGCGGCCAGGCGGCCCGCGCGGGCCTGGCGTCCCTGCTCCTCTCCCGCTACGACGTGTTCCTCCTCGACGAGCCGACCAACGACCTGGACCTGGCCGGTCTGGAGCGGCTGGAGCGGTTCGTGACGGGGCTGCGGGCGGGCACGGTCGTCATCAGCCACGACCGCGAGTTCCTCACCCGCACCGTGACCAAGGTCCTCGAACTCGACCTGGCCCAGCAGCAGATCAACCTCTACGGCGGCGGCTACGACTCCTACCTGGAGGAGCGGGCGCGGGCCCGCAGCCACGCCCGCGAGGAGTACGAGGAGTACGCGGACAAGAAGGCCTCGCTCGAAGGCCGCGCGCAGATGCAGCGCAACTGGATGGACAAGGGCGTGCGCAACGCCCGCCGCAAGTCGAGCGACAACGACAAGATCGGCAGGGCGCTGCGCGGCGAGTCGAGCGAGAAGCAGGCCGCCAAGGCCCGGCAGACGCAGCGGGCGATCGAGCGGCTGGAGGTCGTCGAGGAGCCGCGCAAGGAGTGGGAGCTGCGCATGGAGATCGCGGCGGCCCCGCGCTCCGGCTCGGTGGTGGCCACGCTGCGCGAGGCCGCCGTCAAGCGCGGCGACTTCTCCTTCGGGCCGGCGAGCCTCCAGATCGACTGGGCCGACCGGGTCGCGATCACCGGGGCCAACGGCGCCGGCAAGTCCACCCTCCTGTCGGTCCTGCTCGGCCGGCTGGCCCCGGACTCCGGCTCGGCCACGCTCGGCTCCGGCGTCCTGGTCGGCGAGGTCGACCAGGCGCGCGGGCTGTTCCTCGGCGGGGAACCGCTGCTGGAGGCCTTCTGCGCGGCCGTCCCGGACACCGAGCCGGCGGAGGTGCGCACGCTGCTGGCCAAGTTCGGCCTGAAGGCGGCGCACGTGCTGCGCCCGGCGGCGACGCTGTCGCCCGGTGAGCGCACCCGTGCGGCTCTGGCCCTGCTCCAGGGGCGCGGGGTGAACCTGCTGGTCCTGGACGAGCCGACGAACCACCTCGACCTGCCGGCGATCGAGCAGCTGGAGTCGGCCCTGGAGTCGTACGAGGGCACGCTGCTGCTGGTCACGCACGACCGCCGGATGCTGGACGCGGTCCAGGTGACCCGGCGGCTGGAGGTCGCCGGGGGCAAGGTCACCGAGCTCTGACGGCCGGCGGCCTCCGGACCGTCAGTGGCGGCCGCGGCGGCCGCGGCACCAGGGCCTGTCGTCAAACTCCCGTCTGCCCCGCGACGCCTGGCACGCGCTCTCGCCGCACCAGACGCCGCGGGGCCGCCCTCCGGGCGACGACGGCGGTGTGACGACAGGCCCTAGAACTCGTCCGGGCCCTTGCCGTGGCTGCGGTTCTTGCGGGGTTCGGCCGGGTCCTGGTCCTGGGCCCCGGGGCGGTCGAGGCGGCTCGCCTCGTCCGTCTCCTCGCGCCGGACGGGCGCGAGGTCCGGTTCGGGCCCGGTTCCCCGGTCGGTGCGGCGGTGCCGCTCGACGTGTGGTTTGCGGTGCGGTCGTCCCGCGTCCTCGTCGTGGAGCGGGACGCCTCCGGCGCCGCCTTGCTCGTCCATGACAGGTCCTCCTCGCCCGGGCCGCTGTGCCCCCTCCGCCAGGCTGCTGCCCGCAGCGCGGTCCCGCAAACCGGCCTGGTCAGGCGGGCCGGCCGGCCGGGGGGCGCCGGTCGCGGGCCATCCTGCGCGCCACGAAGGCGCGCGGGAGGTGGCGGACCGCGAAGGCGTACGCCCGGTAGTGGCGGCCGGTGACGCTGAGCGGGCGGCGGCGGGCGAGGTCGCGCAGGGCCTTGGCCACGACCGCCTCGGGCTCCAGCCACACCGCGTCGCGCAGGGCGGTGACGTCCATGCCGGCGCGTTCCTGGAACTCGGTGCGGGTGAAGCCCGGTACCACCGCCAGCACGCGGACCCCGTACGGCTCCATGTCGACGCGGAGGGATTCGCTGAAGGCGGTGATCCACGCCTTGGCCGCCCCGTAGGTCCCGGTCGGGAGGAGTCCGGCGACCGAGGAGACGTTGAGGACCGCGCCCCGGCGGCGTTCGCGCAGGCCCGGCAGCAGGGCGTGGGTGAGGCGGAGCGGGACCTTCACGAGGAGGTCGAGCATCCGCTCCTCGTCCTCGACCGGGTTGTACGGATAGGGCGCGGGCAGGCCGAACCCGGCGTTGTTGACGAGGACGTCGACGGGCCGCGCGGTGTCGGCGAGCCGTTCGGCGACCGCGGCGCAGGCCGCGGGGTCGAGCAGGTCGGCGGGCAGCACCTCGCAGACGGTGCCGTTCCGCGCGGCGAGTTCGGCGGCCAGGGCTTCGAGCCGTTGCTCGTCCCGGGCGACGAGGACCAGGTGGCAGCCCTTGGCGGCGAAGGCCCGGGCGAAGGCGGCGCCGAGGCCGGCGCTGGCCCCGGTGATCAGTACGGTGGTGGGCACGTGGGGTTCGCTTCCCGGTCGTTCAGGCGGTTCGGGGGTCGGGGGTGAAGGCGGCCGCCGCGGGCGAGGCGTAGGCCTGGGCGACGTGCACCAGGAACCTGGCCTCGTCCTCCAGGCCGCCGCCCTCCTCGGAGGTCTGCATCGCGGCCGGCAGTTCGAGCGCGGGCGCCTGGGCCGGCTGCCCGGGCAGTCCGGCCAGCTTCGCCCGCCGCGCCTCCTTGAGTACGCAGGCCAGCGCGGCGGCGGTGCGCCGCTGTTCGGTGACGGCGCTGCCGGCGACGTGGCCGCGGGCGAGCTCCGGCAGGCCCGGGGTGACGTACTCCCCCAGGATCAGGATCGCGTCGCGGGTCTCGATGACCTTGCGGTAGACGAGCAGGCTGCGCGGCACCGGCGGCCACAGCAGTTCCAGCAGGCGGCCGGTGCGGGGTTCGGAGAGCACCACGTGCGGGACGGCCTGTACGAGGTCCCGCCACAGCGGCCACAGCCGCCAGGCGGTGGTGGCGTCGGCGAGGGCGCGGCGCAGGGTGAACAGGGTCGGTACGAGGATCGCGGCGGCGCGCAGCAGGCCGTGCAGGTTCATCAGGAGCGGCATGGCGGGCATCGCCCAGGTGCTGCCGAAGAGGGCTTTGAGCAGGTAGGCGAACCAGAACACCCAGGCCAGCGCGGTGCCGAGGCCGAACAGCCGGAGTCCGGCGGCGAGCGCGCGGCTCTCGGAGCGGCGGCCGTAGCGCCAGCAGACGAAGACGCAGACGGTGTTGGCGATGAGGTGGGCGGAGATCAGGACGAGCCAGTACGCGAGGGAGGGCACGGGGTCCCCGGCGGGCGGCATGGTGTGCGTGCCGTGTCCGGGGGCGAGGGCGTCCAGGGTGACGAGGGTGGTGATCCAGAGCACCGTGCCCGCCCAGGAGGCGAGTTGGAGCCTGCGGCCGCGGGTGGCGGCGGCGACGAAGTAGAGCACGGCGCCCGCGGACAGGACGCCGATGAGGTTGCGGACGAGGCCGACGGTGTGGGCGTACGAGGGCTCGCGGCTCATCGCGTACGCGATGACGGCGGGCAGGTTCAGGGTCATCGCGGCGGCCGCGGTGGCGACGGCGAGCCACAGTCCGCGCTGTTCCGGGGAGCGCAGGGCGCCGGGGGCGCGGAGCAGGACGGCGATCCACAGGCAGACCACGCTGGGGACGGCGAGCCAGTCCCCGACGGCGGCGAGTTCAGCTGCCATCGCGGTGGCCCCGTGCGTAGCCCATGGCGGACTCCAGCCGGGCGAGGGCGCCCCGGGGAGCGGGGCCGCGGCGGGGGTGGCCGGGGGCGGAGGTGCGGATGCGGATCAGGCTGGCGAGCATCTCCGCCTCCTGCTCCTGGCGGGTGGTGTAGTTGGTGCGGCCGCGGACGACGGGGGCCCGGCCGTCGGTCTCCTCGCCCTCCAGGGAGTGGTGGCCGAAGAGGATGTGCCCGAGCTCGTGGAGCACGATGTGCTCCCGGTGCAGGGGGGTGGTGTGGGCCTCGTAGAAGACGTAGTCGACGCTCTCGGTGCCCACCCACAGTCCGCAGACGCCCGATTCGGCGGCCTCCCTGGGGAGCGGGTGCAGGCGGATGGGGCGGCCCCGCTGCTCGGCCATGTGCGCGCAGAGGCCTTCGAGGGAGAACGGCGGCGTGAGATCCAAGTGACCGAGAATCGTCTCGCACCGTTTGCGCAGGCTGAGATCCCGGTAGGGCATGTGTTCCCTCTTCGGACCCTTTCTCGGGCAGCGTCGGTAGGCGTGGGGGGTGGGCATCGGCATGGCGTCCTGTGCCTTGAGGCGGCCTCGGGGGTGCGGTCCCGGAGGGGGAAACGGGAACGCCCGTCCGCGCGGGCGAACGGGCGTTCCACCATCCCTACAGATGCTCCGGGGGAGTTGGCAAGGCGTTTCCCCTGGCCGGGGTGGCTATTCGGCCACTTCTGCCGACCGTGTCAGCGGCGGCCCCGGCCCTCTTCCGGGCCGGTGAGGCCGGCTCGGCGCAGGGCGTCGGCCATGGCGCTGTTGGCGGGGGCGGGAGCGCCGGAGCGCTGTCCCGGCCCGCCCTGGCCGCCCTGTCCGCGCCGGCCCTGACCCTGGCCGCCGCCCTGGCGCCGGCCCTCGCCGCCGCCCTGGCCCTGGCCGCCGCGCTGCTGCGGGGGCCGGCCGCCGGCGCGGCGGTCCGCCTGGCGGTCGTCGCGCTGGCGGGGGGCGCCGGCGCCGCGCTCGGCGCCCGCCTCGTCCTCCAGCCGCAGGGTGAGGGAGATGCGCTTGCGCGGGATGTCCACGTCCAGGACCTTGACGCGGACGATGTCGCCCGGCTTCACCACGTCCCGGGGGTCCTTGACGAAGGTCTTGGACAGGGCCGACACGTGGGCGAGTCCGTCCTGGTGGACGCCGATGTCGATGAAGGCGCCGAAGGCGGCCACGTTGGTGACCACGCCCTCCAGGATCATGCCGGGCGCCAGGTCGCCGATCTTCTCGACGCCTTCCTTGAAGGTGGCCGTCTTGAAGGCGGGGCGGGGGTCACGGCCCGGCTTCTCCAGCTCGCGCAGGATGTCGGTGACGGTGGGCAGGCCGAAGGCCTCGGTGACGAACTGCTCGGGCCGCAGGGAGCCCAGCACGGAGGTGTTGCCGATCAGCGCCGCCACCTCGGCGCCCGCCGCCTTGCCCATGGCCCGGACGACGGGGTACGCCTCCGGGTGCACGCTGGAGAAGTCCAGCGGGTCGTCGCCGCCGCGGATCCGCAGGAAGCCGGCGCACTGTTCGTAGGCCTTCGGGCCGAGGCGGGCCACGTCCTTGAGGCCCTTGCGGCTGCGGAAGGGGCCGTTGGCGTCGCGGTGGGCCACGATGTTGTCGGCGAGGGTGCCGCTGATGCCCGACACCCGGGAGAGCAGCGGGGCGGAAGCGGTGTTGACGTCCACGCCGACGCCGTTGACGCAGTCCTCGACGACGGCGTCGAGCGAGCGGGACAGCTTCACCTCGGACAGGTCGTGCTGGTACTGGCCGACGCCGATGGACTTCGGGTCGATCTTGACCAGTTCGGCGAGCGGGTCCTGGAGGCGGCGGGCGATGGACACGGCGCCGCGCAGGGACACGTCCATGTCCGGGAGTTCCTGCGAGGCGAAGGCCGAGGCGGAGTACACGGAGGCGCCCGCCTCCGAGACCATCACCTTGGTGAGCCCCAGCTCGGGGTGGCGGGCGATCAGGTCCCCGGCGAGCTTGTCGGTCTCGCGGGAGGCGGTGCCGTTGCCGATGGCGACCAGCTCAACCGCGTGCCGCTCGGCGAGCCGGGCGAGCTTGGCGAGGGACTCGTCCCACTTGTTGGCCGGTACGTGCGGGTGGATCACGTCCGTGGCGACGACCTTGCCGGTGGCGTCGACGACGGCCACCTTGACGCCGGTGCGGAAGCCCGGGTCGAGGCCGAGCGTGGCGCGGGTGCCGGCGGGGGCGGCGAGCAGCAGGTCGCGCAGGTTCGCGGCGAAGACGCGTACGGCCTCGTCCTCCGCGGCGGCGCGCAGCCGGGTCCGCAGGTCGATGCCGAGGTGCACCTGGATCTTCGTGCGCCAGGCCCAGCGGACGGTGTCGGCCAGCCACTTGTCGCCGGGGCGGTCGCGGTCGGCGATGCCGAAGCGGCGGGCGATGAGCCCCTCGTACGTCGACGGGCCGGGGGTGTCGGAGGGCTCCTCGGGTTCCAGGTCGAGGGAGAGCACCTCCTCCTTCTCGCCGCGCAGCATGGCGAGGACCCGGTGGGAGGGGAGGGCGGTGAAGGGTTCGGCGAAGTCGAAGTAGTCGGAGAACTTCGCGCCCGCCTCCTCCTTGCCCTCGCGGACCTTCGCGGCGAGCCGGCCGCGGCCCCACATGCGCTCGCGGAGGTCTCCGATCAGGTCGGCGTCCTCGGCGAACTTCTCGGTGAGGATGGCGCGGGCGCCCTCCAGGGCGGCCGCCGGGTCGGCGACCCCCTTCGCGGCGTCCACGAACGCGGCCGCCGCGGCGGCCGGTTCCACCGAGGGGTCGGCCAGCAGCCCTTCGGCGAGGGGCTCCAGGCCGGCCTCGCGGGCGATCTGGGCCTTGGTGCGGCGCTTGGGCTTGAAGGGGAGGTAGATGTCCTCCAGCCGGGCCTTGGTGTCGGCCGCGTTGATCCGGGCCTCCAGCTCGGCGTCGAGCTTGCCCTGCTCGCGTACGGAGTCGAGGATCGCGGCGCGGCGGTCCTCCAGCTCGCGCAGGTACCTCAGCCGCTCCTCCAGGGTGCGCAGCTGGGCGTCGTCGAGCATCTCGGTCGCTTCCTTGCGGTAGCGCGCGATGAACGGCACGGTGGAGCCGCCGTCGAGCAGCTCGACGGCGGCCTTGACCTGCCGTTCCCGTACGCCGAGCTCCTCGGCGATCCTGCCTTCGATGGACATGGTCACTGTGCGGTCCCGCCTGCCTTCGTGCGTTTGCGTGGAAGGCTGTCAATTGTGGCAGGTGCCGGGGACGGTCGCCGGGAGCCCCAGCCGGTCTGCGCTACGCCTTGCCGAAGAGGCCGCGGGGGAAGGCGCCGGCGGCGATGGCCCGCTGGACGAGGGCGCCGCCCAGTTCGCCGAGCCGGGCGAGGCCGGCCGCGCCGAGGTGTTCGTACGGGGCGGCGTCGAGCCGGTCGGTCTCGGTCTCCAGGCGCTCGCGCACGGCGTGGCCCTCCTCGGTGAGCTCGCCGTCGGCGTCGAGGACGCCCCGGGAGCGGAGCCGGCCGGCGGCGGCGTCGAGGTCCTCCTGCTCCCAGCCGCGGATGCTCTTGATCCACTTCGGGGTCATGCCGCGGCCGGTGGCGGTGTGGCTGACCAGGGCCTCCAGCGGGTCGAGCCCGGCCAGCAGCAGTGCGGCGAGGTGGCCGTCGCCCCGGTGTTCGCGCAGCAGGGTGGTGGCGTGCCACAGGCGCAGGTGCGGTTCCTCGGGGACGGGGAGGTCGGCGTGGGCGGCGTAGAGGGTCCGGCCGTGGCGGGTGCAGGCCTCGGTGGCGCGCATGGCGAGGCCTGCGGCTTCGGCGAGGTCGTCGGAGGCGATGACCTCGTCGCCGAGGAGGCGGCGCAGGGTGGTGTCGACGGCGCGCAGCCGGGCCGCGAGGACCTGCTCGGGGGTGGCGGTGTCCCAGACGGCGGGGAGGTGCTCGGCGATCAGGTCGTGCCGGTAGTTGTAGAAGGCGGCGGTGACCGCGCCGGGGCCGACGGCGCCCATGGCGGCGGAGCGGCTGGCCAGGTTGACGGCTACCCGGTGGGTGATGCCGAGGGCCCCGAGCTCGGTGGCGAGGTCCGGGGAGAAATAGCTCGTGGCGTGCAGGGGGTTGATGGCGGCGTGCCAAACGCGGCGCGCGGCGTGCGGGGGAAGCGTCATGCGCCGCAGGTTACCGACTGCTCAGTATGCCGGGAACCCGGGGCCCCTCCGCGGGTGGGGCGGCCGTCGTCAGTTGATGGACTCGCCGTCGTAGTGGCCTCCCACACAGATCCACAGGCCGGATACGGAGTCGTACTCCACCGACCCGTGGGAGGCCACGCACGTCGGACCGTCGATCGCGGGGACGGCGGCCTGTGCCGAGGGGCCCACGGCGCCGAGGGCGGCCAGGACCACGGCTGCGAGGAAGCCCAGAAGTCGTGTACGCATGCGTGCTCCCGTGAGGGTGAGTGACGCAGACCCGTCACCTCCAGGTTCGTCCCGAACCACCCCGGACGCACTCCGGTGGGTGTCCGTCGTTCCGGGAGCGGCTCCGGGGAACCGGCGGCAGGCTGGTGTCATGGCGAACACGCCCGAGGTTTCCGTAGGGCCGCCTGATGACCTCGGCTGGCGGAAGGTCACGGTCAACGGCAAGTGCGCGGCCAAGGTCCGGTCCCCCGGGGAATTCCACGACTTCCTGCTCCACGAGGGCCTGCCGAGCGGGCACCCCGTGCACTGGCTCGGCGGAGACGACACCGTCTGGCCGGACCGGACGCTGCGGCGGAGAGCGATCGGCACCCTGATGGTCGCCGGCCTCTTCGCGACCGCGTGCCTGCTCGGCTGGATCGGCTGGATGGACTGCCGCAACGCCCTGACCTTCGGCGGGCGGCTCGCGGGATACTCCGTACTGGCCGCGGCACTGGTGGAGTTGACCGCCGCCCTGGCCGCCGTGGACTACTGGCACAAGCGGAGGAGGCGGTACTCGGGAGCGTTCGTCCTCGCCGGAGTGGTGATCGTCTTCCTGAGCAGCGCCTCGCTCATCCTGCTCCAGCGCGGCGAGCACTTCACGGGCTGGTCCGTCGTCGCCATCTCGTTCCTCGTCGGGTCCGTGGCGGCCGGATCCGAGCTCATCAGGTCCCGGGCGTGGCAGGCCCTCCGCCACCCCCGGAGCATCGCGATCGGGGCGATCGTCCCCACCCTGCTCGCCTGCGTCAACCTGGCGTACGCGCAGGTGTACGTCCCCTACGCGACGACCCCGCTGATCACGAGCGGGGCGGAGTTCCGGGAGGCGAACCTGGTCGACGGCGGGGCGGCGATGCACGTGACGGTGCACGTACGCGTGAAGAACGAAGGACGCGTCCCGGTCTACGTCCTCGGCAGCATCTACTGGATCCACGGCGGAGCCTCCTACAACATGGCGGACAAGGGGCCTCCCTCCAACACGCTGATCTACGACGGCGAGTTCGTGACACCGGCGGGCCGTGAGCTGAACCCGGGGGAAGAGGTCTCACAGGACGTGGTCGTCGAGATCAAGGATCCCGAGAAGGCCGGTTTCGAGGCGCTCAGGGCCCAGACCGAGGCCTACGTGGTCCGGAGGGACAGGATGACGCTCGGCACCGGGTACGACCAGTCCCGGGCGAGCGCCGAGACCCTCAAGAAGAGGGGCGAGTGGCGCCCCAGGGAACCGGAGAACGCGAGCTACCGGAACGAGTCGAGCATCTCGAACAGCAGCGAGATCCTCAACATCGCCCGGGGCCCGCAGCGCATCACCGCGTGGCGGGTCCCGAGCGGCGACCGCTCGCGCATAGACGTGGCCGTGTCACCGCCGGGTGACACCATCACCTTTGACCCCCAGAACCCCAACTACAACAAGGCGGTCATCGAGCGGTACGGCCTGTCGAAGGTGCGCGGCTCCATGGACCAGACGCCCTTCGAGGGGCTCCTGGAGAAGGCCCGCTCCGCCGCGAAGAGCTCGGGCTCGTAGCCGCGCGGCGGCGCCTCCCCGTACGGCGGGGCGCGCCGGCAGGGCCGAAGACCATGAACGCCGCGTTCCGCAAGAGTGCCGTTCGAGCCGCTCTGCGCCGCGAGCGGCCCCGGAGCTCCCGGCTACGTACCGGCGGCCGAAAATCGCCGCCAGGCGGAGCGGACTCCGCCTGAACGGCAGGCCCATTCCCGGACGCATGTCCGAATCCCGCCCTTGTGGCTGACGCGTCATCACCACGGCACACCCGCCCGGCCCAACGGGGGAATCGGTGCGCCCGGACCCGCTCCACGGGCGGAATCCGCAGGTCAGCCATGCCGTCATCGCCGGCGGCCACGCACGGGAGCATGACGGCCGAATGGCGATCGTGTGACAACAGGAGCCATGGACATGACCTGAGGCGCCAGGGGTGAATACGGTCGAACGACGAGACCTCGAACCGATCTGCCTCCCCTACCCCTTGGAGCTCTTCGTGCACCGCAAAGTCATCGCCCCGAGCGTCCTGGCCGCCTCCCTCCTGCTGGTGATCCCGGCGTCGGCGGCCAGCGCGGGTCCGGGCACCCCGGGCATCGGCGACAGCTACTACCCGGCCAGCGGAAACGGCGGTTACGACGTCTCCCATTACGACCTGCGCCTCCAGTACCAGCCGAAGACCGACCTGCTGGAGGGCACGGCCACCCTCCTGGCCACCGCCCAGCAGGACCTGTCCCGCTTCAACCTCGACTTCGGCCTCAAGGTCAGCGAGGTCCGGGTCAACGGCGTGAAGGCGAAGTTCGCGACCTCCGGCGCGCACGAGCTCGAAGTGACCCCGTCCCAGCCGCTGCAGAAGGGCCGTCAGGCCACCGTCGTCGTCAAGTACGCCGGGAAGCCCTCCGAGTTCAAGGTCGACGGCTGGTCGGCCTGGCAGCGGACCCCCGACGGCGGCGTGGCGGCCCAGGAGCCGGACGCGGCGGCATGGTGGTTCCCCAGCAACGACCACCCCCTCGACAAGGCCACCTTCGACGTGTCGGTCAACGTCCCGGACGGCACCCAGGCGATCAGCAACGGCGTGCTCCAGTCACAGAGTTCGAAGCTCGGCTGGACCCGCTACAACTGGCGCTCCAACAAGCCGCAGGCCACCTACCTGGCCACGCTCGCGATCGGCAAGTTCGACATCACCACCGACAAGACCGCGAACGGCCTCCCGATCCTCAACGCGTACAGCAAGGACCTCGGCGACAACGCCGGCGCGGCCCGCGCGAGCATCGAGCGGACCGGCGAGGTCGCGGAGTGGCTGGAGGGGGTCTTCGGCCCGTACCCCTTCAACGCGCTGGGCGGCTACGTCCCGAACGTGCCCAGCGGCTTCGCCCTGGAGACGCAGACCCGCCCGTTCTACAGCCCCCGCCAGTTCGCGAACGGCGCCAACGTCTCCGTCGTCGTCCACGAGCTGGCCCACCAGTGGTACGGCGACAGCGTGTCCGTCGACAACTGGAAGGACATCTGGGTCAACGAGGGCTTCGCCCGCTACAGCCAGTGGCTGTGGTCCGAGAAGGAGGGCGAGGGCACCGCGCAGGAGCTCGCCGACTGGGCGTACGCCTCCCGCCCGGCAGAGGACCCGTTCTGGCAGGTCAAGCCGGGTGACCCGGGCCCCGACAACCAGTTCCACCTGGCCGTGTACGACCGCGGCGCGATCGCCATCCAGGCACTGCGGAACGAGATCGGCGACGAGAAGTTCTTCCGGATCCTCAAGGGCTGGCCGACCGAGCGGGCCTACGGGAACGCCAAGGTCGGGGACTTCGTCCGGTACGCGGAGAAGATCTCGAACAAGCCGCTCGCGCAGCTCTTCGAGACCTGGCTGTACACCCCGGGCAAGCCGGCCTTCGCCCCGCCGGCCGCCAAGGACGGCGCACGCACCCTCCAGTCCCCGGCCAAGCCCGCCGTGGAACCCAAGTCCTGGAAGAAGATCGCCGCGACGAACACGGTGCACGACCACACCCACACCGACACCCACGCCCACGCCCACTGATCCACGGCAGTACGCGGACCCGCGCGCCGGCGCCCCTCAGAAGGTGCCGGCGCGCCACCGCGCCCGCGCGGCGCGGGCCCTCGGCAGGTAGCGCAGCCGTTCGGGCAGCAGCGGCACGAGGACCCGTACGGCCGTGCTGAACAGCCGGAGCCGGCGCTCCTGCGCGGGGGTCCACTCCAGCCCGATGGCGGCCCGGGCCTCGGGCGGCATGTACCCGACGGTGACGAAGGCCCGGAAGCGCAGGTAGCCCGTCCGCAGGGCCGGCCAGGCGAACCGCAGGAGCAGCCGCACCGCCCGGGAGCCCACCTCGGGGCGGGGCAGGTCCGCGTCGGTGGCGACCAGCTCGCGGGCGACCTTGGTCGGCTCGATCTCCTCGGCCAGCATCCGGCGGTAATAGGGCCAGAACTCCTCCACGGTCTGCGGCATGTCCCGGTCGCGCAGCCCGAGGATCCGCCCCACCCGCAGCCACTCCGCGTACATCTGCCGCTCCTGGGCTGGGGTGACGCGGCGGAAGAGGTAGCGCCCGGCGTACTGCGCGACGGGGAAGCCGGTGGCGTGCACCCAGGCGTAGCAGGCGGGGTCGAGGGAGTGGTAGCGCCGGCCCCGGGTGTCGGTGCCCTGGATCTCCTTGTGCAGGCGGCGCACCCGGCGCCCCTCGGCGGCGGCCTCGTCCCCGCCGTACACCCACAGCATCACGGAGCGCAGGGAGCGCTCGCCGCGCCCCCAGGGGTCGGTGCGGAAGACGGAGTACTGGTCGACACCGGCCCCGACGGCCGGGTGGGCGACCTGCATGGTGAAGGCGGCCGGCAGGGTCAGCAGGGACCGGATGTCCCCGGCGGTGGTCCACAGCACCCCGCCCGGCGGCGGCGGCTCGGGATCGGATATGCGGTCCGTGTCGTTCATGACCCAATTATGCGAGCGCCAGAAGTCCTCGGTCCGGACAGAAAGTCTTGTCACGGGTGTTACCCAGAGGTAACCGCGGCTGCTTGGATTGCGGCGTCGATCTTCCCCCGCAGGATTCCACCGGACTGACGGAGACCTCCATGCCGCAGATCTCGCACCGCCGCACCCGCGCCGCCGCCACGGCCGTGGCCGCGACCGCCGCCGCAGCGCTCACCCTGACTTCCGCGCCCGCCGCCACGGCCGCCGAGAGCACCGCGGCCCCGCGGCTGAGCGTCCTGACGTACAACGTGTTCCTGATGAGCAAGAACCTGTACCCGAACTGGGGCCAGGACCACCGCGCCGCCGAGATCCCCAAGACGTCCTTCTACCAGGGCCACGACGTGGTGGTGATCCAGGAGGCCTTCGACAACCCCGCCTCGGACGCCCTGAAGGCCAACTCCGCGGCGCAGTACCCGCACCAGACCCCGGTCGTGGGCCGCGCCAAGACCGGCTGGGACGCCACGGGCGGCGCGTACTCCTCCACCACCCCGGAGGACGGCGGCGTCACGATCCTGAGCAAGTGGCCGATCGTGCGCAAGGAGCAGGTGGTCTACAAGGACGCCTGTGGAGCCGACTGGTGGTCCAACAAGGGCTTCGCGTACGCGGTGCTGGACGTGAACGGCACCAAGGTCCACGTCGTCGGCACGCACGCCCAGTCCACCGACCCGGGCTGCGGCGCGGGCGAGGCGGCGCAGATGCGCAGCCGGCAGTTCAAGAACATAGACGCCTTCCTCGATGCCAAGAACATCCCGGCGAACGAGCAGGTCATCGTCGCGGGCGACCTGAACGTGGACTCCCGCACCCCGGAGTACGCCTCGATGCTCGCGGACGCGGACCTGGCGGGCACCGACTCGCGCACGGGCCACCCGTACTCCTTCGACACGGCGCTGAACACGATCGCCGCCTACCGCTACCCGACGGACCCCCGCGAGGACCTGGACTACGTCCTGTACCGCAAGGGCAACGCCCGCCCGGCGGGCTGGGAGAACAACGTGGTCAAGGAGGAGTCGGCGCCCTGGACGGTCTCCAGCTGGGGCAAGTCCTACACGTACTCCAACCTCTCGGACCACTACCCGGTCATCGGCCGCTAAGCGGCTGGACGGCCCCTTCCCCTGGGAGGGGCCGCGGGCCGGCGGTGCCCACCGGAGCGGACGAGCACCCACGGCCGGGACCCACAGGGCGGGTCCCGGCAGGACGGTCTCGGAGACGGCATGGGGGTTTCCCGTCAGTCCCATCGTCCTTCCGTGTCGTGCCGGCCTGTCAAGGGCGCTCCTTCGTCGCGTCACTTCGTGATCGCCTTCGGCGACCCTTGACAGGCCGTCCCGCCCCGGAAAG
>NZ_JBWKEE010000032.1:0-83441 GCF_056435605.1 Streptomyces sp. NPDC043896
CCAGAAGGGCGTCCAGGTTTGTCTTCACACACTGACCAACGGGCGCCCTTCGCCATGGTCGCGACCAGCACCAACATCGGACTCATTCATCTAGCCGACCGCCCCTCCCGCAGGCGTCATCGACATCACCAAGATCATTACGCTACGAAACGGGGGCACCCATGACCGACGCCGTGAAGGGTCCTGTCAGCTACTTCCCCTCCATCGAGAAGGAGTACGGCCGTCCGATCGCCGAATGGAAGGACCTCATCCGCACCTCCCCGCTCACCAAGCACATGGAGCTGGTGAACTGGCTCAAGTCCGAGCACGGCCTGGGCCACGGCCACGCCAACGCACTCGTCGCCCACACCCTCGCCGAGAACAGCGGTCAGTGAAGGGAAATGCGTCCCCGTCGTTCGGCTGACGGCAGATCACGTGACTTCTCCGAGGAACCCATGGAGTAGGTGCCGCAGGACGTCCGGCCGCTCCAGATGAACGTCGTGTCCCGTCCCGGGGACGCTCAAGGCCACGGCCTCCGGCCGCCGCCGGAGCATCTCGTCGATCTCCCCGGGCGGGATGATGCCGGACTGGCCGAGGACAGCCAGGGTCGGACAGGTCACGCTCGACCACTCGTTCCAGAAGGACCGCTGGGCGATCTCCGCGAGCGACTCGACCATCACATCGCGGTCGAAGCGGGGCCACCAGCCGCCGTCGCGTTCCATCAGGCCGGCCGCCCAGCCCTCGCCGACCGGACCGCCGCCGAGGAATTCGACGGCATCGTCCCGTGACGCGAACGGTCTGGGCCAGGAATCGAGCCACCCTGAGATCTCTGCTCGCACGTCACGGTTCGGCCCGCCCGGACCGGCCTCCACCAGGACCAGCCCGCGGAAGAGCTCAGAGTGCGCGGCAGCGGCGAGCATGGCCGTGTGGCCGCCCAGTGACTGGCCCACCAGGACGGGTTGCCGGAGGCCGAGCTGTTCGAGTATGGCGACGACATCTGCGACGTACGCCGCCCGGGACACGTCCTGCGGGCGGCGCTCGCTGGCGCCATGACCGCGCTGGTCGACGGCGATGACCCGGTAGTGGGGGCTCAGGTCCCGGGCAATGGTGTCCCATTCGCCCGCGTGGCCGGCCAGCCCGTGCAGCAGGACGACAGGTGCTCCTGATCCGCCCCAGTCATGGCAGGAAATGCGGACACTCTCACGGATGACGGTGTGCTCTGACCAGGTCATACAGGTCCCTCAGGCGGTGGGTCGGGCCGGGGGCGTGGCGGCGTCCGGGCCGATGCGTGCGGGCAGGCCGAACAGCGGGAACAGGCGCTCGGTTTCGCGGAAGGCGTTGATGCCGGTGATGTGGTGGCCGGAGAACTCGATGACCTGGAGTGCCCAGGGCTCGTAGCCCGTCCCGTCGGGGCTGGGCCGGTACTGGCCGAAGGCAGGGGTGCCGTTCGCCATGGTCGGGATCAGGCGGGAACCGCGGCAGTCGACGGCGGGTCCGGTCAGCCACGCCTGGATGTCGGGGATCCCACGCATCCACTTCGCGTACGGGGGCAGGCACAGCGTGGCGTCGACGTGGAGCAGCATGTTCAACTCCTCCATGTCGTAGCGGGAGAAAGCCATGGCATACCGCTCCGCCAGCATCCGGCGGACGGCGTCCGCCGGCCGGGTACCAGGGTCGTCGAAGGGGCCGCGATGTGCGGCGAGCGTGGCACGGGCCCGCTGCAGAGCGCTGTTGACGGAGGCGACGGTCGAGCCGTGCAGCTCGGCGACCTCGCGGGCCGAGAAGCTCAGCACGTCCCGGAGGATCAGCGTGGCTCGCTGCTTGGGCGGCAGGTGCTGGAGCGCGGCGACGAACGCCAGCCGCACCGATTCGCCCGCCGTCGCCGCGTCCTCGGGGTTTCCGCCGGGGCAGGGCCCGACCCATACGGTGGCGTCCTCCGGGGCGCCTGGGGACGAGGCTCCGGACGAAGGCGCTGAGAGGTCCATGGGCAGAGCCCGCCGCCTGCCTGCGGCCAGGGCGTCGAGACAGACGTTGGTGGCGATGCGGTAGATCCACGACCGCAACGACGAACGTCCCTCGAACCGCCCGACGTTCCGCCAGGCCCGGACCATGGTCTCCTGCACGGCGTCCTCGGCCTCGGCATATGCGCCGAGCATCCGGTAGCAGTACCCGGTCAGTTCCCCCCGGTACTCCTCAAGCCTGTCCGTCGCCCCTGGTGCCACGGTGTCCCGCATGCCGCCCCCTTCTGGCCTTGTGCGGTCGGCTCCCTCGCCAAGGCTGCGGCAACGATACGCACGACGAAGGAGCAGAGCACTGACCTGCCCTTCGTTCATGGGCGGCAGAAGGAGGTCGCTGGCGGGCTGGACGCCATGGTTCAAGCGGTGCGGCAAAGGCCGCGAAGGGCCGCCCGGGGGCAAGTGGTGCGGTGGTGCGCGGCACCTGAATTGGTCTGGACGACGATGAAGGCCCAGGTCGCTGACCTGGGCCTTCTTTCAAGAGCGGATGACGGGAATCGAACCCGCGCTATAAGCCTGGGAATCACTCGGTACTCGGGTAAGTGCCTAGTCGCTGACCTGCGAAAATGCCCGCTGACGATGCCGTTCCGGCTCCTTCGGTGTCACCCTTGTTGACCGCTGCTTACCGCCCCTACTGGCACGTTATGGCACGCCCCCCTCGTGCGAGGTCGGGTGCGTGCACGGCGCTGAGCTCCGAGCCGACCTTGATCGGCTGCGATACGGGTGGGGGCTGAGCGGAGGCGGTACGTGGATGCCGAATTCGCGCCGCAGCACCGCGCGGGCGGCGTAGTAGCCGGACATTCCGTGCACGCCGGGTCCGGGTGGTGTTGCGGCGGAGCACAGGTACACGCCGGGGATGGGGACTCGGTAGGGGGTGAGGCGCGGAGCGGGCCGTAGAAGGGACTGGCGGATGGTCATGGCGCCGGTGCCGATGTCTCCGCCCACGTAGTTCGGGTTGTAGGTCTCGTACCCTGCGGCTGGGATCCCTCTGCTTGCGATGACGGTGTCACGGAACCCGGGGGCGTATTGCTCGATGCGTGCGCTGATCAGCTCGACCGGATCGGTGGTGTCGCCGTTGGGGACGTGGGCGTATGCCCATATCGGACGCTTGTCGGGACGCGCCCTTCCCGGGTCGGCGATGGCGGGGTCGACGACGAGGACGAACGGTTCGTCGGCGAGGATGCCGGCCGCCGTGGCGGTCTCGCTGCGGAACATGTGGGCCTGAGTGCCGCCGAGATGGACGGTGGTGGCTTGGCCGACGCTGCTGTTGGTCCAGGGGATGGGCTCGGTGACGAGAAAGTCCGCCTTGGCAGCGCCGGGACCGTACCGGTAGCGGGTGAGCGCGCGCTCATAGGTGGTGGGTAGGCGGCCTGCTGTGATGCGGGCGAGTGTCTTGGGGCTGACGTCCAGGAGGACGGCTGTGGACCGGGGAAGCTCGGCCAAGTCGGAGACCAGGTGGCCGGTGTGGAACGTTCCCCCGCGCGCCGTGATTTCCGCGGCCAGGGCGTCAGCGATGCGTGCGCTGCCGCCGCCGACGACCGGCCATCCGCTCCCGTGCGCCAGGTGGCCCAGCAGTATGGCGACCGCAGCGGAGGCGAGTGAGGGGAGCCTGCCGACGGCGTGCGCGGCAACGCCGGTGAGCAAGGCGCGTGCCTCCTGCGTCGTGAACTGCGCTGGGGACAGGCGCGTGCCGTGGTTGAGGACGCCCCGCGCCAGAAGCAGCGGTGCGATCGGGTCCCGGAGAGGGGCGCGGTGACCGGACAGCAGGAGGCTGACAACGCCGTCGGAGTGGTCAAGGAGGGGCTGCATGAGGCTGCGCCAGCGCCGACCGTCGATTCCCAGACCGGCGCACGTGGCGTCGAGGTCGCGGTAGGCGATGCCTGCGGCTCCGTGGGGCAGGGGGTGGGCGTAGCTGGCCGGGGCGTGCAGCATCTGCACCCCCCGTTCGGTGAGGTCGAACTCGCGGAAGAAGGGGGAGGCCAGGGCCATCGGGTGGACGGTGGCGCAGATGTCGTGCGCGATGTCGCTGTCGAAGAGGGCCTCGGTGCGCAGGCCTCCTCCGACGGTGTCGCGTGCTTCGTACAGTCCGACGGAGAGCCCTGCGCGCGCCAAGGTGACGCCGGCGGCCAGCCCATTGGGGCCAGTGCCGACGATTACCGCGTCCGGAGACATGCCGTTCACTCCTCGGTGCAGGCTTGGGTGTCTGTCCGGATCGGCGCGCTTCAGGCGCAGACGGTACTGGCGTCAGCGCCAGTACCGTCTGCGCCGTCGGCTGGTGTGGGCACTTGGTCGTACGACGGCTGTTGCCTTGAGGAGCTGTTGGGGCTGAGGAGTCTGTCTGCGACCCCGCCCGTGGGTGTTGCCGGCTACTTGGCGGCGGTGGTCGGTGAGGTCGGCTTCTGGATGGGCCAGGTGGTGACGGAGACCTGCTGGCCGCAGTCTTGGGCGACCTCGCCCTTGCAGACGTAGACACTGCTGGTGGTGGTGGGAGCGTAGTGGGTCTTGAAGCTGACGGGCTTGGTACCAGGGCCGCACTGCGTGGCGATCTTGCGGGCGGGCAGGGGGGCGAAGTCGTGGATCGTCATGGACCACAGGGAGTAGCACCCGGGTCCGGTGTTCCTCAGCTCGCCCTCGACGGCGAGCGTCGAGGTGAGGATGCCGCTGCCCTTTTCGAGCCATCGGGTGCCGCTGGCGGTGGCGGTGGTGTGGTCGACTGACCACGGCAGTCCGGCGGCGGAGGACGGGGACGCGGCCAGAAGGATCGCGGCGGCCGAGCCGAGGGCGACAGTGAGGGTCTTCCGGGTGCTGGAGTGCATGGGCAGCGGTCCTTCCGTGGAGTGTTCGGCAGGTTTGTACGTGGGCCGTCGGTCAGACGTGGACGGGCTCGTTCACAGGTGTCTCGACGGCCGGGTGTTCAGGCTCGGCGGGCTGTGCACGCTTGCGCCACAACCGTGTGAGACGGGGGTCGTGTCCGTAGGGGGCGAGGAGCAGCAGCAGGCCGGCCCACATGGCGAAGGCGAAGCTCCACAGGCCCATGACGACGGCGATGCCGAGGTGGAAGAGGATGCCTGCAGGCAGGAGGGCCCACCGCACCTTCTGCGGCAGCAGGAGCGCAGCGGCGAGAACGATCTCCAGTACGAGGGGGCCCCATGTGAGCGCGGCGACGCCGAGGGGGTTGTCCACCACGGCGTTCAGGGCGGGGCGGAGCCAGTCCGGGGCTCCGAAGGCGTAGTTGTTGATCCAGTAGTACAGGGCACTGCCGTCTGCCCATTCGGCGTGGGGCAGTTTGGCCACGCAGGACTGGAAGTAGACGACGGACATCTGGATACGGGCCACGGTGATCGCGCTGACCCCGATCAGAGCCAGGGTTGGGCGGCGGTTCTCCGTGGGTTCGGACGGCTGTGGCTGCCAGTGCCAGCGTCGTGGGTCGCCGATGGCCACCAGGACGAGGATCAGGGCGAGGATCCAGGTGATCTGGTCTCCGCCATCGGGGATGGAGATGCCGGTGAACACGCTGAACGCGACGTAGGCGTGGGGGATGGCAGTGAACCGGGGGCGCCAGCCGCTGGCTGCGATGACGAGGACGAGGCAGCACACCCAGCGCATCGTCTCGAAATGGTCGGGGGACACCAGGCAGAAGGCTCCTGCTCCGGTGACGCCCCGGCACAGCGGGTACTGGCCGACAGTGGAGACTTCCCGGAAGAGGGTCGCGCTGTCGCTGAAGGCGAGCGTGCCCAGGGTGCCGAGCGCCAAGAGGGTGCGGGCCAGGCCGTAGCCGGCGGCCCAGGGGAGGGTGACGGTGCGCTTTCGCATCAGCAGGTCACCTCGAGCACCATGACGCGTTCGGTGGAGTGGGTCTCGGGCACGAGGTCTCGCCACGCGTAGGGCGTGGGGCGTTCCTGCAGCAGGCCGACGGTTCCGCACAGTGTGGGGTCGGGGGAGCTGTTCTCCAACCGGCGGGCGGCGTCACCGGAGCTGGACAGGCAGGTCGGCCCGCTGTCGGTGCAGTCACGCCAGTCCGACTTCTGGGCGGCCCCGAGCAGCATGGCGATTTCGATGCCCTGAGCGCGTGATTCGCGGTTGAGCCCGAAGGCATTGTGTGGAGAGGCGTGCGGGGTGAGGGAGAGTGCCTGCCAGCCTTCGGGCGTCTTCTTGTAGGGGACGACCTCGGGATCGCGCGGGGACTTGGTGAAGAAAGCCCAGCCTTGTGGTGCGATATTAACTACCGCATGCTTCACCTTGTTTTGCGCTGGCAATGTGATGACGTTTTTCGGGACCTGCTCTTGCACTGAATAGAGCACGATCACCGACCAGATGGCGCACACGATGACGACCGATTTGAGGGATACGGAGACGGCGCCATTACCGCTGCGGGTGAATGCGGTACAGGCCGTCCGGATTTTGCTGTTCATGATGGAGGGGAGGGTCCTCTGCCGCTGGGACGGGAACGCAGCGTCGGGGGCGGAGAGTCTGCAGCCTCTCCGCCCCCTTTCGCTTAGGCGGCCTTGAGCGCCTTCGTCACCTGGGCGACGGCCTCGTCCTTCGACAGCGGGGTGCCGTCACCGGTGGTGGGCTGCGGGCTCCAGAACCAGTTCTTGCCCTTGACGAAGTTCGCTCCCACCGCGACGGTGACCGTCACCACGGCGCCTGCCGCGGTCACGACGGCGGCGATATGGACGACCGCGGCGCCGACCGCGACGGTGACGCCGCACAGCTGGCCGTTCTCGACGGGAGTGGCCTTGTCGTCCTTCTGTGCCACTGCCATCAGCATGTTCTGGGCGTCCGTGACGGCCTTCTCGACCTGGCGGGGGTCGCCGCTGCGGGTCTTCGCGCTGAGCTCCGCGAAGAAGGCGGGGGACCGCTTGTTGATCAGGTCGATGACAGCGTTCGAAGCCCGCACCTCGTCGAGGTCCTCGTTGTCGACGTGCTGGCGGGCCTCCGCGAACAGGTCGAGCTTCGACAGGTTGCTGCCGACCTCACCCTGGCCGAAGAACAGGCCCCGGAAGACCTTCTCGCCATCGGCCTTGGCCGAGGCCGGCGACGCGACGGAGACGGCGGCGACGGGCTTGGTGCCCGCGTCGGCCATCGCCGACGGGGCTGCGGCCACGCAAAGGGCCGCTGCCGTAACGCCCGCGACCACCAGGATGCCGCGCTGCTTGATGTTCAACTTCATTCCCCTCGTTAGAAGAACATCAGGGAGCGGACAGGCTTTTGGTCACTCGCCCCCCGATGCGTGAACTGCCTTCGCGATATTCGCATAGGGAATGATCATGAGTCGAGCAAATATGACCGCACTCACAGGCGATCTAAGTGGAAAGATGTCTTCCGGTGATTTTTTGCTTCTTTCCGGCCAGTAGTGGCGGAGATGCTTGACTCGGGGTGTCCGAGGGGGCGTCAAATCAGGGCGATTCTGACGAATGAATTTCGCCAGAATGGCTTAATGGGTTAGCTGGCGTGTCGGGTCGAAAGTGCGTTGAGCAGTGCGGCGCCGCGTTCGGCGTCATCGACGCTCACGGCAAACTCCGTGCCCTTGGCCGGGCGGATGACCAGGCACTCGCCGGCCCTGAGCATCACCGTGGTGCCCAGGCCGCTGAGCCGGTAGCCCCACCCACCGACCTGTGCCGGGGTCCGCGTCTCGGCACGCGCCGAAATAATGTTCTGGGCCGGCCAGCGGCGCACCGGCCAGCCGAGCGGACCGAAGGCCACCTCCAGCCCGGACTCGGTCACCCGAGCCTGCACCGATGCGCAGAACAGTACGAGCACCGAAGCGATCGCGAACGGGGCGATGAGCGCCCACTGCAGGCCAATCAGACCGCCCGCGGCCGCGAGTACGGCGGCTGCCGCCACGAGGCCGGTGAGGGCGGCGGTCAGGTGGAGCCAGGGGTTCGTGGTCCGGGAGAGCCAGACGCGGCGCTCGCCCTCGGGAATCTCCATCACCCCGCCGCTCCCGTCCTGCTGGGCTTGGACCGGGAGTGCCGCGCGCCGGCCGGCGAACCACCCGAGCGCACCGGCCACGACCGCGACCGCCGCCGTGATGGCCATCCCCACACCCACTGAACCGGCGTCCCGCCAGTCGGTTCGGTCCAGATTGGCTCGGACGATCGAAGCCTGGGCGCCGGCCAGGAACACACCGCCGGACAGCAGGGACACTCCGATCCACGCCCGTGCGGGTGCGCCTCCGCGCTGGCCCGCTATGGCGATGGAAAGCGCCAGAACGGCCCAGATCAGCGCCGGGAACACGGCCGCCGCCCACAAGGGCATCGAACCGTCGGGAGCCCCATCGCCCCAATGCGTGGCAAGGCGCTTCGGCAGCCGGCTGCTCGCGGCCGGTGGAAGTCCCGCCAGCACAGCCAGTACGCCCGCCGCCCAGGCCGCCGCTCCCCAGCGCGTGGCATTCGTCCGCTTCGTACGGTCAGTCACGAAAGCCCCCTGATCATTTCAATGAGATCGTTCTTGCTGTATCCGAGGCGCGCGGCATCGGCCACCAACTGCCGAGTCCTGCTCAGCAGTTCGGACCGCTGGCCTGCGCCCTCGGTGACGGTGACCCCGCGACCCCGCCGGAACTCCAGCACCCCCTCGTCTCGCAGAGCCCGCAGCCCGCGCAGGACCGTGTTGGCGTTCACCCCGAGCGCCTGGGAAAGATCCCGGGCCGGAGGCAGCCGGTCCCCCGGCGCGCACTCACCCTCTGCAATGGCGCGCCGGATCGCCCCCGCCACCTGTTCATGGAGAGGGCGACTGTCCGTGGTGTCCAGTCTCAGCAGCATGATGCTAATGAGCGTAGCACTATTATCGTCATGATGCCTGGGGTGCGATGAGCTCAGGCAGGTTTCCCTCGGGGGGGGGCAACGCCTTGGACGAGGGCGGGTGTGGTGTCGCCGTCGGCGGCCCGGAGCGCGTCGGCGGCCCTCACTGCCTGGCGGAGACGGGCTTCGTGTGGTGGGCGCGCCTTTGGGTTCGGTGTAGCAGCCGGTGCTCCTGCGGTGACGGTTGGCTGCTGCGTTCAGGTCGGCGAATTGGCGTATCCGTGCCGGATGGTGCGCGGTTCACTTGAGGTGCCTCTCGTGATTCGAGGTGCCGACCTGGCGATGTGGTGCGCCAAGCAGCCTCCGGGCAGGGCATTCACGGGAGCTGGGGCACGCGGAGGGCACGGCGAGGGCCGAGAGGTCTAGACAACGAAGAAGGCCCAGGTCGCTGACCTGGGCCTTCTTTCAAGAGCGGATGACGGGAATCGAACCCGCGCTATAAGCTTGGGAAGCTCATGTTCTACCATTAAACTACATCCGCACAGAGGTCCAGCTGCCTGGATCCCTACCGTTGCACACTGTACCCCATGATCGACCCCCGGTGAATTCTCCCCCGGGGGCGTTCTCGTTTCCGGGGTGCAGGAGGGTTCGTGGGGGCGGGAGTTGGGGCGTACCGTGGGGGTGCGGAGCGGCGGCTGGAGCGGGGTCCCGTTCATCCCCTAATGTGGCGATTCATCGCAGTACGGCTCGTTGGGGAAAGGGACTCGATGGAGCACACAGTCGTCCGTTGTGCCGAAGGGCATGTTTTCAACACCGCTTCGTTCCCGTTGCAGCACCTCGGTGCCGGCCGGATCGGACCCGGGCGGCTGCTGCGGTGTCCGCGGTGCGCGCGGCTGAGGCACGCGGTGCCCGTCGGCGGCGTCAAGCGCTAGGACGGCGGTAAGCGGTACGGCAGGACCGGCGCGCGGGGCCCCCTTCTCGATTGGGGGTGGCCCGCGCGCTCTGCGTATCCTCGGGACGTGCTTCTCTCCGACAAAGACATCCGGGCCGAGATCGACAGCGGACGGGTTCGCATTGACCCGTTCGACGAGTCGATGGTGCAGCCCTCCAGCATCGATGTGCGTCTCGACCGGTTCTTCCGGGTCTTCGAGAACCACCGCTACGCGCACATCGACCCCGCCATCGAGCAGCCCGACCTGACCCGCATGGTCGAGCCCGAGGGCGACGAGGCCTTCATCCTGCATCCGGGTGAGTTCGTGCTCGCCTCGACGTACGAGGTCATCTCGCTGCCCGAGGACATCGCCTCCAGGCTGGAGGGGAAGTCCAGCCTGGGGCGTCTGGGTCTGGTGACGCATTCGACGGCCGGGTTCATCGACCCCGGGTTCTCGGGGCACGTGACCCTGGAGCTGTCGAACCTGGCCACCCTTCCGATCAAGCTCTGGCCGGGCATGAAGATCGGGCAGCTGTGCATGTTCCGGCTCAGCTCGCCCGCGGAGTTCCCGTACGGCAGTGAGCGGTACGGCTCCAGGTACCAGGGGCAGCGCGGGCCGACCGCCTCGCGCTCCTTCCAGAACTTCCACCGCACCCAGGTGAGGCACGAGGCATGACTGACGCAGTACGCGAGAACCTTTCCTACGAGGGGTTCGGCCGCGCCGTCCGCGAGCTGGCGCAGACCATCGCCGACGACGGCTACGAGCCCGACATCATCCTGAGCATCGCCCGTGGCGGCGTGTTCGTCGCCGGCGGTCTGGCGTACGCGCTCGACTGCAAGAACATCCACCTGGTGAACGTGGAGTTCTACACCGGTGTGGGCACCACGCTGGAGATGCCGGTCATGCTGGCACCCGTGCCCGAGGCGATCGACTTCACCGACAAGAAGGTCCTCATCGCCGATGACGTGGCCGACACCGGGAAGACGCTCAAGCTCGTCCACGACTTCTGCCTCGGCCACGTCGCCGAGGTGCGCTCGGCCGTGATCTACGAGAAGTCCCACTCGCTCGTGCAGTGCGAGTACGTGTGGAAGCGCACCGACGACTGGATCGAGTTCCCGTGGTCGGTCCAGCCGCCCGTGGTCAAGCGCGAGGGCCAGGTACTCGACGCCTGAGCAGGGCGTACGGACGACGGGAAGGGCCCGCCGCGCACCAAGCGCGGCGGGCCCTTCCCGTTCTTCGTGTCGCGAGTCGCGTGCGTGTCGCGTCTAGAGCGTGCCCAGCTTGATCATCGACAGCAGGGCCACCAGCTGGATGGCGGACGCGCCCAGCGCCTTCTGCCAGGGCAGGTCGTGCGACTTGCCGACCATCGAGGTGAAGAGCGCGCCGGCCGCCAGCCAGGTCACCCAGCCCAGCACCTGCACGAACATGTTGTCGCCGCCCAGGAACACCGCCACCAGCAGCCGCGGCGCGTCCGTGATGGACATGACCAGCATCGACAGGCCCACGGTCGGCTGCCACGCCCCGTCGCCGCCCAGCTGGCGGGCCAGGGTGTGGGTGACCGCACCGAGGATCAGGCCGCAGAGGACGAAGGCCACACCGGCGCTGAGGGTGATCGGGATCACCTGGGTGAGGGTCGCCTTGATGGCGTCCTCGCGGGCCTTGTCGAAGCCGAAGACCGCGAGCATGCCGTAGATGAAGGTCACGGTGAGCGCGGGACCCCAGACGGCGTAGTCGCGCATCTGGAGGAAGGTCGGCCCGGGCCGCATCACGATGCCGCGCAGCAGGTCCTTCCAGTGCAGCCGCGGCCCGGCGGGGGCCGCGGGGGCGGCGCCGGCCTGGTAGCTCGCGCCCTGGCCGTACGGGTCCTCGCCGACCGAGAAGGCCTGGGTGTACCCCGGGTCGTTCGCGTACGAGGACCCCTGCGGGCCCGCGTACGGGGTCTGCGGCGGCTGCGGGTGCTGCGGCTGCGCGTACTGGCCGCCGCCGTGGCCCCCGTGGCCGCCCTGGCCGTACGGGTCGAAGTACTCCGGCTCGCCGTGGTCGCCCGCGGCGCCCTGGGCCGGCCAGTGCTGCTGCGGCGGCGGCCCGGCGGGCGGGTACGGCTGATGGCCGTACGGTGCCTGCGGCGCTTGCTGCTGCTGACCGTACGGCTGCTGCCGCGGGGTGTGCGGGGGTTGCTGCGGAGGGTGGTTGTCGTCCCTGCCGCGTCCGATCCTGAATCCAGCCACGTGATCGAAAGTACCTGCTCCGCCGGGCGCCCGTGGCCGGGCCACCGGAACAGGCACCCTTTGCGGCTGACCTGTGACATCCCCTAGGGGGAATGGGGGAGGGGTGATTTACACGGTTGCGTCAGGTTGTGTTCTGGTTCGTTACGTAGCCGACGGAATGCGTACGTATCGGATCCGTAGCTTCGTGAGTGTCACCGCCACGGAGCAACGAACCAGAACGGATGTCGAGACATGCGCCGCACCCGCCGCAGCACCACCCTTCGTACCGCCGCAGTCCTCACCGGCGCCGCCGCCGTGCTGGCGCTGCCCGTCGGCTCCGCCTTCGCGGACTCGCCGACGGCGCCGCAGCCCGAGGTGCTGCCCGGGATCGAGCAGCCGTCGGTGGACCCGTCGGTGGACCCGTCGGTGAAGCCGAGCGTGAAGCCGCCGGTGGAGCGGCCGGCGGACCGGCCCGCCCAGCGGACCGCGAAGAGCCGGACGTACGTCACCAGCGTGAAGCTGGCCGACGGGACGGTCGCGAAGGTCTACAAGCTCGGTGACGACCACTTCGAGGCGGACGTCTACGCCGGGAAGACGAAGCTGGACACCCTGGTCAGCAAGAACGGCAGGCCGGCGTACGGGCAGAACAACGGCCTGCACGTGGTCCTCCGGCCGGACGGCACCGTGACCTCGTGGGTCGAAGGGGGATCGCGCAAGCCTGTCGAGAAGCCGAAGCCGAAGCCGAAGCCGCAGCCGAAGCCGCAGGTCAGGAAGGAGACCTCGGTGCGGATCACGATGCCGGACGGGCGGATCGCGAAGCTGGTCGACGGCCCGAAGGGCAAGCGCGCCGAGATCTCCATGCCGAACGGCCACCACCTCGGCACGATCGACCTGAAGAACCCGAGCGCGGTGAACGACGGCTGGACGTACAAGCTCGTCCAGGACGGGAAGCGCGTGAAGTTCGTCGTCATCGACGGCAAGGGGGGAGGGGACAGCTGGGTGTACGACTTCGCCACCGGCAAGCTGATCGAGAAGTACCGGGCGGAGAAGCCGGAGAAGCCGGTGAAGAAGGTGGACGTGAAGACGGACGCGACGGCCGGGGCGAAGGGGGAGCGGGTCGTCCCGAAGGGCGGCGTGAACGCCGGCGCCGAGGGCGTCTCCGACCCGCAGACCACCGACACCCCGCTGCTGCTCGCCGCCGGTGGCGGCATGGCCGCGACGGGCGCGGCGGGCCTCGGCTTCGCGATGCTCCGCCGGAACCGCACCGACGGCTGACGCCGGACGGCCCGGACGGCCCGGACCCACGAGAACGGCCGGTCCCCCGCACGGGGACCGGCCGTTCCTCGATGGTGACGGGCCTGCGGCTACTTGGCAGCCTCGGGCTTGGCGTCGTCCTTGGCGTCAGCCTCGGGCTCGGCGTCGTCCTTCGCCTCGGTCCCGGCTTCGGGCTTGGCCTCGGACTCGGCCGGGGCATCCGCCTTCGGCTCGACTGCCTCGTCCTCGGCCTTGGAGTCGTCCTCAGCCTTGGCCTCGGCCTCGGGGGCCTTCGGGTCCGTCGACCCGGACTCCGCGTCAGCGGCGGCTTCCGCGGCCGGCTCTTCCTCGGCGTCGCCCTCGGCCTCGGACTCCGCCTTCGGCTCGTCCGTGGTGGCCGTCTCGGCCGCGGACTCGGCCTTCGCGGCGTCGGCGTCATCGGCCTTGGCCTCGGCTTCGGCCTCCGCCTTCGCGTCGGGCTCGGTAGCGTCCTCGGTCTTTGCCTTGGCCTCGGCTTCGGCCTCCGCCTTCGCGTCGGGCTCGGTAGCGTCCTCGGCCTCTGCCTTGGCCTCGGCTTCGGCCTCCGCCTTCGCGTCGGACTCGGCGGCGTCCTCGGTCTCCGCCTCGGCTTCGGCCTTCGCCTTCGCCTCGGCTTCCTCCTTGGCCTTCGCCTCCGCAGCGGCAGCCGCCTCGGCCTTCGCCTTGGCTTCCGCCTCCGCCTTGGCCTTCGCCTCCGCCTCCGCAGCCGCCTTCGCCTTCGCCTCCGCAGCCGCCTTCGCCTCGGCCTCCGCCGCGGCAGCGGCCTCGGCGGCCTCGGCGGCTTCGGCTTCCGCCGCCAGGGCCGCCAGCTCCTCCTCCGTCGGCTCCGGGGCCTTCACCGACTCCAGCAGCAGCTGCGCCACGTCCACGACCTGGACGGACTCCTTCGCCTGCCCGTCGTTCTTCTTGCCGTTCACCGAGTCGGTCAGCATCACCAGGCAGAACGGGCACGCCGTCGACACGATGTCCGGGTTGAGCGAGAGGGCCTCGTCGACGCGCTCGTTGTTGATGCGCTTGCCGATCCGCTCCTCCATCCACATCCGCGCGCCACCCGCGCCACAGCAGAAGCCCCGCTCCTTGTGGCGGTGCATCTCCTGCTGGCGCAGGCCCGGCACGGCGGACATGATCTCGCGCGGCGGCGTGTAGACCTTGTTGTGACGGCCCAGGTAGCACGGGTCGTGGTACGTGATCAGGCCCTCGACCGGCGTCACCGGCGTCAGCCGGCCCTCGTCGATCAGGTGCTGGAGCAGCTGCGTGTGGTGGATGACCTCGTACTCGCCGCCCAGCTGCGGGTACTCGTTCGCGATGGTGTTGAAGCAGTGCGGGCAGGTGGAGACGATCCGCTTCGCCGACTTCGGCTTCTTCGTCGACGGGTCGTCGTCGTCCTCGCCGAACGCCATGTTCAGCATCGCGACGTTCTCCTGGCCCAGCTGCTGGAACAGCGGCTCGTTGCCCAGGCGGCGCGGCGAGTCACCGGTGCACTTCTCGTCGCCGCCCATGATCGCGAACTTGACGCCCGCGATGTTCAGCAGCTCCGCGAAGGCCTTCGTGGTCTTCTTCGCCCGGTCCTCCAGGGCGCCCGCGCAGCCGACCCAGTACAGGTAGTCGAACTCCGAGAGGTCCTCCGCGTCCTTCCCGATGATCGGGACCTCGAAGTCGACCTCCTTCGTCCACTCGACGCGCTGCTTCTTGGCCAGGCCCCAGGGGTTGCCCTTCTTCTCCAGGTTCTTGAGCATCGTGCCCGCCTCCGACGGGAACGCGCTCTCGATCATCACCTGGTAGCGGCGCATGTCGACGATGTGGTCGATGTGCTCGATGTCGACCGGGCACTGCTCCACGCACGCGCCGCAGGTGGTGCAGGACCACAGCACGTCCGGGTCGATGACGCCGTTTTCCTCGACGGTGCCGATCAGCGGGCGCTCGGCCTCCGCCAGGGCGGCCGCGGGGACGCCGGCGAGCTGCTCGGCGGTCGCCTTCTCCTCGCCCTCCATCGTCTTGCCGCCGCCCGCGAGCAGGTACGGGGCCTTGGCGTGCGCGTGGTCGCGCAGCGACATGATCAGGAGCTTCGGGGACAGCGGCTTGCCGGTGTTCCACGCGGGGCACTGCGACTGGCAGCGGCCGCACTCGGTGCAGGTGGAGAAGTCGAGGATGCCCTTCCAGGAGAACTGCTCGACCTGGGAGACGCCGAAAACGTCGTCCTCGCCCGGCTCCTCGAAGTCGATCTCCTTGCCGCCCGAGGTCATCGGCTGGAGGGCGCCGAGCGCCGTCGAACCGTCGGCGTTGCGCTTGAACCAGATGTTCGGGAAGCCGAGGAAGCGGTGCCACGCCACACCCATGTTGGTGTTGAGCGAGACCGTGATCATCCAGATGAAGGAGACGCTGATCTTCACCATCGCGGTGAAGTAGATGGCGTTCTGGATGCCGCTGTAGGAGAGCCCCTTGAAGGCCAGCACCAGCGGGTACGAGGCGAAGTACGCCGGCTCGTACGACTCGACGCCGTGGATCGCGCCCTCAAGGCCGCGCAGGGCCAGGATCGCGAGGCCGATGGTGAGGATGACGTACTCGACGAAGTACGCCTGCCAGGCCTTCGAGCCGGCGAACCGCGACTTGCGACCGGCCCGCGAGGGGAGGTTGAGCAGGCGGATCACCATCAGGACGACGATGCCGACGACGGTCATCACGCCGATGAACTCGGTGTAGAGCTCGAAGGGCAGGAAGTCGCCGACGATCGGCAGCAGCCAGTCCGCCTGGAAGAGCTGGCCGAAGGCCTGCACCAGGGTCGGCGGCAGCGTCAGGAAGCCGATCGCGACGAACCAGTGGGCGAAGCCGACGATGCCCCAGCGGTTCATCCGGGTGTGGCCGAGGAACTCCCTGACCAGGGTGATCGTTCGGTCCTTCGGGCGGTCCGTGCGGCTGCCCGCCGGTAGCGGTTGGCCGAGCTTCACGAACCGGTAGATCTGCGCCACGGCTCGGGCGATCAGCGCGACGCCGACCACGGTCAGGACCAGCGACACGATGATCGCGGCGAGTTGCATGGGAGGGCTCCTCGGGCGGGACTTACTAAGCGGTAACTTATTGAGTCAAGGCTTGAGGTTACCCAGTTCCCGCGCCGCACTGTAGGTGAGCGTGCGGTGATCTGTGTCGCTCAGGCATGCCTCTGTCGGTAGGCCGCCCGAGGGGTCTGCGCGAGGATCGCGAGATCCATCCCCAGCCAATGGCTCTCCACATAGTGCCGGTCCAGCAGGGCCTCTTCCTCCCAGGGGAGGTCGGAACGCACGCTGACCTGCCACAATCCGGTCATTCCGGGACGTACGAGCAGCCTTTCGGGGTGGTCCGTACGAGACTCCGGGCGCGGCCCGACCAGGGACATCTCCCCGCGCACCACGCCCAGCAGCTGCGGCAGCCCCTCCAGCGCGCACCGCCGGACCAGCGCCCCCGTCCGCCCCGCGCCCTCGGTGCGCAGCCGCCAGACGCCGATCGGCCGGCCGCCGAGCCCGAGCGCGGGCTCGCGTACGAGGACGCGCGCGCGGGTGGCCCCGTACAGCGCGGCGGCCGCCAGGAGCGCCGGGCCGGCGCACAGGGGCAGCAGGACCGCCGCGCCGACGAGGTCGAAGACCCGCTTGGCGGGCGGCCGGGCCGGCCATCGTGCCGGCATCCGGAGCCGGGGCCGGGGCCGGAGCCGGGGCCGGAGCGGGAGCCGGACCCGGATGCGGAGTCCGGTCCCGGTCCTGGTCCGGCACCGTGGCCCCGGTCGGGCGGGGTGGGTTGGCAGGAGGGGCATGTCCGGCACGCTGCCGGACGCCTGCCCCGAGGGCGGGGCGCCGCGCGGCCGCGCCTCGTGCCGGGAACCCGTTCGGGTGCCGCGCCGTGAACCCGGCCCGGCCGGCGGGCTGCGGGCGCGGAGCGCCCGATCCGGGCCGGGGTGCGGCCCGGGGTGCGGCCCTGAGCGTAAGGGCCGCCTAAAGGTTGAGCCCCCTCGACTCACCTCTGTTGACGCCGTGGCGGCGTTGCGGCATTCTTGAGTCCGTTCCACTCAAGTCAGCTGGAGGAATCGAAATGGCACGTGCGGTCGGCATCGACCTGGGCACCACTAACTCCGTCGTCAGCGTTCTCGAAGGCGGAGAGCCCACCGTCATCACCAACGCCGAGGGTGCCAGGACCACGCCGTCCGTCGTCGCCTTCGCCAAGAACGGCGAGGTCCTCGTCGGCGAGGTGGCCAAGCGCCAGGCGGTCACGAACGTTGACCGGACCATCCGCTCCGTCAAGCGCCACATGGGCACTGACTGGAAGATCAACCTGGATGGCAAGGACTTCAACCCGCAGCAGATGAGCGCCTTCATCCTGCAGAAGCTGAAGCGCGACGCCGAGGCGTACCTGGGCGAGAAGGTCACGGACGCGGTCATCACCGTCCCGGCGTACTTCAACGACTCCGAGCGCCAGGCGACGAAGGAGGCCGGCGAGATCGCCGGTCTGAACGTCCTGCGCATCGTCAACGAGCCGACGGCCGCCGCCCTGGCCTACGGTCTCGACAAGGACGACCAGACCATTCTCGTCTTCGACCTCGGTGGCGGCACCTTCGACGTGTCGCTCCTGGAGATCGGCGACGGCGTCGTCGAGGTCAAGGCCACCAACGGTGACAACCACCTCGGCGGCGACGACTGGGACCAGCGCGTCGTCGACTACCTGGTGAAGCAGTTCGCCAACGGCCACGGCGTCGACCTGTCCAAGGACAAGATGGCGCTCCAGCGCCTGCGCGAGGCCGCCGAGAAGGCGAAGATCGAGCTGTCCTCCTCCACGGAGACCACGATCAACCTGCCGTACATCACGGCCTCCGCCGAGGGCCCGCTGCACCTGGACGAGAAGCTCACGCGCTCGCAGTTCCAGCAGCTCACCGCGGACCTGCTCGACCGCTGCAAGACCCCGTTCCACAACGTCATCAAGGACGCCGGCATCGCGCTGTCCGAGATCGACCACGTGGTCCTGGTCGGCGGCTCCACCCGCATGCCGGCCGTCGCCGAGCTCGTCAAGGAGCTCACCGGCGGTCAGGACGCCAACAAGGGCGTCAACCCGGACGAGGTCGTCGCCATCGGCGCCACCCTCCAGGCCGGTGTCCTCAAGGGTGAGGTCAAGGACGTCCTGCTCCTCGACGTGACCCCGCTGTCCCTCGGCATCGAGACCAAGGGCGGCATCATGACCAAGCTCATCGAGCGCAACACGACCATCCCGACCAAGCGGTCGGAGATCTTCACGACGGCCGAGGACAACCAGCCGTCCGTGCAGATCCAGGTCTACCAGGGCGAGCGCGAGATCGCGGCGTACAACAAGAAGCTCGGCATGTTCGAGCTGACGGGCCTGCCGCCGGCCCCGCGCGGCGTCCCGCAGATCGAGGTCTCCTTCGACATCGACGCCAACGGCATCATGCACGTCACGGCCAAGGACCTTGGCACGGGCAAGGAGCAGAAGATGACCGTCACCGGCGGCTCCTCGCTCGGCAAGGACGAGGTCGACCGCATGCGCCAGGAGGCCGAGCAGTACGCGGAGGAGGACCTGCGCCGCAAGGAGGCGGCCGAGTCCCGCAACCAGGGCGAGCAGCTCGTCTACCAGACGGAGAAGTTCCTCGCGGACAACGCGGAGAAGGTCCCGGCCGAGGTCAAGACCGAGGTCGAGACGGCCGTCACCGAGCTGAAGGACAAGCTCAAGGGCGAGGACACCGCCGAGATCCGCACCGCGACCGAGAAGCTCGCCGCGGTGAGCCAGAAGCTCGGCCAGGCCATCTACGCCGACGCCCAGGCCGCCCAGGCCGCCGGCGGCGCGGGTGACGCGGGCCAGGCGAAGGCCGACGACGACGTCGTCGACGCCGAGATCGTCGACGACGAGAAGCCGAAGGGCGGCGCTGCCTGATGTCGGAGGAGACCCCGGGTTTCGACGAGAAGCCTGAAGTCCCCACCGGCGCCGGCGACGACGCGGAGCCGAAGGCCGCCGACTCCTCCAAGAAGGAGGACGAGGCGGCCCCGGCCGGGGACGCGGCTCAGGATGTGGCCCTGCTGGCCCAGCTGGACCAGGCCCGTACCGCGCTCGGCGAGCGCACCGCGGACCTCCAGCGGCTTCAGGCCGAGTACCAGAACTACCGTCGCCGCGTGGAGCGGGACCGGGTCGCCGTCAAGGAGATCGCGGTCGCGAGCCTGCTGACGGAGCTCCTCCCGACCCTGGACGACATCGGCCGGGCGCGGGAGCACGGCGAGCTGGTCGGCGGCTTCAAGTCGGTGGCCGAGTCGCTGGAGACCGCCGCCGCCAAGATGGGGCTGCAGCAGTTCGGCAAGGAGGGCGAGCCCTTCGACCCGACGATCCACGAGGCCCTGATGCACTCGTACGCGCCGGACGTCACCGAGACGACCTGCGTGGCGATCCTGCAGCCGGGGTACCGGATCGGCGAGCGTACGATCCGTCCCGCGCGGGTCGCGGTGGCCGAGCCCCAGCCGGGCGCGGCGCCCGCCGCGAAGTCCGAGTCCGGTGACGGCGACACGCCGTCCGACAAGGACACGGATGCCCCCGACAAGGGCTGACGCACACCATGTAGGGATCCGAGAGGAGGGACACCGGGGATGAGCACGAAGGACTTCGTCGAGAAGGACTACTACAAGGTCCTCGGTGTCCCGAAGGACGCCACCGAGGCGGAGATCAAGAAGGCGTACCGGAAGCTCGCCCGCGAGTTCCACCCGGACGCCAACAAGGGCGACGCCTCGGCGGAGGAGCGCTTCAAGGAGATCTCCGAGGCGAACGACGTCCTCGGCGACGCCAAGAAGCGCAAGGAGTACGACGAGGCCCGCGCGCTGTTCGGGAACGGCGGCTTCCGCCCCGGCCCGGGCGGCGGCTCGTTCAACTTCGACCTGGGCGACCTGTTCGGCGGTACGCAGCAGGGCGGCCAGGGCGGCTTCGGCGGCGGCCTCGGCGACGTCTTCGGCGGCCTGTTCAACCGCGGCGCCGGCGCCGGTGCGGGCACCCGCACCCAGCCGCGCCGCGGTCAGGACGTCGAGTCGGAGGTCACGCTCTCCTTCACGGAGGCCGTCGACGGCGCGACCGTCCCGCTGCGGATGTCCTCGCAGGCCCCCTGCAAGGCCTGTTCCGGCACCGGCGACAAGAACGGCACCCCCCGGGTGTGCCCGACCTGCGTCGGCACCGGCCAGGTCTCGCGGGGCAGCGGCGGCGGCTTCTCGCTGACCGACCCCTGCGCGGACTGCAAGGGCCGCGGCCTGATCGCGGAGAACCCCTGCGAGGTCTGCAAGGGCAGCGGGCGCGCCCGCAGCTCCCGCACCATGCAGGTCCGGATCCCGGCGGGCGTCTCCGACGGCCAGCGGATCCGGCTGCGCGGCAAGGGCGCGCCGGGCGAGCGCGGCGGCCCGGCGGGCGACCTGTACGTGGTGGTCCACGTCGGTACGCACCCGGTGTTCGGCCGCAAGGGCGACAACCTCACGGTGACGGTCCCGGTGACCTTCGCGGAGGCCGCCCTGGGCGCCGACATCAAGGTGCCGACCCTCGGCGGGCCCGCGGTCACCCTGAAGCTGCCCCCGGGCACCCCCGGCGGCCGCACCATGCGGGCCCGGGGCAAGGGCGCGGTCCGCAAGGACGGCACCCGAGGCGACCTGCTCGTCACGGTGGAGGTCTCGGTTCCGGCGGAGCTGTCCGACAAGGCCCGCGAGGCACTGGAGATGTACCGGGACGCGACCGGGTCCGAGGACCCGCGCGCCCTCCTGTTCGAGTCCGCGAAGGGAGCATGACATGGACGGCCGCCGACGACAGCCCCGCTTCGGCGAGGGGGCGTACCAGCTCACCGACGAGACCCCGGTCTACGTGATCTCGGTGGCCGCCCAGCTCTCGGGCCTGCATCCGCAGACCCTGCGCCAGTACGACCGCCTCGGCCTGGTCTCCCCGGACCGGACGGCCGGCCGCGGCCGGCGGTATTCGGCCAGGGACATCGAACTGCTCCGCACGGTGCAGCAGCTGTCCCAGGACGAGGGCATCAACCTGGCGGGCATCAAGCGGATCATCGAACTGGAGAACCAGGTGGCCGCGCTCCAGCAGCGCGTCGCCGAGCTGTCCGCGGCCGTGGACGGGGCGGCCGCCGCCCTCCAGGCCCGCGAGGCCCAGGTGCACGCCTCGTACCGCCGCGACCTGGTCCCGTACCAGCCGCCGGTGCCGGGCAGCGCGCTGGTCGTCTGGCGGCCCACCAAGCGCCCGGGCGACTGACCGGACCGCGTACGCCGTGAAGGCCCCGTCCGGCCCCTCCCGCGCAGGAGGCGGCCGGACGGGGCCTTCCGCGCGTCCCGGCCCCTCCAGGGCCCTCCGGGGGCCGCTGCGGGGCCCTGCGGGCCTCCGGGGGCCCGTCAGCCCTCCGGGGCCTCCGCCGGGCCCGGGCCGTGCAGGATCCCGGACTGGGCGATGAGGTAGCCCAGTTGGGCCCGGCTGCCGCTGCCCAGGGCGGCGGCCAGCTTCGCGATGTGCGCGCGGCAGGTGCGTACGTTCATTCCCAGCCGGCGGGCGATGGCCTCGTCCACGTGCCCCTCGATGAGCAGCTGCGCGATGGAACGCTGCACCCCGGAGATGCCGTCCGCGCTGTGCGCGTAGGTGACCTCGTCGCCCAGCGGCACGGCCCTGCGCCAGAGTTGTTCGAAGACCTTGATGAGGTAGTCCACCAGGCCCGGGTGCCGCAGCTCCAGGGCCACCCGCCGGTCGTCGCTGGCGGGGATGAAGGCCACGGTGCGGTCGAAGATCATGAGACGCTCTATCAGTTCCTCGAGCGTGCGTATCTCGACCTTGCCGACGGATATCCGGTCCACGTAGGCGAGCGTGCCCTGGCTGTGCCGCACGGTGTGCTGGTAGAGCGTCCGGATGCTCACCCCGCGGTCGATCATCGGGGTGGCGCGCTCCAGGGACTCGCTGAGGACGAACGTCGGCCGGGCGCCACCCGGCTGGATGGTCAGGGCCTCGGTGTGGCACTCGGAGGTGGCCAGGTCGATGGCGGCGTTGATCTGGTCGAACCCCTCCAGCACCGTGATGGCGTGGGTGTTGGCGGGGCTCTGGGCGCTGATGGTGAGGAACGGCTCGAATGCATCGGTGAGATCTACGGCGGTGCGCCTGCGTTCCTGGATCTCACGTTCGAGCGGATGGAGCCGTTGGGCGAGTGCGATGGACGGGGGAACCGCCCGCAGTTGGTTGGCGTCATCCGGGTCGGGTCGCAGAAGGGCGAATTCGAGCAGGCAGGGGGCGTTCGCCACCTCGCCGCGGGCGACGCGGCCGGTGCTCAGGGCCGCCGCGTAGAGTCGGGCGCCTTCGGCGCACATCTCGGTGACGGGGTGGCGATGTGTCGGGTTTATGTCGCTCTTGGGCAAATCTCCACCCCCCAGGGTCCTGAACATGTAAGAACATGATGCATCGTCCCTGTGGCACTGACGTGCCTGAATGAGCCATCGTCTGACAGTGCGGGGGAGAGGATTCCATCAAGTGAGGACGAAGCCGACCATGTATAAGAGAATGCTTCGCTCGGCGCTTGCCGTTGTTTTCTCCGCCGTCGCGGTCTTTGGTGCGGCCGTCGCCGCCAACGGGGACGCGGGAAGCGCTCAGGCTGGTGCCGGTTCGTCGGCGAAGACGACGGCCGAGAGCGATTTCGGCTGGAACAGCACGCCTGCGCAGGTCTCCTGATGACCCCAGACGACCGCGACTTCCGACGTGAAATGGCCTCCGCGTACCGCTCCGGCTGGCAGTTCATCGATCTCGCCACGGCGATTCCGTACGCCGGCGACTCGTTGATGGTCACTCTTTTCGGCCAGCCGATCGTCGTCGTGCGCGAGGAGGACGAGGACGTCCGTGCCTACCGCTGCCTGCGCCGCCCCCGGGGCGCACCGCAGCCCGTCCGCTGCGAAGTGCGGTACGGCATGGTCTTCGTCAACCTCGACCAGCGGGACCACCAGCTGTTCGAGCCCGATATCACCACCGCCACCCCCCGCAGTGCCTGAGGCGATTCCCCCGTCGTTGCAGATCGCTCCAGGTGCTACCCCCACACAACGGCGCCATCGTGGACCTGACCACGATGGCGCCGTTGTGATGTCCGCGTCCAGTGGCCGAACCGGACAATCGCCTGCCGGGGCCGCCCCCGGCCCCGCGCCTCGGGTCCCCGGCCCCGCGCCTCGGGTCCCCGGCTCCAGGCCCGGCCCATGGCCTCAGGCCCCAGGTCCCCGGCCTCAGGCCCGGCCCATGGCCCGGTCGAGGGTGATCTCCAGGACCACCCGGTCCGGGTTGGGCGAGGGCGTCCGCCCGTACCGCTCCGCGTAGCGCGCCACCGCCTCCGCGACCGAGGCCTCGTCCGTACGGATCACCGCGCGCCCCTCCAGGGTGGCCCAGCGCCGGCCCTCCATCTGGCAGACCGCCGCCCGCGCGCCGCCGCCGGGCGCCGCCAGGACGTTGCGGACCTTCTTGCTGTGCTTGTTGCTGATCACCCGCGCCACCCCCGCCTCCGGGTCGTAGGTCACGCCCACGGGCACCACGTGCGGGGTGCCGTCGGGGCGCGGGGTGGTCAGGGTGCAGACGTGCCGCTCCCGCCAGAAGGCGAGGTACTCGGACGTCGGGTTGAGTACGTCATGGGCCATGGGCCGAAGCGTACGCCCGCGTTCTCCCGGATCCGGCGGGAGAACGGCCTTGAGTGGAATAGACTCAACTTTGCAGATGCTGAATCTGTCAGAGTGAGTGCGCCGACCCTGGCGCGCCACGGGTCACGTACACCCGCCGGAGAGGAGAAACCGAGAGTGGACGCCGAGCTGACCAACAAGAGCCGCGACGCCCTGAACGCGGCCACGAGCAGGGCCGTCAAGGACGGCCACGCCGACCTGACCCCCGCGCACCTCCTGCTGGCCCTGCTCGCCGGCGAGGACAACGAGAACGTCATCGACCTGCTGATCGCCACCGAGGCGGACCAGGCCGCCGTCCGCACCGGGGCGGAGCGGCTGCTCGCCGCCCTGCCCAGCGTCACCGGCTCCACCGTCGCGCCCCCGCAGCCCAGCCGCGACCTGCTCGCCGTCCTGGCCGAGGCCGACTCCCAGGCCGGCCGCCTCGGCGACGAGTACCTCTCCACCGAACACCTCCTCATCGCCATCGCCGCCAAGGGCGGACCGGCCGGTGAGGTCCTTTCCGCCCAGGGCGCGACGGCGAAGAAGCTGCTCGACGCCTTCCAGAACGCACGAGGAGCACGGCGGGTGACCACCCCCGACCCCGAGGGCCAGTACAAGGCCCTGGAGAAGTTCGGCACCGACTTCACGGCCGCCGCCCGCGACGGCAAGCTCGACCCCGTCATCGGCCGCGACCACGAGATCCGGCGCGTCGTCCAGGTCCTCTCCCGCCGCACCAAGAACAACCCGGTGCTCATCGGCGAGCCCGGCGTCGGCAAGACCGCCGTCGTCGAGGGCCTGGCCCAGCGCATCGTGAAGGGCGACGTCCCCGAGTCCCTCAAGGGCAAGCGGCTCGTCTCCCTCGACCTCGGCGCGATGGTGGCCGGCGCCAAGTACCGCGGCGAGTTCGAGGAGCGGCTCAAGACCGTCCTCGCCGAGATCAAGTCGAGCGAGGGCCAGATCATCACCTTCATCGACGAGCTGCACACCGTCGTCGGCGCGGGAGCCGGCGGGGACTCCGCCATGGACGCGGGCAACATGCTCAAGCCCATGCTGGCCCGCGGCGAGCTGCGCATGGTCGGCGCGACCACCCTGGACGAGTACCGCGAGCGCATCGAGAAGGACCCGGCCCTGGAGCGCCGCTTCCAGCAGGTGCTGGTGGCCGAGCCCACCGTCGAGGACACCATCGCGATCCTGCGCGGGCTGAAGGGCCGCTACGAGGCCCACCACAAGGTCGTCATCAACGACAGCGCCCTCGTCGCCGCCGCCACCCTCTCCGACCGCTACATCACCTCCCGCTTCCTGCCCGACAAGGCCATCGACCTCGTCGACGAGGCGGCCTCCCGGCTCCGCATGGAGATCGACTCCTCGCCCGTGGAGATCGACGAGCTCCAGCGCTCCGTCGACCGGCTGCGGATGGAGGAGCTGGCGCTGAAGAACGAGTCCGACCCGGCCTCGATCGAACGCCTCGACAAGATCCGCAAGGACCTCGCCGACAAGGAGGAGGAGCTGCGCGGCCTGACCGCCCGCTGGGAGAAGGAGAAGCAGTCCCTCAACCGGGTCGGCGAGCTCAAGGAGCGCCTGGACGACCTGCGCGGCCAGGCCGAGCGCGCCCAGCGCGACGGGGACTTCGACACCGCCTCCAAGCTGCTCTACGGGGAGATCCCGCAGCTGGAGCGCGAGCTCGCCGAGGCCACCGAGGCCGAGGCGGCGGCGGAGGCCTCGAAGGCCGGAGCGTCCAAGAACTCCATGGTCAAGGACGAGGTCGGCCCCGACGACATCGCCGACGTGGTCGGCGCCTGGACCGGCATCCCGGCCGGCCGCCTCCTGGAGGGCGAGACCCAGAAGCTCCTGCGGATGGAGGACGAGCTGGGCCGCCGCCTGATCGGGCAGACCGAGGCCGTGCGCGCCGTCGCGGACGCCGTACGCCGCACCCGCGCCGGCATCGCCGACCCGGACCGGCCGACCGGCTCGTTCCTCTTCCTGGGCCCGACGGGCGTGGGCAAGACCGAGCTGGCCAAGGCCCTCGCGGACTTCCTCTTCGACGACGAGCGGGCCATGGTCCGCATCGACATGTCCGAGTACTCCGAGAAGCACAGCGTGGCCCGGCTCGTCGGCGCCCCTCCCGGGTACGTCGGCTACGAGGAGGGCGGCCAGCTCACCGAGGCCGTCCGCCGCCGCCCGTACAGCGTGGTCCTGCTGGACGAGGTCGAGAAGGCCCACCCCGAGGTCTTCGACATCCTGCTCCAGGTCCTCGACGACGGCCGCCTCACCGACGGACAGGGCCGCACCGTCGACTTCCGCAACACCATCCTGATCCTCACCTCGAACCTGGGCAGCCAGTTCCTGGTGGAGCCGCTGACCAGCGCGGACGAGAAGAAGCAGCGGGTCCTGGAGGTGGTCCGGGCGAGCTTCAAGCCGGAGTTCCTCAACCGCCTCGACGACCTCGTGGTCTTCTCCGCGCTGACCCGCGACGAGCTGGCGCACATCGCCGAGCTCCAGATCGCCCGGCTCGCCAGGCGCCTCGCCGACCGCCGGCTCACCCTGGACGTCACCCCCGACGCCCTGGCCTGGCTGGCGGACAAGGGCAACGACCCGGCGTACGGCGCCCGCCCGCTGCGCCGCCTGATCCAGACGGCGGTCGGGGACCGGCTCGCCAAGGAGATCCTCTCCGGCGAGGTCCGCGAGGGGGACACCGTACGGGTCGACGTCGCCGGCGAGGACCTGCTGGTCGGCCGCGCCCTGTAGCCCCTTCCCGTAAGGGTCGCCCCGCCCCCGTGTCCGCCCGGAGCGGATCGCGGGTGCGGGGCTGGACACGGGGTGGGCGCGATGGGGGAGGATGGCGGTATCCGCACGAAGGGAAGTACACGGTGAGCATCGACCCGGCCTCGATTCCGAACTTCGGGGGTAAGCCCGAACCGCAAGGCCAAGGACCGGCGGGCCCCGTCGTCCCCGACCAGGACCTGGTGAAGCAGCTCCTGGACCAGATGGAGCTGAAGTACGTCGTCGACGACGAGGGTGACCTCGCGGCGCCGTGGGAGGACTTCCGCACGTACTTCATGTTCCGCGGCGAGGGCGAGCAGCAGGTCTTCTCCGTGCGGACCTTCTACGACCGCCCCCACGCCCTCGACGACAAGCCCCAGCTGCTGGAGTCGATCGACGACTGGAACCGCCGCACCCTGTGGCCCAAGGTCTACAGCCACACCCACGACGACGGCTCCGTCCGCCTCATCGGCGAGGCGCAGATGCTGATCGGCACCGGCGTCAGCCTGGAGCACTTCGTGTCCTCCACGGTCAGCTGGGTCCGCGCGTCGATCGAGTTCGACAAGTGGCTGCTGGAGCAGCTCGGCCTGGAGAAGGACGTCGACTCCGCCGAGGGCGAGGACAAGAAGGAGGAGGACGGCGAGTAGCCGTCCCCCTCCCCGCGGTCACAGGGGCACCTTGGCCATCAGGAGCAGGTACGCCCCGTAGCCGTACGAGAGCCCGGCGGCGCAGGCGGTCAGTACGACCGCCGTGCGCGGCCGGGCTCTCGCCATGACGGCCGCCACCGGCAGCAGCAGCGGGAACGCGGGCAGCAGGAACCGGGGCTTCGACTCGAAGAAGCCCGCCCCGCCGAAGGTGATCACCAGCAGGGTCCCCGCGTACACCAGCAGCGGAAGCGGCGTCCGGTCGAGCACGGCGGCCGCGGTGAGCAGCCCGGCGGCGGCCAGTACGGCCATCGTCACCGCGACCGGGATCGTCACGGGCCCGCCGGAGAGCACCTTCCAGACCGTCTCCAGGGTCCCGCCGCCGAAGTCGAAGCGCGAGCCCCACTGCCGCTGGACGGTGAAGTAGCCGAAGGGGTCCTCCCGGCGCACCCCGACGGCCACGACGTACGAGGCCCAGCCCGCGGGCGCGAGCAGCCCGGCCGCCCACACCGCGGGCGTGCGGTTGCCCCGTACCAGCTCCCGCAGGGCCGTCACGGTCACGGCGGCGGCGACGGCGATCCCGGTGGGCCGGGTCAGCCCGGCGAGCGCCGCCAGGGAGGCCGCCCACAGCCATCGCTCCCGCAGCAGCGCGTACAGGGACCAGGCGGCCAGCGCGCACAGCAGCGGTTCCGTGTAGGCGAGGGTCAGCACCACCGCGTGCGGCAGCGAGGCCCACAGCGCGACGAGCAGCACCCCCGCCCGCGCCCCGAGCAGCCGCTCCCCGATCCGGTACACCCCGACGGCGGCGGCCGCCGCGGCCGTCCAGGCCACGACGAGGCCGGCGACGGGGCCGCCGCCGAGGAAGTGCACCAGCACCGGGTAGAGCGGGAAGAAGGCGTGGTCGCTCTGGATGGAGTCGGAGGCGGGCCACATGTGGGTGCGGCCGTAGCCGTTGGCGGCGATGGAGAGGTACCAGAAGGAGTCCCAGGACCCGCCGAGCACCTTGACCGGATCCCGTCCGGCCCACCAGGCCCCGCCGGCGACCACCAGGGCCCCGATCCCGCGCACGGAGGCGAACACCCCGAGCGCGAGCCCGGCCGACCAGGCGGCCCCCCGCGTGCCCGGGACTCCCCGGTCCTTCGGGGCTCCCTGTCTTCGTCCCGTCCGCGCGGGCGCGGGCAGGGTCCGTCTCGTCGTCACGTCCATGCCGGGCCTCAGAGCCGGCGGAGGCGGTCCACTGCCTCCTGGAGCACGCCGGTCTGCTTGCAGAAGGCCCAGCGGACCTGGGTGGCGCCGGCCGGCTTGTCGTCGTAGAAGACCTGGTTGGGGATGGCGACCACGCCGCAGCGCTCGGGCAGGGCGCGGCAGAAGGCGAGGCCGTCCTCCTCGCCCAGAGGGGAGATGTCGGTGGTGATGAAGTAGGTGCCCTGCGGGCGGTAGACCTCGAAGCCGGCGGCGGCGAGTCCGTCGGAGAGGAGGTCGCGCTTGGCGGCGAGGTCGGCGCGGAAGTCCTCGAAGTAGGTGTCGGGGAGGGCGAGGGCCTCGGCGACGGCGTACTGGAAGGGGCCGGAGGAGACGTACGTCAGGAACTGCTTGGCCGAGCGGACCGCCGAGACCAGTGCGGGCGGGGCGGTGACCCAGCCGACCTTCCAGCCGGTGAAGGAGAAGGTCTTGCCGGCGGAGGAGATGGTGACGGTGCGTTCGCGCATGCCGGGCAGGGAGGCCAGCGGCACGTGCCCGCCCTCGAAGACGAGGTGTTCGTAGACCTCGTCGGTGACGACCAGGAGGTCGCGTTCCACGACGAGTTCGGCGATGGCGGCCAGTTCCTCGCGGGTGAGGACGGTGCCCGTCGGGTTGTGCGGGGTGTTGAGCAGCAGCAGCCGGGTGCGGGGGGTGACGGCGGCGCGCAGGGCGTCCAGGTCGGGGCGGAAGTCCGGGGCGCGCAGGGTGAGGGGGACGCGGGTGGCGCCCGCCATGGCGATGCAGGCGGCGTAGGAGTCGTAGTACGGCTCCAGGGCGATGACCTCGTCGCCCGGTTCGAGGAGGGCGAGGAGGGCGGCGGCGATGGCCTCGGTGGCCCCGGCGGTGACGAGGACCTCGGTGTCCGGGTCGTAGGACAGGCCGTAGAAGCGCTGCTGGTGGGCGGCGATCGCGGTGCGCAGCTCGGGGATGCCGGGTGCGGGCGGGTACTGGTTGCCGCGGCCGTCGCGGATCGCGCGTACGGCGGCTTCGGCGATCTCGGCGGGGCCGTCGGTGTCGGGGAAGCCCTGGCCCAGGTTGATCGACCCGGTGCGGGCGGCGAGTGCCGACATCTCCGCGAAGATCGTGGTGCCGAACGAGGCCAGGCTGCGGTTGAGGAGGGGGCGGCTGCTGCCCGCGGGTGCGCTCATGAGCGCCATCCTGGGGTGAACCTCTGGAGTTGCTCAAGTGTGCTTTCGAGGCGTTGGCCTGCGGGCATCCCCCCTGCACGCGGGCCACGGGGGTGCCGCGGCCCGGGCGTCCGGGTGTGGGAAAGGGGGTGGGGGCCGTGTCCCTCGTCCTGGTGGTCGTCGGTGTCGTGGTGGTCGTGGGGTTCGTGATCCTCGCGGTGCGTCTGGCCAAGTCGGGCGCAGGTGGTTCGGGCTCCGGTTCGGGCTCCGGTTCCGGTTCCGGCTCGGGTTCCGGCTCCAGCTGGTGGGCGAGCAGCGGTTCCTCGTCCGTCGGCTCGTCCTGCGGTTCCTCCTCCTCGTCGTGCGGGTCCTCGTCCTCCTGCGGTGGCGGAGGCTGCGGGTCCAGCTGACACTGGTACGGCGGAAGCGCGTGCCGATCCCGTGTGGACAGGGCGCCCGGCGGGGACAACTTCCTTCGGGCGTCTTCTTGTTCGGGCCGGGACTACGGCGTACGGGCGGCGTCGTGTTGAACACGTGAACCGTGAAGCCCCCGGGGGGATGTAAACCCCGTCAAGTTGGGTAAAAACGCTGTGAGTGCCGTGCCTTTCATGATTCCCTCGGTTGAGTAGACCAGTCCCCGGACCTCCCGGGACTTCCTGTGGACCCGTGCCGGTGTCCCCCCACCCGTTGACTACCGCTGGCGGGCCCCGGCCCATCTCCCTCGCGCGTTTGCGGAGCCGACTCATGCTCACGACCCTCCAGACCACCTACACCGACACGCGTGCCGCCGATCTCGCCTGGGCCCTGGGACGCGACCGGCTGCCCGCCCTGGCCGTACTGAACCTCCAGCTCGCGGACGCGAAGGTGGAGTTGCGCCTGCTCGGGGCCTCTCATCAGGTGCTCCTGGAGGAAGGCGAGGTGCTCTGCTCGGAGACGGTCGCCTGTATGCCCGGCAGCAGCACGCCGCTGCCGCTCGGCGTGGCGAAGCGGGTGGGTGACTGGGAGTACGAGTTCGCCGCGCGGGTCGAGACCCTTTCGCGGGGTTCCTTCGCGGGGCGGGCCCAGGAGCTGCTCGCGCTGGTCGCGGACCACCCGAACGGGCTAGCCGGCACCTTTCCGGGTGACCCGCACGCGTTCACCGCGATGCTCGCGCAGCGCCACGAGGGGCAGGTGCGCTGGCGCACCTGGCACGCGTATCCGCAGGAGGGCCAGCTGGTCGCCACCCGCACCCGGGTGGGCGTACGCATGGGCGCTCCCGTCTAGGGGCTCCCCGGGTGGCTCCCCAGACCGCTCCCCGCGGCCGTTCGGGTGGGCCGTACCTCCGGGCCGTACCGGGCGGAGCGCCGGTCCCGATTACGCCAACTGGCCCGATACGCACGGCACTTGCACCCATGTGGGTGACAGGGTGTCGGTGGGCGGTGACGTACGGTTCGCTGCATGATCGACCGTTCCGCCCCCCGCGGGGTGCTCCCGGCGGCGGAGCCGCGGGGCGTGCAGACCGTCCAGGCCGCCCTGCCCGTACGCCCACGGACCGGCCGACTCCTCGTGCTGGCCACGGTGTTCGTCTGTGCCGCCTGCGGGCTCGTCTACGAGCTGGAACTGCTCGCGCTCGGCTCGTACCTCATCGGCGACTCCGTCACCCAGGCGTCGGTCGTGCTGTCCGTCATGGTCTTCGCCATGGGGGTCGGCTCCCTCCTCGCCAAACGCCTGCGCCACCGGCCCGCCTTCGGCTTCGGCGCCATCGAGGCCGCCCTCGCCCTGCTCGGCGGCTTCTCCGCCATGGCCCTGTACGCGAGCTTCGCCTGGCTGGGCGAGTCCAGGCCCGCGCTCGTCGCCTTCTCCTTCGCCATCGGCGTGCTCATCGGCGCGGAGATCCCGCTGCTGATGGTCCTCATCCAGCGCATCCGCAGACAGGACGCGGGCGGGGCCGTCGCCGACCTCTTCGCCGCCGACTACGTGGGCGCCCTGGTCGGCGGGCTCGCCTTCCCCTTCCTGCTGCTCCCCCTGCTCGGCCAGCTCACCGGCGCCATGGTCACCGGCACGGTCAACGCCGTCGTCGGCGGTGGACTCGTCCTGTGGCTGTTCCGCCACGACCTCAGCAGACGCTGCCGCTGGCTGCTGGTCACCGCCAACGCGACCGTCCTCGCCCTGCTCGCCGCGGCGACCCTCCTCGTGGACGACTTCGAGCGGGCCGCCCGCACCGCCGTCTACGGCGCGGAGGTGCGCGTCGCCACGCAGACCGGGGTGCAGGAACTGGTGCTGACCGGCCCCGCCACGGGCTCCCCGCGCTCCCTCGACCTCTTCCTGGACGGGCGACTGCGGGTCAGCGGCTACGACGAGTACCGCTACCACGAGGCCCTGGTCCACCCCGCGATGACCGGCCCGCACTCCCGCGTCCTGGTCCTGGGCGGCGGTGACGGGCTCGCCGCCCGCGAGGTGCTGCGCTACCGGGACGTCGCTTCCGTGACCGTCGTCGAGCTCGACCCCGGCGTGGTCCGCCTCGCCCGCACCGACCCGATGCTCTCCGCGCTCAACGCCCGCGCGTACGAGGACCCGCGCCTGGGCGTCGTCACCCAGGACGCCTTCCGCTGGCTGCGGGGGCCCGCCTCGCGCGACCGCTTCGACGTCATCGTCTCCGACCTTCCCGACCCCGGGATCACCCCGAGCACGAAGCTGTACTCGCAGGAGTTCTACGGGCTGGCCGCGCGGGCGCTGAAGCCCGGCGGCCGCATCGCCGTGCACGCCGGACCCCTCGCCACGCGGCCGCGCGCGTACTGGACCGTCGAGTCCACCCTGCGCGCGGCGGGGCTGCTGACCACCCCGTACAGCACCGGCGGCCGGCTCTCCGGCTTCGCCGCCGGGCCCGACCGCACCCTGGGCGCCGCCGACGCGCCGCCGCAGGACTGGGGCTTCGTACTCGCCGCCCGCGACCGGGTGCCCGAGCTGCGGGTGGACCGCGACACCCCCGCGCTGCGCGCCGTGTCCACCCGGGGGCTACAGGACGCGGCCCGTGACGCCGCCCGGACCCGGCTCCCCGGACTCCCGCCGTCCACGCTGCCGCATCCGCGCTACTCCTGAGTCGGGGCGTCGTGTCCGTGTGCACGGGCGGATCCCCTCGGTAGGCTCGGCCGCATGGAGCATCAGGTGTTCGTTCCGGTACCGGCAGAAGACGTCCGCGCCGTGCTGCGCGACCCCGCCCGGGTGGCCCGCTGCGTGCCCGGGCTCCAGCAGGACGCCGACACCGCCTCCGGGCCGCTGGCCGGGCGGCTCAAGGTGCGGGTCGGCGGCCACACCGTGACCTACCGGGGTGCCGTCACCCTGACCGAGCGGGACCCGGACCACTTCGCGGCGGAGGGCGGGGGCACCGAGGTGCGCGGCAGCGGCACCGTCACCCTCGCGCTCGTGCTGCGTCTGCTCCCGCACGACGGCGGGACCCTGCTGGAGTTCAGCGGCGGGGCCACCGCCGACGGACGGGCCGCCGCCTTCGAGCCGGAGGCCACCGCCACCGCCGCGGGGCGGCTGCTCGGCCGCTTCGCCGCGAACCTGGCGGGCATCGCGAGCGCGCCGCAGGGGGAGGGCGACCCCGTGGCGGAGGCCGGGGAGGCGGAGTCCGGCGCTTCGGTCTTCGACACCGAGGTGCCGCCCCCGTCCCTCGACCCCTTCCTGGAGGGCGAGTTCGCCGACTTCGCCGCCTTCGCCGGGGCGGAGAAGGAGGAGGAGCCGGACGCCGGCCTCGCGGGCGGTGTCCGTCCGCCGGCCGAGGCCGCGCACGCCCGCCGCACGATGATCGGCCGCAGTGCCGAGGAGGTCGACCACGCGCCCCCGCGCGGCCGTTACGCCCCGGTCCCGGCCCCCTCCGACGGCGGCGGGCAGAACGGCCTGCGCTGGATCGCACCGGCGGCGGCCCTGGCCCTCGCCTCGGCGGTCGTGGTCGGAAGGGCGTTGCGCCGCCGTCGCTGACGAGCCGTAGGGTCGCCGTATGACTACGCGACTGAGCGCCGGCGGCGCCGAACTCACCATCGATCAGGAAAACGGCTGCCGGATCAGCGGTCTGCTCGTCGACGGCGTCGAGCTGCTGCGGCAGGGCCCGAAGTTCGGGGCCTTCCCGATGGTCCCCTGGTGCGGGCGGACGGCGGACGGGCGGTTCCACGACGGTGCGGCCGTCCACCAGCTGCCGCTCAACCATCCGCCGCACGCCATCCACGGCTTCGCCCGCGACGCGGCCTGGAAGGCGGCCTCCGTCACCGGGACCACCGCGGCCTTCACCTACGATCTCGCCGACCCCTGGCCCTACACCGGCCGGGTGACGCAGGTCTTCGAGCTGGGCGGGGACGCGCTGACGATCCGGCTGGGCGTGGAGACGTACCAGGACTCCTTCCCGGCGCAGGCCGGCTGGCACCCCTGGTTCAACCGGGTGCTGACCGACGGCGGGCAGCCGGCCCGGATCGACTTCGACCCGGCCTGGCAGGAGGAGCGGGACGACGACCACATCCCCACCGGCCGCCGCGTCGACCCCCGCCCCGGCCCCTGGGACGACTGCTTCGGGATGCCCTACGGGGTCGACGTCACCCTCACCTGGCCCGGTCAGCTGGAGCTGAAGGTCACCAGCCCCGCCGAATGGGTGGTCGTGTACGACGAGCAGCCCGAGGCCGTCTGCGTCGAGCCGCAGTCCGGCCCGCCGAACGGTCTCAACACCCTCCCGCGCCTGGTCACGCCGGTGGACCCGCTGGAGGTCTCCACGACCTGGACGTGGCGGCGGCTCGGCTGACCCGCAACTAAGCTCGGGGCCATGACTGACGTACGCGATGCGCTTCTGCAGCAGATCAAGGACAAGGCCGTCGTGCACGGCAAGGTGACGCTCTCCTCCGGCAAGGAAGCCGACTACTACATCGACCTCCGCCGGATCACCCTCGACGGCGAGGCCGCCCCGCTGGTCGGCCAGGTCATGCTGGATCTGACCGCCGACCTCGCGTTCGACTGCGTCGGCGGCCTGACCCTGGGTGCCGACCCGGTCGCCACCTCGATGCTGCACGCCTCCGCCGCGCGCGGCGAGCGCCTGGACGCCTTCGTCGTCCGCAAGGCGCAGAAGGCCCACGGCATGCAGCGCCGTATCGAGGGCACCGACGTCAAGGGCAAGCGCTGCCTGGTCGTCGAGGACACCTCCACCACCGGCGGCTCCCCGCTGACCGCCGTCGAGGCGGTCCGCGAGGCCGGCGGCGAGGTCGTCGCCGTCGCCACCATCGTGGACCGTGGCGCCGCCGACGCGATCGCCGAGGCGGGCCTGCCCTACCTCACCGGCTACCGGCTCGGGGACCTGGGTCTCGCCTGACCCGCCCCTTCCGCCCTTCCGCCCCTTCCGCCCCTCGCGCCCCTCGCGCCCCCGGGCCGTCTCGGATCGTGGTCGGGGCGGGGTGACGGCGGGGTCGGGGACCGGACGCAGGGCAACTGGTGACCAAGGTCCCGGTTGTGCAGGCTCCGGTCCTGACCTGCGGCTTTTCGGAGGGGCGGAGTGTTTCACGTGAAACACTCCGCCCGCCCCGTTCAGCGGGGGGTGACAGGCGGGGTGGAGTGTTGCGCCGAGTCTGGAAAGATAGGCGCGACGGCGACGTCGCCCCCAGGTCAGGGCCCGCAATAAGCACACTCCCCGCACATCCAAGGAGCGGACAGATGCCCATCGCAACCCCCGAGGTCTACAACGAGATGCTCGACCGGGCGAAGGCAGGCAAGTTCGCCTACCCGGCCATCAACGTCACCTCGACCCAGACCCTGCACGCTGCGCTGCGCGGCTTCGCGGAGGCCGAGAGCGACGGCATCATCCAGATCTCCACCGGCGGTGCCGAGTTCCTGGGTGGCCAGTACAACAAGGACATGGTGACCGGTGCGGTCGCCCTGGCCGAGTTCGCGCACGTCGTCGCCGCCAAGTACGACGTCACGGTCGCGCTGCACACGGACCACTGCCCCAAGGACAAGCTGGACGGCTACGTACGTCCGCTCCTGGAGGTGTCCGCCGAGCGCGTCGCCCGCGGTCTGAACCCGCTCTTCCAGTCGCACATGTGGGACGGTTCCGCCGAGACCCTGGCCGACAACCTGGCCATCGGCCAGGAGCTGCTCGCCAAGGCCGCCGCCGCGAAGATCATCCTCGAGGTCGAGATCACCCCGACCGGTGGCGAGGAGGACGGCGTCAGCCACGAGATCAACGACGAGCTGTACACCACCGTCGAGGACGCGATCCGCACCGCCGAGGCCCTGGGCCTGGGCGAGAAGGGCCGCTACCTGCTCGCCGCCTCCTTCGGCAACGTGCACGGCGTCTACAAGCCGGGCAACGTCGTCCTGCGGCCCGAGCTGCTGAAGGACCTCCAGGCGGGCGTCGCCGAGAAGTTCGGCAAGGCCTCCCCGTTCGACTTCGTCTTCCACGGCGGCTCCGGCTCCACGCCCGAGGAGATCGCCACCGCGCTGGAGAACGGCGTCGTGAAGATGAACCTCGACACCGACACCCAGTACGCCTTCACCCGCCCGGTCGCGGACCACATGTTCCGCAACTACGACGGTGTCCTGAAGGTCGACGGCGAGGTCGGCAAGAAGTCCACCTACGACCCGCGCACCTGGGGCAAGCTCGCCGAGGCGAGCATGGCCAAGCGCGTCGCCCAGGCCTGTGCCGACCTGCGCTCCACGGGCACCAAGCTGAAGTAAGCGGCGAGGACCTGGAAGGGTCCGCGAGGACCCGAGGGGGTCCGCCGGTCCGTCACGGACCGGCGGACCCCCTTTTCCGTGCGCCTCCGTGGTGGATTCGGGAGGGATCGGCCCGAGGTGACATACGCCGGTGGACGCACGGCCGGGCGATGGTGTGGAATCTGTTGAGAGAAACGTACCCGTGGGGATGTAAACCGGCGGGCCAGGAGAGGCGACGCCAGAGATGAAGACAGAGCGACCCCAGGTGAAGCAGGACCGGGCGGTGCGCACGCGTCAGGCGATCCTGGAAGCGGCCGCCGTGGTGTTCGAGGAGCACGGCTACGACACGGCCAAGCTCTCGGACATCGTCAACATCGCGAAGGTCACCAAGGGCGCGCTCTACTTCCACTTCGACTCCAAGGAGGGCCTGGCCCAGGCCGTCATCGACGCGCAGAACGCCTCGCAGCCGCATCTGCCGCCGCAGCAGTACAAGGCGCAGGAGTTCGTGGACGTCGGCATGGTCTTCTCGCACCAGCTGCGGCACGACGTGCTGATGCGGGCCAGCACCCGCCTCACGCTGGACCACGCGGGCCGGGGCCTGGACCGGGCGACCCCTTACCAGACCTGGATCGAGCTGCACATCCCGTTGCTGGAGGAGGCCCAGCGGCGCGGGGAACTGCTGCCGAACGTGGACCCGTGGGTGCCGGCCCGGCTGATCGTGGGCGCCTTCGCCGGTCTGAACACCATGTCGTACACCCTGGGGCTGGACCTGGACGCGCAGGTCTCGGAGCTCTACACGCACGTGATGCCCAGCGTGGTGGTCCCGGCGGTGGCGATCCGGCTGGACACGGCCCCCGGGCGGGGGGCGCGGGCACTGTTCGGGCAGCAGGGCGCGCACGAGTGCCGGCAGGGCTGCGCGGGCGGGGTGCCGCCGAGGGAGGAAGCCGCTCCGGTCGTAGCCGCGCCGGTCGCAGGCGCTCCGGTCGAAGGCGTGCCGGACGGCGTGCCGGTCGAAGGCGCGCCGCACAGCGTGCCGGAGAGGGCCCGCGAGGGCGCCGGGAAGGCCTCCGTGGCATCCGCCTGACACCTGACCGCCCCACCCCTTCCCTGAAAGATCCTTCCGGGTATTATTTTTCTGCTCGCCTGCCCAGGGAGATCACTGTGGACATTGAGGTACTCGGCTCACCACGGGTCACCGAGAACGGTGTGCCCATCACGGCCCCCACGCCGGAGTCCCGGCACGTCCTGGCGCTCCTCGCCGCCTGTCCCGACCGGGTCGTGCCCGTTTCCGTCCTCGCGGACGAGCTGACCCGGCGCACCCCGCCCGAGCACGCCCACGCCGCCCTCCACACCGCCGTGCGCCGGCTCCGCGAGCGGTTCGCGGAGGCGCTGGGGGCCGGCTCGGTACGAACTCCCGAGACCGTGCTCTCCACGAGGCCCGGCGGGTATCTTCTCGACACCGCCGGCGGCCGCTGCGACGTCCGCGAGTTCGAACGCGAGGCGGGCGCCGGCTACCGCGCCATGAGCCGGGGGGACTTCGAACAGGCCGCCGCCCGCCTCCGCCGGGCCCTGGACCTGTGGACCGGACCCGCCCTGGACGGCATCGACGCCGGCCCCTGGCTCCGCGGCCGCATCTCCTGCCTGGACGCCGACCGGCTCTCGGTCCTCGGCCAGTGGGTCGAGGCCGAACTCGCCCTCGGACGCCACCGCGAGCTGCGCCTCGCGCTCGCGGGCCTGCGCGGCGCCGGAGCCGACCGCCCCGGTGGCGCCTACCTGGCGGGGCTGCTCCGCGCCGAGGCCCGCGTCGCGGCCCTGCGGACCGCCCGACCGGCCCCCGGGCTCACCCTGACCGGCGCCGCCCGCGGCTGACCCGCGCGGCCCCCGGCGTCCTGCTTGACCCCTCGCCCGGCGGAACCTAGGTTCGGTGCAGGGGACGGAAAACAGCTGGTCGGGGTGGGGGGAGCAGCGGTATGCGCGGCGACGGGGACGGGCCGCTGGCCGTTCTGGAACTGCTCGCGGAGGACGCCCCGCAGAGCCGGTACGAGACCCTGCTCGCCGAGGCCCGCGGCATCGGCGCCGACGAAGCCGAACTCGCGCGCCTCACCCGGGCCGTGGAACTCGCCCGCTCGGTACGGGCCCGCGCCAGCAGCGGCAAGCAGCGCGAGGCGGCCCTCACCGCCCTCGTCGACACCGCCCACGACCTGACCTCCCCGTACGACATCGACGGGCTGCTCCGCCTGATCACCCGTCGGGCCCGGCGCCTCCTCGGCTTCGACATGGCCTGGCTGTCGCTGAGCCGCCCGGACGGATCGGCGTACGTCCGCACCTCCGAGGGCGAGACCACCGCGCTCAACGTCGGCCTCGAACTCGGCACCGGCCGGGGCCTCGGCAGCATCGCCCAGGCCCGCCGCTCGCCCGTGTGGACCTCCGACTACCTCGCGGACGACTCCATCGCCCACGCCCCCGGCATCGACGCCGTCGTCGAGGCGGAGGGCCTGCACGCGATCATCGCCGTCCCGCTGCGGCGCGGGAACTCCACCCTCGGCGCGCTCTACGGGTCCGACCGCGCCGTGAGGGAGTTCACCCCCGACGAGATCGGGATCATGCTCTCCCTCGCCGACCTGGCCGCCGTCGCCATCGAGAAGGCCCGGCTGCTGGAGCAGACCCGCGACGAGGTCACCGAGCTGGAGGCGTTCGGCTCGCGCACCCACACCGCCCTCACCCGGGTCCGCTACCTGTGGGAGTGCCACGCCCGGCTGGCCGGGCTGGTCCTGGACGGCGCCGGCCTGGCCACCCTCGCCCGGGCCACCGCCGACGCGCTGGACGGCGTGCTCCAGGTACGGGACCCCGGCGGGCGGCCGCTGACCGCCACCGGGGAACTGCCCGGTCTGGACGAGGACGCGGTGACCAAGGGCGCCCTCCAGGCCCTCACCGACCGGCGTCCCGTACGGCTGCCCGGCGACCTGTGGCTGGCGCCCGTCCTGGCGGGGGCCGAGGACCTCGGGGTGCTGCTGCTGAGCGCCTCCGCCCCGCTCGCCGACGAGGACGTACGGCTGCTCCAGCTGGCGGCCCAGTCCGTGGCCTCCCTGATGCTGATCCAGCGGGGCACGGCCGCCGCCGAGGGGCCCGTCCACGACGAACTCCTCGCCGACCTGCTCGACCGCCCGCACTCCGTCGACCTCCACCTGCTGGAGCGCACCCGCCGGCTCGGCATCGACCTCGACGGCCCCCACGTGGTCGTCGTCGCCCGCCCCGAGGGCGGCGAACTGGGCAAGGCCGTGGCCTGGGCCTCCTCGTACGCCTACCGGATGGGCGGGCTCAAGGGCGTCCGCCGGGGCTGCATCGTGCTGGTCCTGCCCGGCACCGACGCCTCCGCCGCGGCCCACCGCGCCTCCGGGGAGCTGTCGCCGCTGCTCGGCCACGCCGTGTCCACCGGGGCCGCCGGACCGACCGGGGGCCCGGGCGAGGTGGCACGGGTCTACGCCGAGGCCGTGCGCTGCCTGGACGCGCTGACCGCGCTCGACGGGGTGGGCGGCACCGCCTCCCTGCGCGAACTGGGCTTCCTCGGCATGCTGCTGTCCGCCGACCACGACGTGGAGTCCTTCGTCGCCGCGACCATCGGCCCCGTGCTGGAGTACGACGCGGACCGGCTGACGGAGCTCACCCGCACGCTGGAGGCGTACTTCGCCTCGGGCGCCAGCCCCACCCACGCCGCCGACGCCCTGCACGTGCATCCCAACACCGTCTCCCGCCGCCTGGACCGCATCGCGGAACTCCTCGGCCCCGACTGGCAGAAGCCTGCCGGGGCGCTGGAGATCCAGATGGCCCTGCGGCTGCGCAAGGCCCGCATGGTCCTCCACGACCGCCGCACCGCCGCCGACCGCTCCCGCCCCGCCGAGTAGCCGACGCCGGTCCGGTGGCCCGTGGCCCGTGAGCGGTGGCCCGTGGGCTGTGGCCGGTCCGGTGGCCGGTGGCCCGTCCGGGCTACGCCACCGCCGCCGCCGCGCAGTGCTCCGCGCCGGTCAGGGCGCGGGCGGCGTGCGCGACGGAGGCCAGCGTGACGTGCCGGTGCCAGCCGGGCAGGCCGCGCCCGGCGAAGTCGCGCAGGCCGGCCTCCTGGCCGCTGTGCTCGGCGGCGAAGCCCACCCGCCGGCCCTGCTTCGTCAGCCGCAGCAGCGGGCCCACGGGCAGCCGTACCAGGTCCGTCACCCACATCTGCGCCGGAGGGCGGCGCGGGTCCGTCCACTCGCCGACCAGCAGCAGGTGGCGGCGTCGGGCCGGCGACGGGTCGGGCATCATCACCCGCACCGCGACCGCCAGGGTGCTGCGGTGGCGGCCGCCCGGGACCCCGGGGTCCGGGTCGGTCCACTCCACCGGGGTGGCCAGCCCCTTCACCGCCTGGAGGACGTCCCGCGCGGGCCGCGCCCCCGCGCCGTGGCCGGGCATCGCAGGGTCCGTGACCAGCAGCGGGGTGGAAGCGCCGACGCGTGCGATGACGGGCAGCCCGGCCTCCGCGAAGCGGTTCATCGTCGACCGGGTGCCGATGCGCTGGATGTCCAGCACCACCGGGCGGCGGTTGCCGGTGCGCCGCACGGTCTCGATGACGGCGGCCGCCGCGGACTCCTCGTACGCGGCCTGGCTGTCGGCCGGGTCGAAGGAGCCGGGGGCGTCCTGGGCGTCGGCCTCCGGAAGGTACATGCGCCAGCCGACCGGAGTGACCAGACCGGCCGAGGCGAACCAGGTCCCGAACGCCTGCTGCCCCCGGAACATCTGCCCCTGGTGGGGGTCGAAGCGGTTCGCCACCCCCACCGAATGCTCCCCGCCCTTCGGAATGGCCATCGGCTGCGCCACCCACGCCGTCAGCGGGGAGGCGGCCTGGAGGAACCCCGCGAGCGAGGCGCGGATCGGCTCCCAGTCCCAGGTGGAGCCGGAGATGAAGTGGTGCATGCTCTGTTCGGCGGCTCCGCCCCCGACCTGCCCCGCGATCCCGCGCATCGACTTGCGGCCGGGCAGCGCGAGGAGCCCCTGGACGTACTGCCGGCCCTTCTCCCGCTGGTCCTTGCGGCGCAGCGAGGACAGGACGGCCGCGCACAGGTCGTCCGCCGCCTCGCGGGCCGGGTCCCGCCGGACCAGCGTCGCCGTTCCCGTTCCCGTTCCCGTTCCCGTTCCCGTTCCCGGGCTCGTCCCCGTGCCCGTACCGCTGCTGTTGATGCTGCTCATGACCGCTTTCACGACATGCCCCCTCGGCGTGCGTCCACTGCACCTCTACCGTCGGCCGAGGACCCCTCCTACGGGGAGGTGCGCCGGTCACCGCACTTCGCCGGAAGGTGGTGGGGCCGTCACCACCCCGGAGACTTGACGGACTGCCCGGGCGGACCTGGCCGGACCGCCGCGAATCGGGCACGGTCCTGTGTCGCGGGGCCCATGAGCCGCGGCGCCGGGGCCTGCCCCCCGGTGCCGCTCCCCGCACGGTGGCGGTCTCGACGGGGAGGAGCGGGGTGCAGTTCGGCGTCTTCTCCCTCGGCGAGGTCGTCCCCGACCCGGCGACCGGCCGCACGCCGACCGAGCACGAGCGGATCGCGGCCATGACCGCCCTCGCGCTGCGGGCGGAGGAGGCGGACCTCGACGTCTTCGCCACCGGCGAGCACCACAGCCCGCCCTACGTGACCTCCTCGCCGCCGACCCTGCTCGCGTACCTGGCCGCGTGCACGCGGCGGCTGATCCTCTCGACCGCCACCACCCTGGTCACCACGAACGACCCGGTCCGCGTCGCCGAGGAGTACGCGCTGCTCCAGCACCTGGCGGGCGGCCGCCTCGACCTGATGGCGGGCCGGGGCGACACCCCGAACTGCTACCCCTGGTTCGGCCAGGACCTGCGCCAGGGCATCGCGCTGGCCCGGGAGAACTACGCCCTGCTGCACCGCCTGTGGCGGGAGGAGGACGTCGACTGGCAGGGCCGTTTCCGGGCCCGCCTCGACGGGTTCACGTCCGTGCCCCGCCCGCTGGACGGCGTACCGCCCTTCGTGTGGCACGCGTCGGTGCGCTCGCCGGAGATCGCGGAGCAGGCCGCGTACTACGGCGACGGCTTCTTCGCGGACAACCTCCGCGGCCCCGTCGAGCAGTACGCCCGGCTGGTGGAGCTGTACCGCGCCGGGTACGAGGAGCACGGCCACGGCACCGCCCAGCAGGCGGTGGTGGGGCTCGGCGGGCAGGTCTTCGTACGGGCGCGCTCGCAGGACGCGGTGCGGGAGTTCCGGCCGTACTTCGACCGGTCCCGGCACTACGGCGGGCGCTACTCGCTGGAGGAGTGCGCGGCCCGGACGCCGCTGGCCGTGGGCAGCCCGGACCAGGTCATCGAGAAGGTGCTCGGCTTCCGGGAGGCGTACGGGGACTACCAGCGCCAGCTCTTCGCGGTGGACCACTGCGGGCTGCCGCTGAAGGCGGCCCTGGAGCAGGTGGACGTGCTGGGCGAGCGGATCGTGCCGGTGCTGCGCCGCGAGCTCGCGGTGTCCCGCCCGCCCGCCGTCCCGCCGGGCCCCCGCCACCCGGCGACGGGACCGGCACCGGACGGCCGCCCGGAGCCGGCACCGGCGCCCGGCCGCGGTGCGGGGGCGGTCCCGGCGCGCTGACCCGCCGTGCGGAGCCGGCACCGGCGCGCTGACCCGCCGTGCGGAGTAGGTACCGTCCCCCGAGCGTGGTCCGGAGGCCGCGTCGCCCCGCTGACCGCCGTGCGGAGACCGCACCGGGCCGCTGATCGCCGTCCCCTTCGGCCACACTGATCCCATGTCGATTCACCAGAACCTGCTCGGGGGCCCCGCCCCCACCCACCTGCCCGACGAGCCCGCGCCCCGTGAGGCCCTCGCCGCCGGGGCCGACCCGGCCGAGGTCGCCGCCGCGCACCCGACGTCCTCCCTCGCCTGGGCCGCCCTCGCCGACCAGGCCTTCGCCGCCGGCCGCACCGTCGAGTCGTACGCGTACGCCCGTACCGGCTACCACCGCGGCCTCGACGCGCTGCGCCGCGCCGGCTGGAAGGGCCACGGCCCGGTGCCGTGGGAGCACGAGCCGAACCGCGGTTTCCTGCGCGCACTGCACGCCCTGGCGCGGGCCGCCGGGGCCATCGGCGAGAAGGAGGAGTACGAGCGCTGCTCGACCTTCCTGCGCGATTCCTCGCCGACGGCGGCGGACACGCTCGCATAACGCTCTCGAGGAGCGCCCTAGAGGGGTCCCGGATCCCCTGCTTATGATGCGGAGCAGGGGACCGGGGCTCCACTTACCTCACCGGAAGGAGCGGACCGCTACCCGGAAGCACGTGTCGAGGAGACAGAAATGTCGCACGCCCTTGATGCCTCCGGAGCCGGTTCGGACACCCCGAACCTCGACTTCGCCGGCACGACTCCGTACGAGGACTACGTCCAGGCGGACGTCCTCACCCACCTCCAGCACCCGCGCTCGGAAGACCCCGGCGAGATGGTGTTCCTCGTGACCACCCAGGTCATGGAGCTGTGGTTCACGGTCATCGTCCACGAGTGGGAGACCGCGGCCCGCGCCCTGCGCGAGGACGACATCCCGGTCGCGATGGACGCGCTGAAACGATCCCTCCGGGAGCTGGAGGCCCTGAACGCCTCCTGGCGGCCGCTGGCCCAGCTCACCCCCTCGCAGTTCAACTCGTACCGCGCCGCCCTCGGCGAAGGTTCCGGTTTCCAGTCGGCGATGTACCGCCGGATGGAATTCCTGCTGGGCGAGAAGTCCGCGTCGATGCTGGTCCCGCACCGGGGCGCGCCGCGGGTCCACGCCGAGCTGGAGAAGGCCCTCCACGAGCCCAGCCTGTACGACGAGACCCTGCGCCTGCTGGCCCGGCGCGGCCTGGCCGTCCCCAAGGCGGTCCTGGACCGGGACCTCGCCCTGCGCTACGAGCCCTCCGCCGAGGTCGAGGCGGTCTGGACGGCCCTCTACGCGGACCCGTCCGGCCCGCACTCCGACCTGCACCGCCTCGGCGAGGTGCTGACGGACGTCGCCGAGCTGGTCTGGCGCTGGCGCAACGACCACCTGGTCGCGACGCGCCGCGCCATGGGCGCGAAGACGGGCACGGGCGGCTCGGCCGGGGTGACCTGGCTGGAGAAGCGCGCCACGAAGAACGTCTTCCCCGAGCTCTGGACGGCCCGCAGCCATGTCTGACGCCGCCCCGAACCCGATACCGGAGCTCCAGGAGCGGGCCGCGCGCCTCGACGCCGAGGACGGCCTCGGAAGGCTCCGCGAGCGCTTCACCCTGCCCGACGGGGTCGTCTACCTCGACGGGAACTCCCTGGGCGCGCTGCCGGCCGGCGTCCCCGGCGCGGTGGCCGATGTCGTGCACCGCCAGTGGGGCGAGCTCCTCATCCGTTCCTGGGACGAGAGCGGCTGGTGGACGGCACCCCAGCGGATCGGCGACCGCATCGCTCCGCTGATCGGTGCCGCCCCCGGCCAGGTGACCGTCGGCGACTCCACCAGCGTCAACCTCTTCAAGGCCCTGGTCGGCGCCGCCCGTCTGGCGGAACCCGGCCGGACCCGGATGCTGGTCGACGCCACCACCTTCCCGACGGACGGATACATCGCCGCGTCCGCCGCCCGGATGACCGGCCTCGAACTCGTCCCCGTCGACCCCGCCGACGCGGCCGGGGCCTTCGGCGACGACACCGCCGTGGTACTGCTCAACCACGTCGACTACCGCACCGGCCGGCTGCACGACCTGCCCGCGCTCACGCGGGCCGCGCACGACGCGGGCGCGCTGATCGTGTGGGATCTGTGCCACAGTGCCGGAGCGCTGCCCGTCGGTCTCGACGCGCACGCCGTCGACCTCGCGGTGGGCTGCACGTACAAGTACCTGAACGGCGGGCCCGGCTCCCCGGCGTACATCTACGTCGCCGAACGGCACCAGGGCGCGTTCGACTCCCCGCTCCCCGGCTGGAACGGTCACGCCGAGCCCTTCGCGATGACCTCGGACTACGTCCCGGCACAGGGCGCGGGCCGGATGCGGGTCGGGACGCCGGACATCCTGTCGATGCTGGCCCTGGAGTCGGCCCTCGACGCCTGGGAGGACGTGGACGTCGAGGCGGTCCGCGCCAAGTCGCTCGCGCTGACGGACTTCTTCCTCGAATGCGTGGCGGCGTACGTACCGGACGGCAAGGCCGAGCCGGTCACCCCGGCCGAGCACGCCCGGCGCGGCAGCCAGGTCTCGCTGCGGGCCGAGGGCGCCCGCGAGGTGATGGCGGAGCTCGTCTCCCGGGGGGTCGTCGGCGACTTCAGGGCGCCCGACGTCCTGCGGTTCGGATTCACCCCGCTCTACGTCGGTTTCGCCGATGTGGAGCACGCGGCACGCACACTGGGTCACATTTTCGGGTGACGCGGTAGCGAAACGTCACAGCACGGGGCGGGCGGGGCTACGGCTCCGCCCGCCTCCGTGCCGGCTCGTTCCGGCGGCGAGCGGCGGGTGACAGCCTGATACGGTCCCGCTCTGTCGGAACACCGGAACATCTGTCCCCCCTGTCACACGCGTTACCGAGAGGTTGAGCCATGACGGACCCCGCAGTCGAACGGGACGCCGCCGAGGCCGCCTCGGCCTTCGCCCACCCCCCGGTCGGGCCCGACGCGAGCGCCGCGTACGGGGACCACCCCGACCAGGTCGTCGACTTCTACGCCCCGCGCGGCGAGGCCACGGCGGGCTCCGCCCCGCTGGTCGTGGTCCTGCACGGCGGGGCCTGGCGGGCCCCCTACGACCGTCAGCACATCACCCCTTTCGCGGACTTCCTCGCCCGGCGGGGTTTCGCCGTCGCCAACATCGAGTACCGGCGCGGCAGTTCCCTGCCGCACCAGGGCGCCGGGGGGCCGGTGGCCGGGCGCTGGCCGGAGACCTTCGACGACGTGGCCGCCGCCATGGACGCCCTGCCGCGCCTGGTCTCCGCCGCCCTGCCCGCCGCCGACTTCCGCCGGACCGTGGTGACCGGCCACTCGGCGGGCGGACAGCTCGCGCTGTGGGCGGCGGCGCGGCACGTGCTCCCGTACGGCTCCCCCTGGCGGCTGGCCTCCCCGCCGCTGCTGCGCGGGGTCGTGGCGCTGGCCCCGATCGCCGACTTCGAGGTCGCCGAGGAGCTGGGCGTGTGCGGCGGCGCGTCGGCGCAGCTGCTGGGCGGGCCGGAGCACTGGGAGGCGCGGCTCCCCTCCGCCGATCCGGCGGCGCTGCTCCCGACGGGCATCGCGACGACCGTGGTGCACGGCCGGGAGGACATCGTGGTCCCGCCGGCGGTGGCGGAGTCGTACGTGGCCGCCGCGGCGAAGGCGGGCGAGATGGTCGGCCTGACCCTGGTCGAGGGCGTGGGCCACTTCCCCCTGATCGACCCGGCGGCCGACGCCTGCGCGGTCGTCGCCGAGGAGATCTCCCAACTGGCCTGGTGACACCCGCCGGTGCGCGGCCGCCGCAGCACGGGTCCGCCGCCGACCCGGCGCCGATTCGCCGTGACGCGACGCCGCCGCAGGTCCGCCGCCGCAGGTCCGCCGCCGTGGAGCCGCGGGTCAGCGGCCGCGCGCGGCCCGCGCCGGCGGGGTGATGCGTATCCGCTTCCCGGCGGGGGCCCGCTCTATGTCGTCCAGCTGCGCGGTGATCGTGGCGCGCAGCTCGTCGTAGTCCGCGAAGTGGTGGTCGTTGAAGAGGGTGTGGCCCGTCCACATCAGGTTCGCGCACACCCGCGCCGGCACCCGGCCGGTCCGGGCGCCCATGCCGACCAGTGCCACCGAGCGGATGCTGCCGGGCTGCTTCTCGTTCTGCTGGTGGATCGCCTGGAAGGCGGCCGCGCACGCCAGCGCCACGTTCAGCGTCTGGCTGACGTTCTGCGAGGACGTCTCCATCGTCGGTGTGGAGATCAGGAAACGCGGGGTGACCGCCCCGGACGGCACGCACACCGCGCTGCCCACCGGGAGGCTGCCCGCGAACCCGTCGCGTATGGCCCGCTGCACGCGCAGCTGGATGCCGGCGCCCAGGAAGCGCTTGACGGCCGCGTCCACCCCGCCGTCCATCCGGCCCCGCGAGTTGGTCGGGCTCACCCACGCGTCGACGTCCTCGTCGAGGATCGACCCCTGGCGGATCTCGATCCCGGGGGTGTCGGCGAAGGCGGCCCGCCAGGAATTCACCACATCGGCGTTGACGTCGGTCAGTACGACCCTGAGCGCGGGCAGTGCGCGGTCCTCGGACATCATCCACTCCAATCGGTCACGGTCATTTCCGACCACTCACCACGCTAGCGGGGGCCACTGACAATCGGCCCCGGACGGACCGTCCATGACGACGGATCAGCGTTGTCAGTGGCCGCTGTTAGCCTGCGATCAGATTCGAAGTCCGGTTCGACATTTCGGAGTTCCCCCATGAGCGAAGCCAACTCCCCGGCCGTTCCCGCGCAGCCCGACCCGAATGACCCGCTGGCTCTCGCCGAATTGTTCAAGGGCGGCGGCGAGCCGTGGTTCCCGCTGCTCAAGCCGGTCATCGAGGCGCAGCCGAACGCCGCCGCGTACATAGGTCCGGGCCGCGGACAGGAGGTCGTACCGGTCCGCGAACTGACCTTCCAGGCGCTCAAACCGAATCCGCCGCACAAATGGAAGGTCGTCGTCTTCGGGCAGAACCCCTATCCGAGGCCGGAAAGCGCCACCGGCATCGCCATGTTCGACAACACCTTCCACGACTGGAAGGACAGCCAGTTCGGCCGCGTCGTCAGTATTCGCTGCATCATCAAGGCGGCGGCGATGTGGAAGTACGGAATTCCGAAGAAGACCCCGATCGCCGACATACGCGCGCTTCTGAAGACGCGGGAAACGGTCCAGCCGCCGGAATGGTTCCAGGCGATGCTCACCCAGGGCGTCCTCCTGCTGAACGCCGCGCTCACCGCGAGCAGCGACGGCACGCGGGGCGGGGCCGATCCGCACACCGCGTTCTGGCGGCCGGTCGCCGAGCGGATCGTCGAGGAGATCCTCAAGGCCAAGCAGGACGCCGACGAGGAGGACCGGGGGGTCGTCTTCGCCTGGTGGGGGGCGCACGCACGCAGCCTGAAGAAGATCGTCCTCGAACTCCAGAAGAAGTACCCCGGGGTCGACGTCCGGCACATCGACCACGCCAATCCGGCTGCGCAGGGCGACATCTTCTGCGACGGCGACCACTTCGCCACGGTCAACGACGCCCTCGCCTCGCTGGGCGCGGAGCCGGTCGACTGGCTGCCGGCCAAGGGGTGGAACGAGGCCGCGGCACAGCAGAGCGGTGCGGGCGGTCCGGGCCGCGAGGAGGTGGCCGCGCGCATGGGTGCCTTCATCGCGTCCACGATGGAGCTGCACCAGCTGTATCTGGAGCGCCTCTCCAGCGTCAAGGACGAGGGCCTCGTCCTGCCCGCGATCACCGGGGTGTTCGACACCCCGCTCGTGGAGTTCCGGGACGCCGTCGCGCCGGTCGCGGAGCTGCTGTCCGGTCTCGGCAGGCACGTCGACCGGTCGTACGAGTTCGGCAGGACGCGGGCGGCAGGAGCGGCCGGCGGGCTCTCCGCCGACGCGGTGTCCGCCCTGTACCTCTACACCTGCGAGTCCGCGTTCTACCGCGAGATCAACGCGGTCCTCCGCTCCCCGGACCGCTCCCGGCTCGTCCCGTACCTGCCGTACCTGCGGCTGCTGTTCTCGGCCGTATCCGGGCTGCCCGCCCGTACCGAGCCGCTGTACCGGGGCGTGGCGCTGGACCTGCGGGCGCAGTACCCGCTGGGCCGCACCGTCACCTGGTGGGGCGTGTCCTCCTGCACGCCCAAGCTCGGCGTCGCCCGGGGGTTCCTCGGCAGCCGCGGCAAGCGGACGCTGTTCGAGGTGGTCCCGGCCCGGGCGGTGGGCATCCGCGACTTCTCCGCGTTCACCGAGGAGGAGGAGTTCATCCTCTCCCCGGGTACGCAGCTGAAGGTGACGGACGTGACGACCGAGCGGGGCGGGCTGACCACCGTCCGGCTGACCGAACTGGAGGAGCAGACCCTGGTGTCCTGACCGGGTGCCGCCGCCCCGTCAGTCCCACTGCTCGTCGGCGAGGGAGGCGACCGGCTGCGGCTTGCCGATGACGGCCAGGGCGATGAAGAAGTTGATCTGGCCGATGGCGATGGTCAGGGTGGCCAGAGCCTTCTCGTCGTAGTGCTTCGCCACCTCGGCGTACAGCTCGTCCGTGACCCGTTCCCGGCCGTGCGGGGCGGGCTGGAGGGTGGCCTCCACCAGGGCGAGGGCGGCGCGCTCGGCGTCGGTGAAGTACGGGGCGTCCTGCCAGGAGGAGACGGCGGTGATCCGCTCCTCGGTCTCGCCGGCCTTGCGGAGGAAGGCGGTGTTCAGGACGGTCAGGTAGGTGTTGTGGACGATCTGGCCGGCGCGCAGGTGGACGAGGCTCATCGTGGTGCGCGGCACCGAGCGGTTGCCGGTGGCGCGGAACAGGGCGGCGCTGATGTCGGCCAGCTCGGGCACGAACTCGCCGGGGTTGGGCATCCGGGAGATCGAGGTGCTGTTCGTCATGTCTGTTCTCCTTGCTCGGTGTCTTCACAGCACTGACCCGGGGGAGCGGGGAGATGTGACAGCTCCGGAGAACTTTCTTTTCCGGCGGTCACGCGGCCGGGTACAGGCCGGCCGCGCCCGGGCCGGACGCGCCGGAGGGGCGGGGGCGCGGTGCGCTCCCCGCCCCTCCGGGCGTGTGCCTGCCGTACCCGTCGCCGGGACTAGAGGAACGAGTTGATCTCGATCGTCTCGGTGCGGCCGGGGCCGACGCCGATCGCGGAGATCGGGGCGCCCGACATCTCCTCCAGCGCCTTCACGTAGTTCTGCGCGTTCTTCGGCAGGTCGGAGAAGGTCTTGGCCTTGGTGATGTCCTCGGACCAGCCCGGGAGGGTTTCGTAGATCGGCTTCGCGTGGTGGAAGTCCGTCTGCGAGTAGGGGAGCTCCTCGACGCGCTTGCCGTCGATCTCGTACGCGACGCAGACCGGGATCTCCTCCCAGCCGGTCAGCACGTCCAGCTTGGTGAGGAAGAAGTCCGTGAGGCCGTTCACGCGGGTCGCGTAGCGGGCGATCGGGGCGTCGAACCAGCCGCAGCGGCGGTCACGGCCGGTGGTCACACCGCGCTCGCCGCCGATGCGGCGCAGGGCCTCGCCGTCCTCGTCGAAGAGCTCCGTCGGGAACGGGCCGGCGCCGACGCGGGTCGTGTAGGCCTTGAGGATGCCGATGACGCGGCTGATCTTCGTCGGGCCCACGCCGGTGCCGGTGCAGGCGCCGCCGGCGGTCGGGTTCGAGGAGGTGACGAAGGGGTACGTGCCGTGGTCGACGTCGAGCAGGGTGCCCTGGCCGCCCTCGAAGAGCACGACCTTGTCGTCGTCCAGCGCGTTGTTGAGGATCAGGGTGGTGTCGGCGACGTACGGCTTGATCTGCTCGGCGTACTGCAGCATCTCCTCGACGATCGCGGCGGCCTCGATGGCGCGGCGGTTGTAGAGCTTCGCGAGCAGCTGGTTCTTGCCCTCGAGGGCCGCTTCGACCTTCTGGGTGAGGATCGACTCGTCGTAGAGGTCCTGGACCCGGATGCCGATGCGGTTGATCTTGTCGGCGTAGGTCGGGCCGATGCCGCGGCCCGTGGTGCCGATCTTGCGCTTGCCGAGGAAGCGCTCGCCGACCTTGTCGAGGGTGACGTTGTACGGCGTGATCAGGTGCGCGTTGCCGCTGATGAGCAGCTTGGAGGTGTCGATGCCGCGCTCGTTCAGGCCGCGCAGCTCGGAGAGCAGGACGGCCGGGTCGACGACGACACCGTTGCCGATGACCGGGGTGCATCCGGGGGAGAGGATGCCGGAAGGGAGCAGGTGCAGCGCGTACTTCTGGTCGCCTACGACCACCGTGTGGCCGGCGTTGTTGCCACCCTGGTAGCGCACTACATAGTCAACGGATCCACCGAGCAGGTCGGTGGCCTTTCCCTTGCCCTCGTCACCCCACTGAGCTCCGAGCAGCACAAGAGCGGGCACAGGCGTACACCTCTTCCGGATGGGGCATGTCCAAGGTCAGGGGGCGTACGACGATGTACACCGCAGGCTGAGCCGTCGGACCGGTGCCCCGGAATAGACGAAGGCCCTGGCGCAATAGCGCAAGGGCCTCTTGCACAAAGATGCTACCCGAGGAAGGACCGAGGTGTCGGCTCCAGAGCCCGCCATGAGCCATGCGGGCGCGCCGGTAGGCGGCCTGCTCGTGCTCGTCGACCCGGTCGCCCGCCGTCTTGACGGCGAGTCCGTGCGAATCGCGAAGGATGTCTTGTCAGCGGGAGCAGAGGCGAAAATCTGCCTCCCGGATTCGCAGGAGGAATTCGCGCGGGCGTTCGCCCGCCGGGGTCATCGGCGGCCGGTGATCGTGGGCGACGACCGGGCGCTGGTGCGGGCCGTGGGGCTGCTGCACCGGGAGCGGGGGCCGGGGCCGGAGCGGGAGGCGGGCGACGGGGTGGTCGCGCTGGTCCCGGTGGGCCCGCCGGGGTCGCTCGCGCTGGCCCGCTCGCTCGGGGTGCCGCTGTCGGCGGTGCTCGCGGCCCGGGCGGCGCGGGACGGGGTGCCCCGGCCCCGGGACCTGCTGGTGGACGACGGTGGCGGCGTGGTGCTGGGGGGCTTGCGGATCAGCCCGCCGGTGTCGGCCGTCCGGCGCGGCGGGGGCTACCGCTCGCTGCTGCGGACGCTGCTGCCGGGCCCGGCGGCGCCGGTGTGGCCGGCGCACCGGCTGCGGGTGGAGGTCGACGGGGTCGTGCTGGCGGACGGCGACCGCCCTGTGGAGGACGTCGCCGTACGGACCGCCGGGGGCGGGGCGGGGCCGGCGGAGGTGGTCGTCCGGCTGTCCGGCGCGCCGCCGCTGACGGGGTCCGCCGAGGCGGTCACCGTGTCCGGGGTGTCCGGCTGCGCGGGGGCGTCCGGCGAGGACTTCCGCTACCGCGCCGACCACGCCCTGGCCGGTCCGGTGCGGCGGCGTACGTGGACGGTGCGGCGGGGGGCGTGGTCGCTGACGCTGCCCCGGTGAGGACCCCGGGGCGGGGCGGGCGGGGCCGGTGGGCCCCGTCGGCCCCGCATCCGCGGGGGCCCGTCGGCTACGAGCCGGTCGCTTCGTTCGCGGCGGCTTCGATCAGGTCGCAGACGGGGCCCGGCTGGGAGGCCAGGGAGGCGTGCGAGGAGTCCAGCTCGATCGTCTTGCGGGGGTTCATCCGCTCGGCCATCCGCCGCTGGTTCTCCGGGTGGATCATGTGGTCCTGGGTGGACACTTGATACCAGGACGGCTTCGCGCGCCAGGCCGGCGAGGTGACGGCGTCACCGAAGGTGGATGCCAGCGGGGCCTTCTGCGTCACGGCCATGACCAGGGCCTCGTCCGGAGTCACGTCCTGCGCGAAGCTCTCGTGGAACTTGTCCTGCCGGAGCCACAGGTAGCCGTCCGAGTCCGGCGCGATGTTCGCGAACGCCGCCGGGGGGTGCTGCTCGGTGATCGCGCCCGGGCTTTCCCCGGCGTCGGGCGCGAAGGCCGCGACGTAGACCAGCCCGCAGACGTTCGGCAGGTCGCCGGCCTCGCTGATGACCGCGCCCCCGTACGAGTGGCCCACCAAGACCACGGGCCCGTCGATCTGCCGGACCATCTTGCGGGTGCGTTCGGCGTCGTCGGCCAGCGAGGTCAGCGGGTTCTCCACCGCGTGGACATCGCGGAAGCCGCGACGGTGCAGCTCGATGATGACCTTGGACCAGTGGGCGGCGCCGCCCCAGAATCCGTGGACCAGGACGACGGCGGGCTTCTCGGACATGGGGGCATGCCTCTTCTCGCGGTGGGGCGGGGGCTGCGTTCGGTTCACGCTAGGCAGGACCGGCCACCCCCGCCACCGGACGCAAACCCGGCCGCCGGGGCCGCCTAGAACTCGACCAGCAGCTCCCGCAGGCCCCGGATCACGTAGCCCTCCTGCCACTGCGGCTCCCGCACGAGCCGCATCGGCGGGCCCGGGAGGTCGAGCAGCGCCGCGAAGGAAGCCGCCAGCTCCAGCCGGGCCAGGGGCGCGCCCAGGCAGTAGTGGATGCCCGCACCGAAGGTCAGGTGCGGATTGTCCGACCGGTCGATGTCCAGTACGTCCGGGTTCGTGAAGCGCGCGGGGTCCCGGTTCGCGGACCCGAAGAGCAGCGCCATCTCGGCCCCGCGGGGGATGACCGTGCCCCCGATCTCGATGTCGTCGAGCACCCAGCGCTCGAACATCTGGAGGGGCGTGTCGTAGCGCATCAGTTCATCCACAGCTGTGGACAACTTTTCCGCGCCCGCCGGTCCGGGCCGGTCCGCGCGCAGGGCGGCGAGCTGCCCGGGATTGCGGAACAGGGCCCACCAGCCGTTGACCGTGGTGTTCACGGTCGCCTCGTGCCCCGCGTTCAGCAGGAGGACGCAGGTGGAGATCATCTCCTGCTCGCTGAGCCGGCCCTCCTCATCGTGGGCGGCGATCAGCGCGGAGATCAAATCCGCGCCGGGATCCTTGCGCCGCTCGGCGATCAGCTCCCGCAGGTAGGCGCTGAACTCCACGCTCGCCGTCACCGCACGCCGCGCCGTCTCCGCGTCCGGCCGCAGCTCGAACATCCCGCAGATGTCCGCCGACCAGGGCCTCAGCAGCCCCCGGTCCGCCTCCGGGACACCCAGCAGCTCCGCGATCACCGCCACCGGCAGCGGTTCGGCGACGGCGGTCAGCAGGTCCCCGCCCCCGGCGTCCCGCAGCGCGCCGGCCAGCTCCCGGGCCAGCCGCTCCACCGACGGCGCGAGCCGCTCCACCATCCGCGGCGTGAACGCCTTCGACACCAGCCGCCGCACCCGGGCGTGCGCGGGATCCTCCAGGTCCAGCAGGCCGTTCCCGTTGAGCACGTGGAAGGGCTCGTGCTCCGGCGGCGGCGCCTCCCGCCCGAACTCCTCGTGGCTGAACCGGTGGAGGTAGGTCCGCCCCAGCCGCCGGTCCCGCAGCAGCGCGCTCACATCGGCGTAGTGCGGCACCAGCCACTGCCCCGTCGCCCCGCACCACACGGCCCGCCCCTGCTCGCGCAACTCCCGGTAGGCGGGGTACGGATCGGCGACGAAAGCGGCATCCCAAGGATCAAAGCGCATCCCAGCACCCTAGTCCGGTGACCGCGAAGGCTCACCGGGTCGGGGCGGCCGGCACGGCAGGCGCTGCCCGGGCCGGGCGTGCCTCTTCCTAACCAGGTGTCACCAGCCGCGTCTCGTATGCGTACACCGCCGCCTGGGTCCGGTCGCGCAGCCCCAGCTTCACCAGGATCCGGCTCACGTGCGTCTTGATCGTGGACTCCGCCACCAGCAGCCGGTCGGCCATCTCCGCGTTGGACAGGCCTTGCGCGATCAGCACCAACACCTCCGTCTCCCGCTCCGTCAGCTCGGCCACCCCCGACGGGTCGGTCGTCCGCTGCACATCCGACAGCTTCGAGAACTCCACGATCAGCCGCTTCGTCACCGACGGGGCCAGCAGCGCCTCCCCGGCCGCCACCACCCGCACCCCCTCCGCCAGCTGCCGGGCGGAGGCGTCCTTCAGCAGGAACCCGGACGCCCCCGCCCGCAGCGCCTGGTACACGTACTCGTCGAGGTCGAAGGTCGTCAGGACCAGCACCTTCGCGTCCGTGTCCGCCGCCACGATCCGCCGTGTCGCCTCCAGGCCGTTCATCTCCGGCATCCGGATGTCCATCAGCACCACGTCCGGCCTCAGCGCCGCCACCTGGGCGAGGGCCTGCCTGCCGTCGACGGCCTCCCCGACGACCTCGATGCCCTCCATCGCGTTCAGCAGGACGGAGAAACCCTCGCGGACCATCATCTGGTCGTCGACGATCAGCACCCGGATCGTCATGCCGGCTCCTCCTCGGGCTGCGGCCGGCTGCGCACCGGTATGAACACCGCCACCTCGTACCCGCCCGCGGCGGTCTCCCCGGCCGTCATCTCCCCCTCCAGCATCGCCACCCGCTCCCGCATCCCGGTGATCCCGTGCCCGGCCCCCGGCGAAGGCCGGACGTCCCCCGCCGCCGGACCGTTGACCACCCGTATCCCCAGGCCGCCGAGCACGTACGAGACCTCCACCCCGGCCGGCGCGCCCGGAGCGTGCCGCAGGCTGTTGCTCAGCGCCTCCTGAATGATCCGGTACGCCGACAGCTCCACGCCCTGCGGCAGCTCGCGCACCGCACCCGTGACGGTCTTGTCCACACTCAGCCCCGCCTCCCGGACGTTGGCCAGCAGCCCGTCCAGGTCGGCCAGCGTCGGCTGCGGGGCGTCCGGGGCCTCGTAGTCCGCGGACCGCACCACCCCCAGCACCCGCCGCAGCTCCGTCAGGGCCGCCACCGCGTTCTCCCGGATGGTGGCGAAGGCCGCCTCCAGTTCCGGCGGCGGGTTCTTCACCCGGTACGGCGCCGCCTCCGCCTGGATCGCCACCACCGACATGTGGTGCGCGACCACGTCGTGCAACTCCCGCGCGATGGTCGTCCGCTCCTCCAGCAGCGTCCGCCGGTCCCGCTCGACCGCCGTCACCTCCTGCTCGGCGATGACCGCCCGCCGGGCCTCCTTGCGGGTGTTGCGGACCGTCACCACCAGCAGGGCCACCGCCGAGAAGAAGGCCATCGGCGCGATCGTGGCGCCCCCGTCGCCCACCAGGACCGGCAGGACCGTCCCGTACAGCAGGGTGATGAACCACATCCAGCCGGCGGCCCGGGGCCCGACCCGCATGGCCACGAAGACCATCACGGCCAGGGTCGCGACGAACGTGCTCGGCGCCCACGGGAAGGTCATCGTCCGGTCGGAGAGGACCGACAGGGCCATGGTCACCGCCAGCACCGACCAGAAGGCACCGGCCGGCCGCACCAGCGTCATCAGCACCGGCACCGCCGCCAGCAGGCCCAGCAGCACGAACTGGATCGGCGGCCCGCCGTACATGTTGTCGGTGCTCGCCAGCATCATCACGATGAACGCCGTCCCGACCACGACCGCATGCGGCAGGTACGCCGCCTTCGGCCGTATCCCCCGGGGGAGCCTGCGCACCAGCGGCCCGTCCGTCCTCATCGGCGGAAGGGGCCGGTAGGCGAAGGCGTCGGTGATCAGCTCGGCGCGCAGGCTCTGGATCAGGCCCGAAGCCATCCTCAGTTCGGGGGGCCGGGGGGCCGCCCCGGTGGTCGTCTCGGTCATGTCCAAACCGTAGGCCGGTGCCCCCGTCGACCGCGTCGCCGCTGAAGGGGATTTACAGGGGTCCCTCTCAGGTACTACAGACGGCCCTCAGTAGCCCGCCGGACGGACCAGACCCGTCTCGTAGGCGAACACCGCGGCCTGCGTCCGGTCCCGCAGGCCCAGCTTCACCAGGATCCGGCCCACATGGGTCTTCACCGTCTGCTCGGCCACCACGAGGTGCGCCGCGATCTCCGCGTTCGACAGGCCCTGGGCGATCAGCGACAGCACCTCCGTCTCCCGCTCCGTCAGCTCCTCGATCCGCGCCCGGGACGGCGCTCGCGGAGCACCCAGCCGCGAGAACTCCGTGATCAGGCGCTTCGTGATGTTCGGGGACAGCAACGCCTCGCCGGCCGCGACCACGCGCACGGCCTCGGCGAGCTGGTCCGCCGAGGCGTCCTTCAGCAGGAAACCGGAAGCACCCGCGCGCAGCGCCTCGTACACGTACTCGTCCAGGTCGAAAGTGGTCAGCACCAGCACCTTCACCGCCGATTCCGGGGTGCCCGTGATGACGGAGGTGGCCTCGATGCCGCCCATCCCCGGCATGCGGATGTCCATCAGCACCACGTCCGGAGCGAGTTCGCCCGCCTGCGCGACGGCATCGGCGCCGTCGACGGCCTGACCGACCACCTCGATGTCGGGCTGGGCGTTCAGCAGGACGGTGAAACCCTGCCGGACCATCATCTGGTCGTCGGCGATCATCACCCTGATCGGAGTGCTCATACGTCCTTCTTCGTCTTGGTGGGGGAACCGCCGGGAGCGTCCATGGGGAGCACGGCGCTCACCTCGTACCCGCCGTCAGGGCGCGGGCCCGCCGCCAGTTCGCCCCCCAGCATGCCTGCCCGCTCCCGCATGCCGAGCAGCCCGTGCCCGGCTCCCGGCGAGGGCGCGGCCACCCGCGTGGGCGCCGAGTTCGCCACGCACAGGTGCAGCTCGCGCGGCCCGTACGCGATGCCCACCTCCACCTGTGATCCGGGAGCGTGGCGCAGGCAGTTGCTCAGTGCCTCCTGCACGATCCGGTAGGCGGTGAGCTCCACGCCCGGAGTCAGCGGCCGCCGTATGCCCGCCACCTCGGTGGTGACGTCCAGCCCGGCCGCGCGCACGTTGTCCACCAGGGTGTCCAGCTCCGCGAGGGTGGGCTGCGGGTGGTGCGGGTTCGCCGGATCGTCGGCGTGCTCGGAGCGCAGCACGCCCAGGACGCGCCGCAGTTCGGTGAGGGCCTCCAGGGCGTTCTGCCGGATGCCCGCGAGGTTCTCCTTCAGCTCCGGGGACGGGTCCTCCACCAGGTGTGGGGCCACCTGCGCCTGGATGGAGATCACCGACATGTGGTGGGCGACGACGTCGTGCAGCTCCCGGGCGATCCTGCTGCGCTCCTCCAGAAGCGTCCGCCGCGCCCGCTCCTCCTCCGTAAGCGTCTCCTGCGCGACGAGCTGGCCACGGGCCAGCCGCGTCGCCCGCAGCGCGTACCCGAGGAGCCCGGTGAAGCCGAAGGCGAGGCTGGAGGCGAAGAAGCTGGTTCCGCTCTGGTCGGGGCTGAGGAGCAGTTCGGCCGCGCCCGTGAAGACGAGCGTGACACCGACGACCGCGCCGGTCACGCGTACCGGCACCCGCAGTGCGACCAGCAGGATCAGGGGGACGAAGGCGATGACGGAGCCCGGCATCCAGGGCCACGTCTGCCCCTGCCCGACGTGGTCGTGGATCGCCCAGGCGATCACGCCCGTCGTGATCAGGCCGAGCCACCAGGCGGCGATCGGACGGGTAAGCGCGAGCGCGATGGACACGCCGGTCATGAGCGACATGACGAGCGGCGGCCCGCCGCTCACGTGGTAGTGCTCGAAGAGCTGCTGGTTGGTGAGGAACCCGAAGAAGACGGCCAGGTACACGACCACCACATGCGGCAGCCGGGACAGCCACCGGGGCCTGGACATCTTCGGGAGCGGGTCCGGCCGCAGGGTGAACAGTTCGAGTGCCAGGCCACCGCGCCCCGGTGCTGAGGGTGGTTCGGCCGTGGGGACGGATCTCTGGGTCACGCGGGCCAGCCTAGGCATGAACGGCCTCCCCACTGGATGCCCTGAGGGGACCGACGGGCCGCGACACCGGACCGGTGCGCCCCCGGGGCTGTCGGCCGCCCGGGCGCTCGTGGAATCGGAAGGCCGCCCAGCAGACGGCCAGGGCGGCCGCGAACACCGGCAGCCACAGCAGCCGGGCGGCTATCCAGCCCGCCGTACCGGGCACGGTGTGCAGTCCGGGCAGGTCGGTGGAGACCAGCAGCCCCACGGCGGTGACGGACATCATCGCGGTCTGGTGCCAGAGGAAGACCGTCATGGCGGACAGGTTCACCAGGGCCACCTTCGCCCAGGTGCGGGGCCGGCGCATGGCCCGCCTCAGAGGACCCCGCGCCAGCAGCGCCAGCCCGCACTGGGCCAGCCCGAAGGCGACGGCGGCGAGTGTCGGCGGGTTCAGGTTGGACACCGCCGCCCCGGGCACCCCCACCATCGACGCCGGGTACCCGCCCCACAGGACCAGCGCCGCGGCGCCGGCCGCGCCGCCGCCCAGCAGGAGCAGGGCCGGACGGCGCCGGGCGAACGCCCCTCGCGCCCAGGCGGCGCCCAGGGTGTACGGGACGAGCCAGCCCGCGGCGACATTGACCCAGCCGATCCACTCGGGCCCGCCGAGGCCGAACCGCCACACGTCGACCCCCGCCACCACGAGCGCGGGCCACAGCGGGCTCAGCCGGACCACCAGCGGGGTGGCGGCGGTCAGGGCGGCGAACACGAGCAGGAACCACAACGGCGACCACACCAGCCGGAGCAGGGTACGGACGGTGTCCACTCCGGCGCCGCCCAGCAGCAGTCCGCCCCCGATGAGGGCCCACAGCACGACCACCGCGGCCACCGGGCGGAACAGCCGGCCCAGCCGCAGCCGGACCCAGCTCCCGTACGAGACCCCGCGGGCCCGCGCCGACGCGTACCCCTGGGCCGCTACGTGCCCGCCGACCAGGAAGAACACGGCCAGCGTCTGGAGCACCCAGGACACCGGTGCCAGCCACGGCATGTGGGCCAGCGGACTCACGCCGCGCAGACCGCCGTCGGTACTGGTCAGCGAGGTCACCAGCCAGTGCCCGAGTACGACGCCGAGGATCGCGAGGGCCCGCAGGGCGTCCACCGAGCGGTCCCGGTCCGCCGGGGTCGCCCCGTCGACGCGGTCGGCGAGGGCCGACCAGCGGGCGTGGAGCCTACGCATGCCGGGCCTCCGATCCGATGACGATGCGGGCCAGGCTGTCGAGGGATTCGGTGCCGGGCTTGAGGTAGTCGCTGTGCCCGGCGGAGCCGGCCGCGAAGGCGCGGGCGCCGAAGGCCGGATCCACGGGATCGGTGCCGAACCCGACCCCGCCGAGCCGGACATGGGGAACACCGCCGATCCAGTCGCCGGACCCCCGTCCGGCCCACACCCGGGCAGGGGTCGGCATGTCCCTTGCGGTGGCCGCTCCCGTACCCGGACTGCCGTACAGGGCCATGTCGGTCACCTCCGGGCCGGTCCTGGTCCGGCCGCAGACCACCGAGCCGTACGAGTGGCAGAGCAGGGAGACCCGCGCGCCGGCCGGGGTCAGCTGTCTCAACCCCGACAGGAACGGGCTGAGTTCGGCCGCGGCCCGGTCGGCGCGGTCGGCCGTCAGGACGGTGGTGCTGACCGTGGCGGGAGTGTCGTAGCCGAGCCAGGCGACCACCGCCGAGCGCGGGTGCGCGGCCCGGAGCCGCTGCTGGAGGGAGCGCGCCCCCTCCCGGAAGCGCTGGTAGGTGTCCAGGTTCGTGTCCGAGCCCGGCACCAGGACCGCGATCCGGTCCGCGCCGCCCAGGTCGCCGAACACCTCTACGGCGCGGCCCTGGCCGCGGCCGTCGAAGCCGAGGAACCGGGCTCCGGGCCCCGCCATCGCCCGCAGTTTCGCGGCCCGGCCGGCGTGACCCGCGTCCTCGGCCGTCCGCGCCGCCGCGGCGATTCCGGCGAGGGACGCCGCGTACCGGCTCTCAGGGGTGGCGGACTCGGAGACGGCCTCCGGGGCCGGCGCCGGGATCCGCGGGGACGCGGCGGCGGACACGGGGAGCACGACGGCCGCGGCGACGAGGCCGGCCAGCAGAGTGCGGCGGAGGCGGCTGCCAGTGCTCATGTCGGATTCCTCTTCCTGTCCTTCGGTCCGGCGGGCAGGCGCCCGCTCTGGTAACGAAGTTAGGAATCGGCACCCCTCGTCGGCGTCACGCTGCGGAGCGGGCTTCAGCGGTAGCTCTCAGGTATGACCGCCGGTACCTGAGAGCCAGCCGGCAGCGCCCCTCGACCGGTCCGCGAGCGACGTCCGTGCGCCGGGGCAGCACCCCCCGCGCCCACCACCAGCACCCCCCCCGCACCCACCACCAGCACCCGCCCCCCCCGCGCCCACCACCCGCAAACCGGGCCGCACCGCGCCCCGTTAAGGTCCGGGAATGAACGAGACGACCGACTGGCGGCACGACCGCATCGGCAGCGCGCACCGGGGGCAGAACCCCACCGTCCTGCGCCGCCTCGAATCCGGGTTCGCGGTCATCGGGGACCGGCAGTTCCTGCCCGGGTACTCGGTGCTGCTGATCGACGACCCCGCCGTGACCCGGCTCTCCGACCTGCGCCCGGCGCGCCGGATCGCCTACCTCACCGACCTGGAGCGGCTCGCCGAGGCGGTCGAGCGCGCCTGCGCGCGCCTCGACCCGGCCTTCCGCCGCGTGAACATCGAGATCCTCGGCAACACCGACCCGTACCTGCACGCCCACATCTGGCCCCGCTACGACTGGGAGCCCGCCGACCTCGTCCGCATGCCGGTCTGGCTCTACGAGGACGAGGAGTGCTGGCGCGGCGACCGGCACGCACTGGCGCCCCGCCACGACGCGATACGGGCCGCCGTCACCGAGGAACTGGGGCGGCTGCTTCCGTAAGCCCTCGCGGGAGCCGCCCCGCCCCCTACCGGGGAGCTACGCCGTGGACGTGGCCACGCGGACCCCGAACCCGATCAGGACGATCCCCGTCACCCGGTCCATCGCCCGGCGGACGCGCGGTCGCGTGAAGAACCGCCGGGCGCGCGACAGGACGTAGACGTACGTGCTCAGCCAGGCCAGCGTCAGCAGGACGTGGACCAGGACGAGGAGGGCCATCCCCGCCGCCGGGCTCAGGTCCGGCGGCGCGAGGGTGGGCAGCAGGCCGGTGTAGAACACGGCGATCTTCGGGTTGAGGGCGTTGGCGACCAGCCCGGTGCGCCAGGCGCTGCCGCCCCCGCCGACGCGCCCGCCCCCGGGACGGCCGCCGGTCTCCCGCGCCGTGTCGTCCAGGCCCGCCCCGGCGCCCGGCCGGCGCAGCGACTGCGCGCCGAGGAAGCAGAGGTACGCGGCCCCGGCGAGCTTGACCACCAGGTACACCTCGGCCGACGCGGCGAGCAGCGCGGCGAGTCCGGCGACCGTGAGGGCGCCCCACAGCAGCAGCCCGGCGGCGATCCCGCCGACGGTGCGCAGTCCGTCGGCCCGTCCCCGTGAGACGGCCCGGCGGGTCACGATGGCCATGTCGGGACCGGGTACGAGGGTCAGCAGCGCCAGAACGCCGGTCGCCGCGACGAGTTGCGTGAGCACACGGCTCAGTCTGCCACCAGCGGTTCGACGTAAACGGCCCTCCAGCGGGGCGCGGGGTCCTGTCCAGGGCTGGTCCAGTACTCGCGGGCGCCGACGACCAGTCCGTCCCGGATCGTCCACAATGAGACGGCCCGGTAGAGGACGTGGTCCTCGGGTATCTCCACCTCGGTGACGACGAGGTCCCCGTCCCCGAGGATGCGCAGGACCTCCACCGATCCGACGGACCGTTCGCCGGTGGTGTCCCCCTCGTCGCTGAGCACGGCGATGAAGTTGGCTCTGCCGACGATGCGTTCGCCGCTGACCGGCCACTCGATGACCGCGTCCTCGGCGACGAGCCCGGCCACGCCGTCCCAGTCGCGCGCCTCGATCCGCTCCCACAGTCGTGCCACTACCTTCAAGGGCTCCATGTGCGGCAGTGTGCGGTGGGCCCGTCGCAGCCAACAACCTCTGTTTGCAGGCTTATTGACTTCGACACAAACGGCCCGCGACTACTCCCTGTAATACGTGAGAGGGGGGTTGGACCCCGCGTCCAGCTCGCGGAGCAGGCCCCCGTCCGGCAGCGGCCGCAGTCGGCTCCGGCCGCCGGGAGTGCAGGTGGGAGGGGCCCCGGAGGTGACGGTGGAGGCCTCCAGTTCCACCGGGTCGGAGGCGCCGCGCAGGGAGGCCCGCCAGGAGCACGAGTAGGCGGGGTGGTCGACCCGCAGGGTCATGACGGAGTCGCCGACGGCGCCCTCCCCGAGGGTGAGGTGCCAGTCGGCGGAGCCGGAGACGGCCCGCCAGGTACCGGCGTAGGACGGGGGCAGCCGGCCCGGGGTTCCGTTTCCGGTGCTCGCGGCGGTGGGGCCGGATCCGGGGCCCGGCTCGACCGGGGCGGTGGCGGTGCCGGGGGTCCTGGGAGTACCGGGGGCCGTGACCGGGGGCGGGGTCGCGGGGTCCTTGCTCATCACCGCGTACACCGCGCCGCCGGCGGCCGCCGCGACGACGACGGCGACCGCCACGAGGAAGCCCGTCGACGCGGTGTTCGGGCGGGACGCGGGGACGGCGGGCGGCGGCTCGTAGGGGTGGACGGGCGCCGGGAGGCCGGCGGCCGCCGCCGGAAGGGTGCCGGGCAGGAGGGAGGTGGCGGCGACGCCGTCCGGCCCGGACGCCCCGGCCGGCGCTACCGGGACCCCCTGCGCGGCAGCCCCGGGCCCGGCGTCCTCGCGGTCGAGGAGCTGGACGGCCCGCCGCCCCAGCTGGGCCACGAGCGGTGCCGGAAGCCAGGGCTCCAGGGCCCGCCCGCCGGCCACCGTGTCGCCCGCCCCCACCCGGGCCAGGACCGCCCCGGGATCGGGGCGGGCTGCGGGGTCCTTGCGCAGGCAGTCCGCGACGAGGTCACGCAGCCCGTCCGGTACGCCGGCCAGGTCCGGTTCGGCTTCGACGATGCGCAGCAGCAGCCCGGCGGTCCCGCCAGGGTGTGCGGCGTCGCCGAAGGGCAGCCGCCCGGTGGCCGCGTACGCCAGGACGGCGCCGAGGCAGAAGACGTCGCAGGCCGGGGTGGCCCGTTCGCCGCGCACCTGCTCGGGGGCCATGAACCCCGGGGAGCCGACGAGTTGCCCGGTCCGGGTCGTTCCGCCGTCGACGGCGTCCAGGGGGCGGGCGATGCCGAAGTCGATGACGCGCGGGCCGTCGATGGTGAGCAGCACGTTGGAGGGCTTCAGATCGCGGTGGATCAGCCCGGCGCGGTGGATGTCCTGGAGGGCGTGCGCGAGTCCCGTCGCGAGGATCCGTACGGTGCGGGCGGGGAGCGGGCCGAAGTCGTGGGCCACGACCTGGCGCAGGCTCGGTCCGGCGACGTACCCGGTGGCGAACCAGGGCGTCGCCGCCTCGGTGTCGGCGTCGAGGACGGGCGCGGTCCAGGCGCCACTGACGCGCCGGGCGGCGGCGACCTCCTGGCGGAACCTGGAGCGGAACTCCTCACGGGGGGCCAGGCCGGGGTGGACGAGCTTGACCGCCACCGTGCGGCCGCGGTCGGAGCGGGCGAGGTAGACCTGGCCCATGCCGCCGGCCCCGAGGCGGGACAGGAGCCGGTACGGGCCTACGTGGCGCGGGTCGGTGGAGCGCAGCTCTTCCATCGCCGGGTGGTCCCTTCGCCCTGGGCTGGCCGGTCGGGGCGAGCGTAGTGCGGAGCGCTCCACCGGGGAGGCCGGACGCGGTTTCCGGGCCCTCCCCTGCCAGGGCCTCCCCGGGTCCCCCCTGCCAGGGCCTCCCCGGCTCCTCCACTGCCAGGCTCCCCCGCCAGGGCCTCCCCAGACCCTCCCCTTCCAGACCCTCCCCTTCCAGGCCCTCCCCTTCCAAGCCCCCCCGCCAGCCCCTCGCCAGACCCTCCTGGGTTCAGCCGCCGTCCTGATCCTCCGCCGTGATCGTCGCCAGGGCCGCCGAGAGCCGGTCCAGGGCGGCGACCGCCTCCGCGAAGCCGGCTTCGCCGAGGGTCTCCGTCAGGCGGGTGGCCAGTGCCGCGTGCCCCGGGTCGATGCGGGCGATCGCGGCGCGGCCCGCCTCCGTCGGGCGGAGCAGCTTCGCGCGCCGGTGGGCCGGGTTCGTCACGTACTCGGCGAGGCCGTCGGCCGCCAGCAGGTCGGCGACGCGCTGCACGCTCTGCCGGGTGATCCCCATGGCCCGGGCGATGCCCGCGACCGGCAGCGGCGCCCGCAGCACGGCGCCCAGGACCTGCCAGCGCGCGGCCGTCAGCCCGGCCGGGCGGGCCAGTTCCTCGGAGATGGCGAGGAACTGGCCGTTGAGCTGGAAGACGCCGAGGGCGGTACGGCTCAGCAGGTCCTGCCGGGCCCGGACGGAGAGGGGTTCCGGCTCAGGCATCGCCGGCCTCCGCGGCCGCCATCAGGACGGGGAAGGCGCTCGCGTCGGAGTCGTGGAAGAGGCGGTACCACGCGTCGAGCACGTCCGGCTTGTACGCGCCCAGCCGGGCGAAGACCTCCCGGGCGAAGGCCACCGGCTCCGTCGGACCGGCGGTGATCAGGTCGCCCGCCGTCACGGCGTCGGCCTCGACGTACTGCCCCGCGCCCCCGTACCCGGGCTGTCCGGCGAGGTAGAAGGGGGCCGCGCTGGTGTGCGGCCGGTCGTCCAGCAGGCCCTCCCGGGCGAGGCCCGCCGTGGCTCCGCAGATGGCCGCGACGGGCACGCCGGCCGCCAGGAACTCGCGGGCCTTGGCGGCGAAGGGGGACAGATCGTCGCCGGAGTCCCAGAGCTCGGCGCCGGTCAGGATCAGCAGCGAGGAGTCCTCGGGCCGCAGGTCGGCGAGGGACAGGTCGGGCAGGATCCGGACCCCGCCCATCGTGGTCACCGGGGTGTCCGCGGCGAAGCCGACCGTCCGGACCACGTGGCCGCGCTGGGCCAGGTGCGCGGTGGTGTGGCCGGTCTCCCAGTCCGCCCAGGTGTCGTAGACGGCGAGGTGGACGGGCTTGGCGTGGGCCCCGGTCGGCTGGGCGTGGGCCTGGGTCTGCTGGGCGTGGGTCTCGGTCATGGTGATCGCCTCCGGTCTGCAGGACGAGCGCTATGACAGAAGGCTGTCATGTTGACAGCATGCTGTCAATGATGTGGCCGGCAGACAGACTGCCGAGGGCAGCCCCCCACCCCCATACAGTCCGCCGATATCCCTTCCCACCTGCGCACTTCTAGCGTGACCGCATGACCCCTCATGTCACCGGCGCGTCCGTCAAGGCCGCCGACCGCGCTCACGTCTTCCACTCGTGGTCCGCCCAGGCCCTGATCGACCCGCTGGCCGTCGCCGGCGCCGAGGGCTCGTACTTCTGGGACTACGACGGGAACCGCTTCCTCGACTTCTCCTCCCAGCTGGTCAACACGAACATCGGCCACCAGCACCCCAAGGTGGTCGCGGCCGTGCAGGAGCAGGCCGGCCGGCTCTGCACCCTCGCGCCCGGTTTCGCCGTGGACGTCCGCTCCGAGGCCGCACGCCTCATCGCCGAGCGCACTCCCGGCGACCTCGACAAGATCTTCTTCACCAACGGCGGCGCCGAGGCCGTCGAGAACGCCGTACGGATGGCCCGGCTGCACACCGGCCGCCAGAAGGTGCTCTCCGCCTACCGCTCGTACCACGGGGCCACCGCCGCCGCGATCAACCTGACCGGCGACCCGCGCCGCTGGCCGTCGGACACCGCCTCGGCCGGCGTCGTCCACTTCTGGGGCCCGTTCCTCTACCGCTCGCCCTTCCACGCCACCACCGAGGCGGAGGAGTGCGAGCGCGCCCTCGCGCACCTCGCCGACACGATCGCCTTCGAGGGGCCGCAGTCCGTCGCCGCGATCATCCTGGAGTCGGTGCCGGGCACCGCCGGGATCATGACCCCGCCGGACGGCTACCTGGCCGGGGTGCGCGAGCTCTGCGACCGCTACGGCATCGTCTTCATCCTCGACGAGGTGATGTCGGGCTTCGGGCGCACCGGCGCGTGGTTCGCCGCCGACCACTGGGACGTCACGCCTGACCTGATCACCTTCGCCAAGGGCGTGAACAGCGGCTACGTCCCGCTCGGCGGCGTCGCCCTCTCCGCCGCCATCGCCGAGACCTTCGCCACGCGCCCCTACCCGGGCGGACTGACCTACTCCGGGCACCCCCTCGCCTGCGCCGCCGCCGTCGCCACGATCAACGTGATGGAGGAGGAGGGCATCGTCGAGAACGCCGCCCGCATCGGTGCCGAGGTGATCGCCCCGGGCCTGGCCGACCTCGCCCGGCGGCACCCCTCGGTCGGGGAGGTCCGCGGCCTCGGCGTCTTCTGGGCGCTGGAACTCGTCCGTGACAAGGAGACGCGCGAGCCGCTCGTCCCGTACAACGCCTCGGGCGCCGACAACGCTCCCATGGCCGAATTCGCGGCGGCCTGCAAGGCGTCCGGGCTGTGGCCGTTCGTCAACATGAACCGGACGCATGTCGTCCCCCCGTGCACGGTCACGGAAGCCGAGGCCAAGGAGGGCCTGGCCCTGCTCGACGAGGCACTGACGGTGGCCGACCGGCACACCGCCGGGGCCTGAGGGTCCGGATAGCGGGCGGTATATCCGTATTCCGGCCACGGACCGCTCGGTTTCAGCCGCGCTGTCTGGCCTAAGGTGTCCGAAGTCCTACGGAGGAGACGGACCCCTATGCCAGGCAGCCGGAGCGGAGGTGTCACCCGCAACACCCTTCGGCAGCAGATCGCGGACGCGCTGCGTGACGAGGTGCTCGCGGGGCGTCTCCCCCCGGGCACCGAATTCACGGTCAAGCAGATCGCCGAGCAGTACGAGGTCTCCGCCACCCCGGTGCGCGAGGCGCTGGTCGACCTCTCGGCGCAGGGGCTGCTGGAGTCGGTGCAGCACCGGGGCTTCCGAGTGCGGGTCTTCACCGTCGACGACTTCCGGGGAATGATCGAGGCCCGGACGCTGATACTCGACGGCATCTTCCGGCGCCTCTCGGAACGCGGCACACCGCCCGGTACGGGTGAACTGCTGGTGTCGGTGCGCCGCCGCGCGGAGGAGGCGCGGCGGGCGGTGCGCAGCGGTTCGCTCGAAGTGCTGATCGGCTACGACCTGCGGTTCTGGCGGGAGCTCAGCGAACTGGTCGGCAACACCTACATCTCGGATTTCCTGCACCGCATCCGCGTGCAGTGCTGGGTGTTCTCCGTGCCCCACCTCCAGGAGGCCCCGGAGCTGCGCGCCGCGCTGTGGGACGGGCACAACGAGCTGGTGGACGCGGTGACGCTGGCCGACGCGGACGAGGTACGGCGCATCGTGCGCGCGTACAACCAGCACGGGCTGGACTGGGCCGCGGGCCTCTGAGGCCGCCGCCCGCCCGGCCGGGTTCTGCGCACCCCTTCGCGGAGCGTGTCCGGCGCATTACTCTGGCCCGATCGGCGGCAACGACTGATCGGAGCCCGCGTGGCCTGTGACCTGTGGTTGGTCCCCCTTGTCGACGTGCTGTGCCACAGCCCCGACAACCCCTTCGCGGAAGAGATCGCCTCGTACGACAAGGCGCTGGGCGAGGCGGGCCTGCCGTCGGTGCCCGTGTTCGCGTACATGCCCGGCCTGAGCGGGGACGTGGCCCCGGTGGCCGGCTTCGACTACGACGCCCTGCACTTCCTGCGGCGGGCGTACCTGCTCCAGATCTGCGGGCTGCCGGTGACCCCGGTGGACGAGCTGGGCGGGGACTACGAGCAGCTGCTGGAGATGTTCGAGGCCACCGCGCAGCAGTCCCACCTGGTGTGGCACTACGACCACGCGGGGGCGTACGTTCCGGTGGACTTCCCGGCGCCGCTGGCCAACGAGGAGCTGCTCGCCGGGGGCGGCCCGCTGGGGTCGGCGCAGGGGCTGCTGCGGGAGCTGGCCTTCGTGGCCCCCGCGATCGGGATAGACCCGGCGAACCCGCCCGCCGCGCCGGCGCCGCCCGGGGGGCCGACGTCGCTGGAGGAGCCGGCCGGGCCGATCCCGTACGACGCGAGCCCCTTCGCGCGGGAGCGGCACGTGTGGCTGGGCCTGCACGCGGCGGCGACCCGCAGCCTGGGCCAGGGCTCGATGATCATCTTCAGCTGACGCGCCGGGCCGCGCCGGGCCGCGCCGACGCCGCCGCGGCTGGCCGTCACCGTGCTCCCGAGCCCACCCCCTCCGACGGCCTCCGGGGCGCGCCGTCGGAGGGGATCAGCGGGGCTGCTCCGGGGGCCGCTGGCGCGGCATGTTCGGGCGGGTGCCCGGAGGCAGCGGGAAGCGGGCCGGGGGGATGCCCGGGTCCGGGCGGGCGGGCGCGCCGGCCAGGGACTGCATCAGCAGCGGCGCCGGACCGGCCCGGAATTCCACCATCCAGTCGGCCGTCTCCGAGCGCACGAGTTCCGTGACGTCCTCCGAGAAGCGGCGCAGCACGGTCAGGCAGCGCTCGGCGGCCTCGCTGGCCGTGCCCTCGGTGGGGCCCAGCACCTCGCGCACGTTCTCGGAGGCCCAGTCGAACTGGAGCGTCTGCAGCCGCCGCTGCACCGCCTGCGCCGTCGCCACGTCGCGCATCCACCCGGACGTCAGCCCGAAGAACCGGTCGCAGGCCAGGCAGGCCGCGGCCAGCAGCAGGCACAGGTAGCCGTACGAGGCCGCGCCCGGCGCCGAGCCCGTCAGCTCCAGCAGCGGCATCGCCGCGCCCGTGACCGCCCCCACGGCCGCGCCCGCCCGCAGCGTCCGCGCGCCCCGGCGCTTCCAGGCCCGGTCGGACAGGTACCACTCGGCCGTGCGCAGCGCGTCGGCCTCCACCCGGCGGTAGAGCTCGTCGAGCCGCTCGGCGGGCTCGCCCCAGTCCCCGAGAGGGAACGGCCGGCCGGTCAGGTCGCCGTCCTCTGCGGGATCCCGGGGTGGCCCCTCGGGCTGCATCTCCGGCTGGCTCACCCGGCACTCCCTCTGCCTGCGCTGACGTGTGATGCGCGTGTGCGCAATGGTGCGCATGCTCTTCCTACCTTCGAATGACGCGCGATGGGCAACGAATCCCGGGTTTTCCGCCCACAAGGAGGGCTCCATCAGGTACGCGCACGCCCGGGGTCTCACCCGAAAGAGTTGGTCCTCCCGGCGTAGGGCGCGGCGCCCGGGGAGCACGTAGGCTCGGATTGACCGAGCCTTCCCCGAAGGCGATCCGCAGCCGTTGTGACGTACGGAGTGAGTACCTGTGATTCCCGGTGGTGGCCAGCCCAACATGCAGCAGCTGCTCCAGCAGGCCCAGAAGATGCAGCAGGACCTCGCGGCGGCCCAGGAGCAGCTGGCCGCGGCCGAGGTCGAGGGCCAGGCCGGCGGCGGCCTGGTGAAGGCGACCGTCACCGGTTCCGGTGAACTGCGTGCCCTCGTCATCGACCCGAAGGCCGTGGACCCGGAGGACACCGAGACCCTCGCCGACCTGGTGGTCGCGGCGGTCCAGGCGGCCAACGAGAACGCGCAGGCGCTCCAGCAGCAGAAGCTGGGGCCGCTGACCCAGGCCCTGGGCGGCGGCAGCGGCATCCCCGGCCTGCCGTTCTAGGCAGCCCCTTCCGCACCGCACACCCGCACACACCAGCGCAGAAACGAAAGAAGGCAGTCCGTTGTACGAAGGCGTGGTCCAGGACCTGATCGACGAACTGGGCAGGCTGCCCGGCGTCGGGCCCAAGAGCGCGCAGCGGATCGCCTTCCACATCCTGCAGGCCGAACCCACCGACGTCCGGCGCCTCGCGCACGCGCTGCTGGAGGTCAAGGAGAAGGTCCGCTTCTGCGCGGTGTGCGGGAACGTGGCACAGGAGGAGCGGTGCGGGATCTGCCGTGACCCGCGCCGCGACACCGCGGTCATCTGCGTGGTCGAGGAGCCCAAGGACGTCGTCGCGATCGAGCGGACCCGCGAGTTCCGGGGCAAGTACCACGTCCTCGGCGGCGCGATCAGCCCGATCGAGGGCGTGGGCCCCGACGACCTGCGCATCCGCGAGCTGCTGGCACGACTGGCGGACGGGACGGTCACCGAGCTGATCCTCGCGACCGACCCGAACCTGGAGGGCGAGGCCACCGCCACCTACCTCGCCCGCATGATCAAGCCCATGGGCCTGAAGGTCACCCGCCTGGCCAGCGGGCTCCCCGTCGGGGGAGACCTGGAGTACGCGGACGAGGTCACGCTCGGGCGGGCCTTTGAAGGAAGGCGACTTCTCGATGTCTGACGCAACGCTGCACGCCCTGGGCCAGGATCCGGACGACTTCGCCGGCCAGATCGCGGACCAGATCGAGTCCTTCATCGTCGCGGTCACCGAGGTGGCCAAGGGCGAGGACCCGGACAGCGCCGTTCCCTTCCTCCTCCTGGAGGTGTCCCAGCTGCTGCTGGCGGGCGGCCGGCTGGGCGCGTACCAGGACGTCCTGCCCGAAGAGCGCTACGAACCCGACCTGGGCCCGGAGCCGGACGTGGACGACCTGCGCGAGCGGTTCGCCCTGATGCTGGAGCCGGTCGACGTCTACTCCGAGGTCTTCGACCCCTACGAGCCGCGGAAGGCCCCGGTCGCGCACCGGATCTCCGACGACCTGGCCGATGTGGTCGCCGACCTGCGGCACGGGCTCATCCACCTCCAGGCGGGCCGGGTCACCGAGGCCCTGTGGTGGTGGCAGTTCTCGTACTTCACCAACTGGGGCCCGACGGCGTCGGCGATGCTGCGCGCCCTCCAGTCGCTGATCGCGCACGTCCGTCTCGACCAGCCGCTCGCGGCCCTGGACGGCCTGGACACGGACGAGGACATGACGGAGGACGACCTCGCGGAGCAGGCGGGCGCGGTCATGGCCGAGGAGCTCGGCCGGCTGGGCCGCCGTCCCGCGGCCCGGCCGGTGGCCGACCGGTAGGGGTCGCCCCGGCGGGCGGGCGGAACGGGCGAACGGACAGGACCGGCCGAGCCGGTCCTGTCCGGCAAGACCCGGGAGGGGTGGCCTATGCGCACTTCACGCTGACCATGGCCTTGTTGGACATCTTGCCCTCGTTCGGCTTCAGGATCTCGATCTGCTGCCAGAGGTTCACGGTGGTGCCGGCGGCACTGAGCCCGGTGGAGGACGAGCTGCTGGTCGTCTTGGACCCCGCGGCGTCGAAGTTGAGGATCTGGGGCCCTCCGACCCCGCCGTCGCTCCGGAGCCAGCGGAAGATGACCTGGCCCGCGGTGCTGGTCGTGATGGTCCCGACGAAGTTGACGGAGGCGGGCGTGCACTTCACGGCGCCGGGAGGTGTCTCGGCGGCCACGCTCACCAGGCTGACCTTCGCCCCGTCGATGTTCGGGTCGGCCGGCTTCGTGCCTTCGCAGAACTGCTTGAGCGCCGCCGCCGACCCCTCCTTGTGGCCCTTCTCGAAGTTCGGGTCGACCGCGGTCAGGCCGGGCTGCGGCTTGGCCTCGCAGTTCTTCTTCACCAGTTCGAAGCCGGCCTTGTACCCGGCGGCGTACTGCTCCTCGGGGGTCTTGGGCGTGCCCGCCCCGTCCGGCGGTTTCGGCGGCGAGGTGCACTTCACCGCGTCGCCCTCGTCCGGGTCGGCGGTGTACTGGCCGTAGGCCATGTTCTTCGATTCGAACGTTCCGGACTTCGACACGCCGACCGTCTTGCTCTGGCCGGTGTCGGAAGTGAGGGCGACCTCGTCGGCCCCGCGGAATCCGGAGCCCTTGAGGGTGTAGCGGGTCGTGCCGTCGGCCTTGGTGCCGCTCTTCTGGAGGGCGCACGCGCCGACCGGGAGCACGGAGGGGCCGTCGGCCGTTCCCGTCGCGGCTCCCAGGGCCGCGGCGGCCGGCGCGAGGGCGACGGAGGAGGCCAGCAGGGGAGCGAGGAGTGAGAGGCGGCGTGAGCGGTTCATCCTTCTTTCCTCCCGTGAGGTACGAGACCGGGGGATGGGGACAGAAGGGCCCTTGCGCGGCATGCCGTCCACAATTTTACGCCCGGACGGCCCTTGACACCATGATCACAGGATGAACCGTTCATCTCATGATGTGGTACCCGTCGGCCGTATCGCGGTCGCTCGTTAGACTGACCCGCGACCGCAGTACTGGATTGAGCGAGGAGCGCACGTGGGCCTTGTCGTGCAGAAGTACGGAGGCTCCTCCGTAGCCGATGCCGAGGGCATCAAGCGCGTCGCCAAGCGGATCGTGGACGCCAAGAAGAACGGCCACCAGGTGGTCGTCGTGGTTTCCGCGATGGGCGACACGACGGACGAGCTGATCGATCTCGCCGAGCAGGTATCCCCGATGCCTGCCGGGCGTGAGTTCGACATGCTGCTGACCGCCGGAGAGCGGATCTCCATGGCCCTGCTGGCCATGGCGATCAAAAACCTGGGACACGAGGCCCAGTCGTTCACCGGCAGCCAGGCAGGCGTGATCACCGACTCGGTCCACAACAAAGCGCGCATCATCGATGTGACGCCGGGCCGTATCCGCACCGCGCTGGACGAGGGCAACATCGCCATCGTCGCCGGCTTCCAGGGTGTGTCCGCGGACTCCAAGGACATCACCACCCTCGGCCGCGGCGGCTCGGACACGACCGCCGTCGCGCTCGCCGCGGCGCTGGACGCCGAGGTCTGCGAGATCTACACGGACGTCGACGGCGTCTTCACCGCGGACCCCCGCGTCGTGAAGAAGGCCCGGAAGATCGACTGGATCTCCTCCGAGGACATGCTGGAGCTCGCGGCCTCCGGCTCCAAGGTGCTGCTGCACCGCTGCGTCGAGTACGCGCGCCGCTACAACATTCCGATCCACGTCCGTTCGTCCTTCTCCGGACTGCCGGGTACCTGGGTCAGCAACGAGAAGCCCGAGTCGCAAGGGGACGAGCAGGTGGAGCACGCCATCATCTCCGGAGTCGCCCACGACGTCTCCGAAGCCAAGATCACCGTCGTCGGCGTTCCGGACAAGCCGGGCGAGGCCGCGGCGATCTTCCGCGCCATCGCGGACGCCGAGATCAACATCGACATGATCGTCCAGAACGTGTCGGCGGCCTCCACGGGCCTCACGGACATCTCCTTCACCCTCCCCAAGACCGAGGGCCACAAGGCCATCGACGCCCTGGAGAAGGCGAAGGCCCAGATCGGCTTCGACTCCCTGCGCTACGACGACCAGATCGGCAAGATCTCCCTGGTCGGCGCGGGCATGAAGACCAACCCCGGGGTCACCGCCTCCTTCTTCCAGGCGCTGTCCGACGCGGGCGTCAACATCGAGCTGATCTCCACCTCGGAGATCCGGATCTCGGTCGTGACCCGCCAGGACGACGTCAACGCGGCCGTCATCGCCGTCCACACGGCGTTCGGCCTCGACTCCGACAGCGACGAGGCCGTCGTCTACGGAGGCACCGGACGATGAGCCCGCACCGGTCGGCCCCGGCCCCGGCGCTCGCCGTGGTCGGGGCGACCGGAGCGGTCGGATCGATCCTGCTCCAGATCCTGTCCCAGCGGGCGGACGTCTGGGGCGACATCCGCCTGATCGCCTCGCCGCGCTCGGCCGGCCGCGTGCTGGCCGTCCGCGGCGAGGAGACCGAGGTGATCGCTCTCACCGAGGACGCCTTCGAGGGCCTCGGCGCGGGCGACGTCGTGCTCTTCCTGACCCCGGCCGAGGTGTCGGCGCGCTGGGCCCCCGTGGCCACCGCGCGCGGAGCCGTCGTGGTGGACCAGTCCGCCGCCTTCCGGGAGGACCCCGAGGTGCCCCTGGTGGTGCCCGAGGTGAACGGCCACGCCGTACGCCACCGCCCGCGCGGGATCGTCGCGGGCCCGGACTGCGTGACCGCCGCGATGATCGCCGCCGTGGGCGCGCTGCACTCCGAGTACGGGCTGACCGAGCTGGCCGTCTCCTCGTACCAGGCCGCCAGCCGGTCGGGCCGGGCCGGCGCCGAGGCGCTGCGCAGGCAGCTGACCCAGGTCGCCGGGAGCCCCCTCGGGGAGCTGCCCGGGGACGTGCGCCGTGCCGTGGGCGAGGACACCGGGCCCTTCGCGGCGCCGCTCGCGCTGAACGTGGTGCCCTGGTCCGGTGAGCTGCGCGCGGACGGCTGGTCCTCGCACGAGCTGGCCGTCCGGGCGGAGACCCGGCGGATCCTGGGCCTCCAGTCGCTGCCGGTCGCCGTGACCTGCGTACAGGTGCCCGTGGTGACGGGGCATTCCCTGACGGTGCGGGCCCGGTTCGAGCGGGAGGTGGCCGCGGCGCACGCCAGGGAGGTCCTGGAGGCGGCGCCCGGGGTGGTCCTCGTCGACGATCCGGCGGCGGGTGAGTTCCCGACGCCGGCGGACGCGGCCGGTACCGACCCGGCGTGGGTGGGGCGGCTGAGGGGCTCGCTCGACGACCCCAGGGCCCTGGAGTTCTTCGTCTGCGCGGACAATCTACGCAAAGGCGCCGCATTGAATGCGACCCAGATCTCAGAACTGATCGCGGGTGAATTCGCGTAATTCGCTTTGTAGGATCGGTTCGATCCCTTGATCAAGGTGATGGCCCGACTGCCGCCTGGATGAATGGGGCAATCGGGAAGAGCGGGTACGCATGAAGGCAATGAGGAAATTGCTGAATACTCTGCCTCGCGCGTACAACCCTGACGGGGGGACGCGTGTCCAACGGGCGTGGCAGAGGCACTGTTGGACGTGGCCGTCCTACCGGCACGGAGCGGGATCGTTCCACCGCGCCGGCGCCCAGGCGCGTCCGGCGGCGGCTTCCCTGTGATCGTGCCCGTCCCGCCGGCCAGCGTGCCGCACATCGCACCACCGACCCGGGGCGGCCGCGTGCCCTCGCCCCGCGATAGCGCGGACACCGCGACGAGCCCGCAGCCGGCGGAGGCCCCTCCGGCCGAGTCCCTCCCGGGGGACGGGACCGGGACCGGCGCCGGGGCCGAGCGGACCGTCGTGGCCGGCACCACCGTCGACCACCTCACCGAGACCTACCAGGCCCACTACCGGTCCCTGCTGGGCCTGGCCGCGCTCCTCCTCGACGACACCGCCTCCTGCGAGGACGTCGTCCAGGAGGCCTTCATCCGTGTCCACTCCGCCCGCAACAGGGTGCGGGACCGGGACAAGACCCTGGCCTATCTCCGCCAGACCGTGGTCAACCTCTCGCGTTCCGCGCTGCGGCGCCGCATCCTCGGCCTGAAGCTGCTGTCGAAGCCGATGCCGGACATGGCCAGCGCCGAGGAAGGGGCGTACGACCAGCTGGAGCGCGACGACCTGATCAGGGCGATGCGCGGACTCCAGCGCCGTCAGCGCGAAGTGCTCGTACTGCGCTATTTCGCGGACATGACGGAGGTCCAGGTCGCCGAGACGCTCGGGATATCGCTCGGCTCGGTCAAGGCGTACGGATCGCGGGGCATTGCCGCGCTGAGGGTGGCGATGGAGGCTGCGCAGTCATGAGGGACGACCACAAGAACCCGCCCGGCCCCGCCGGGGCGGCCGCCACGGCCGACGAGCAGGCGCTGCGCAGCCTGCTGGCCGGGGCCGTGCAGGGGCTGGAGCCCTCCGAGGGGGCCCTGGAGCGGCTGCGGCACGCGGTCCCCGCGCGCCGGGCCCGCAAGCGTCAGGCGCTCCTCGCGACGGCCGCGGTGGCGCTGCTGGCCGGTACCGCCGTCCCGGCCCTGCTGCACCTGGGCTCCGAGGACGGGACGGCGGCCGGACACTCGGCCATGGCCGGCCACGGGGAGGCGCCGCACGCCAAGCCGGGCGCCCCCACCGAGCCCCGCCAGAACGGCTCCGACGCCCTGACCGGCCCCAGGCCTGCCAGGTCCGCCGGCCAGGGCCAGCAGGCCGGCGGAGCGCGGCCGTCCCCGCAGGCGAGCGGCTCCCCCTCCGGCGGCGCCGTCGCGGGTCCCTCCGGCACCGGTGCGGGCCTCCCCACCGGCGCGGCCGGTCACGGCCCGCTCCCCCCGGTGGGCGCGGCCCCCGGGGTGCCGGAGTGCACGGTCGACCAGCTCGGCGTGTCGGGCAGCGCCCGCGCCCCCGAGACCGACGGGAAGGTCTACGGCAGCTTCAAGGTCACCAACGTCTCCGCCCGGGGGTGCGCCGTCTCCGGCCCGGACACCGTGACCGCCGCCTCGGTGGCACCCCAAGGTCCGCCCTCCGCACCGGCGGCCGCGCCGCCGGTGACGGTCACGGGCCACACGGCGGGCGACCCGGCGAGCGCGCTGCTGCCCGACCCGTCCGCGGAGGCCCCGGTGGTGCTGCTCCAGCCGAACACCGCCTACGAGGTGCGGTTCGCCTGGGTGCCCTCCGACCGCTCCTGCCCGGCGGCGACGTCGGCCCCGACCCTCAAGCCCCGGCCGGAGGGCGGCGCCGCCCAGCCCGCCACCGGCGAGCAGAGAGCCCCCGCCGGCGATACGGCGCCCGCGGGCGCCGACGCCGGCCCGGCGAAGGAAGCGAAGACCGGATCGGCGGACCAGGAGGCGGCCGGGGTGGAGGTCTCCCACACCCCGGGACCGGGCGCTCCCGTCACCCAGACCACCATTCCGGCGGCCTGCGGCGGCACGGTCTACCGCACGGGCCTCATTCCGCCGGGCGCGCCGTAGCCGGCTCCGGCTCGGGATCCCCGGCGGCGTCCGTGGCGGCCCCGGCGGGTGCCGCGGCCGGCAGCAAGCCCGCCTCGGCGTCGCGCAGGGTCTCCACCTCGCGGCGGTAGAGGCGGAACCACATGAACAGCACGAAGGCGACGAAGACGAACCACTCGCCGGTGTAGCCGAGGTTCTGGAAGGCCTTCAGGTCGAGCCCGGTGTTGTTCGGCGCCTTCGCGGGCACCGGGGTCATCCCGTCCACCGGGGTCTGCACCGTCAGCCAGGCGTCGTACAGCGGGTCGTGCACCAGGTTGACCAGCGTGGCCGCCCCGATCACCCCGAGCTGGCCCGGCGGCAGCCCGCCCTGGGCGTGGACGCCCTTGGTGCCGGAGTTCTCCGAGGACTGGAGGGCACCCGTCACCTCGACCCGCCCGGTCGGCGGAGCCGGTGCCTTCGCCGGGTCGGCCGCCCCCGGCAGCCAGCCCCGGACCACCGGGACGGTCTTCCCCGAGTCGGTCCGCAGCAGGGTCAGGACGTAGAAGCCGGGCTTGCCGCCGAGGTCACGTTCGGGGACGAGCAGCTGCTGCCCGTACTCGCCGGCCGTGGCCGCCAGCCGCCCGGAGGTCCTGGTGTCCACCGGCAGCAGCGAGTCCAGGGGCTCGGCCGCCTGGGCGGCGGGCCGCTCGGCCTGCGCCTCCTTGTGGCTGCCGACGCGGTCCTCGAACCGGCCGAGCTGCCAGGTCCCCATGAACAGGCAGAACGGGATGGCGAGCGCGACGAAGACGTTGATCCCCCACCAGCGCGGGGTCAGGAGAAACCGGTGCACCCCACCAAAGGTACGGGGGGTGCACCGGGAGCCCTGTGCCGGGTCAGCGCGGCAGGCCCTGCGGCAGGTGCTTGAGCGCGAATTCGAGGTCCATCCGGACCTGCTTGATGCGCTCCTCCACCACCAGCGAACCGTGCCCCGCGTCGTAGCGGTACACCTCGTGGACCGCGCCGCGCGCCGCGAGCCGGTCGACGTAGTTCTCGATCTGCCGGATCGGGCAGCGCGGGTCGTTCACGCCCGCCGCGATGTGCACGGGAGCCTTCACCGCGTCCACGTACGTCAGCGGCGAGGACGCCTCGAAGCGCTCCGGGACCTCCTCGGGCGTACCGCCGAAGAGGGTGCGGTCCAGCGCCTTCAGCGCCTCCATCTCGTCGTGGTAGGCCGTCACGTAGTCCGCCACCGGCACGGCGGCCAGCCCGACCGCCCAGTCGTCGGGCCGCATGCCGATGCCCAGCAGCGTCAGGTACCCGCCCCAGGACCCGCCCGACAGCACCAGCCGTGCCGGGTCCGACAGGCCGGAGGCCACGGCCCACTCCCGGACCGCAGTGATGTCCTCCAGCTCGATCAGGCCGACGCGGTGCTTGAGGGCGTCGGTCCACTCCCGGCCGTAGCCCGTCGAGCCGCGGTAGTTGACCCGCACCACCGCGAAGCCGTGGTCCAGCCAGGCCGCCGGGGTGGCCGCGAAGGCGTCGGAGTCGTGCCAGGTGGGCCCGCCGTGGATCTCGAAGATCGTCGGGAAGGGGCCGTCGCCGTGCCCCACGGGCCGCTGGGCGAGCGCGTGGATCCGCCCGCCGGGCCCCTCCACCCAGACGTCCTCCACCGGCACCGAGCCGGGCGGCCGCATGCCGGGCGGGTCCAGGACGATCCCGCCCGCGGTGGACCGTACGGCGGCGGGCTCGGCCGCCGAGGACCACTGGTACTCCACCGTCCCGTCCGGGCGGGCCGTCGCGCCCGAGACCGTCCCGGGCGGCGTGTCCACCCGTACGAGCTCCCGCGCGGCCAGGTCGTACCGCCACAGCTCGCTGCGGGCCTCGTAGCTGTGCGCGATGAGCAGGGCGCTGCCGTCCGGGTACCACTCGGCGCTCACGTCGCCGGGCAGGTCCACGGCCAGGTCCTCCTCGGAGCCCGTGGCCACGTCCCACACCATCGGCTCCCAGCGGCCGCGCCGCTGGTGTCCGACCAGCAGCCGGGTGTCCCCGGCGACCGGTGCGAAGCCGAGCACTTCGAGGCCCAGCTCCTCGGTGCCGCCCCGGGAGTCGTCCAGCTCGGCGACGGTGGCGCCGTCGAGGGTGACCACGCGCAGCGCCGAGTGCATGGCGTCGCCGTGCTCCGTGTGCTCGATCGCGAGGAGGGTGCCGTCCCGGGACAGGTCGCCGACTCCGGCGGACTCACGGTGGCGGTAGATCACCTCGGGGGCGTCGCCGCCGGGCCGTACGACGTGGATCGTGGAGCCGTCCTCGTCGGTGGACCGGCCCACGACCGCCGTGCCGTCGCGGCCGATGGCGAGCCCGGCGGGGTAGGAGGGCTCCAGGCCGGGGGTGGCGGGCTCGTCGGGTCCGCCCGCGAAGGGCTGGCGGACCCAGGTGCCGAACTCGTCGCCGTCGGTGTCGGAGAACCACCAGATCCACTCGCCGTCGGGGGAGAGGGTGCCGTCGGTGGTGCCGTTGGGGCGGTCGGTGGCCTGCCGCTGCGTGCCGGTGGATCGGTCCCATGCGTAGAGCTCGTAGGTCCCGGTGACGTTCGAGACGAAGAGGGAGCGGTCGGGGGCGTCCTCGGCCCAGTCGGGCAGGCCCACGCGGGGCGCCCGGAAGCGCTTCTCCCAGTCGGGCATCTCGGAATCGGAGGCTGTTCCGGGGGTCAGGTCGCTGTCGCTGGTCATGCGCTCCATTCTTGCGGGTCCGGCCGTGCGGGCGGCCGGGATGCCGACTGCGCCGAATGGGCGCATCGTGGTGTGGGTACGCCGAACGCTTCCGAGAGGGTGTTGATCATGGCCAAGAAGGCTCGTACCGGCCACCACAGCCACCAGGATTCCGAACGAGCGATGGCGAAGAACACGGCGGCCGAGGCACGTGCCAAGGCCGCGGGCAGAGAAGCCCAGTCGCTCTCCGCGAAGACGCGAGGCATGCAGCAGAAGGCACAGGCCAAGCGCGGCTGAGCCTCGGCACCGGTCACGGCCCGATGTTTCACGTGAAACGTCGGGCCGCGTGCCGGTGTTGGCGCGTACACAAGCCCGCGCGCGTGCGCTCCGCCGTGCGCGTACCCCGGACCGCGTCCCCTCGTGCGTACGCTGGACCGCATGCGGATGATCGTCCGGGGCGCCCGGCTGCTGCACGAAGACGGCCTGTCCGGCCTGTCAGACGTCGAGGTGGCCGAGGACGGCCGGATCGCGCGCGTGCTCCCGCACGACGACCAGAAGGAGCCGCCGGCGACCGGCGTGCTCATCGAGGCCCACGGCGGCCTGCTCACCGCCCCCTTCGTGGAGCCCCACATCCACCTGGACACCGCCCTGACCGCCGGTGAGCCCCGCCCCAACGCCTCCGGCACCCTCTGGGAGGGCATCGCCTGCTGGAGCGAGCGCAAGCGCACCCTGACCCGCGAGGACGTGATCGCGCGGGCCACCGAGGTACTGCGCTGGCAGGCGGCCAACGGCGTGCTGCACGTCCGTACGCACTGCGACGTCACCGACCCGTCCCTCACCGCGCTCGACGCGCTGCTGGAGGTCCGCGACCGGGTGCGGGACGTCATGACCCTGCAGATCGTCGCCTTCCCCCAGGAGGGCATCGTCTCCTTCCCCGACGGAGAGGCGCTGCTGCGCGAGGCGGTGGCTCGCGGCGCGGACGTCGTCGGTGCGATCCCGCACTTCGAGGACACCCGCGAGGACGGCATCGCCTCCCTGCGGACCGCCTTCGCCGTGGCCGAGGAACACGGGCTGCGCGTGGACGCCCACTGCGACGAGATCGACGACGAACAGTCCCGCTTCGTGGAGGTGCTGGCCACCCTCGCCCTGCGCTCGGGCCTGCGCGAGCGCGCCACCGCCTCCCACACCACGGCCATGGGCTCCTACAACGGCGCCTACAGCTTCAAACTCCAGCGGCTGCTGGTCCGTTCCGGCATCAACCTGGTCGCCAACCCCTTCGCGAACCTCAACCTCCAGGGCCGCTTCGACGCCTATCCCAAGCGGCGCGGCCTCACCCAGGTCAAGGAGATGCTGGCCGCCGGGGTCAACGTCGCCTTCGGTCACGACGACGTGATGGACCCCTGGAACGCCCTCGGCACCGCCAACCCGCTCCAGACCGCCCTCCTCGGCCTGTACGCCGCCCAGCTGACCGGCGCGGATGACCTCCCGCTCGCCTTCTCGATGGTGACGGAGCGCGCGGCGCGCGTTCTCGGCCTGTCCTCCTCCGAGTACGGGATCACGCCCGGTGCCCCCGCCTCCTTCGTCCTCCTCCAGGCGCCGGGCCCCGAGGAGGCGATCCGCCGTCAGGTCCGGCCCCGGTACGTGGTCTCGCACGGCAGCATCCTCGCGGAGACCCCGCCGGCCCCGGCCCGGCTGTGGTGGCCGGGGGAGGCGGGCCCCTCGGAGGTGGACTTCACCCGGCGCCCCCGCGACGGCAGGCCCTAAGGTGCGGCCCATGACGTGGACCCTTCACAACCTTGACTCTGACACGGCCCGTTCGGCCTTCGGGATCGCCTCGGAGTACGCCGACGCCTCCCTCCTCAACCACTCCGTGCGCTCCTACGCCTTCGGCGCCGAGTACGCGCGCGTGCACGGGCTCTCGTACGACGCGGAGCTCCTCTATGTCAGCGCCCTGCTCCACGACCTGGGCCTGACCGCGCCCTTCGACAGCCACACCCTGCCCTTCGAGGAGGCCGGCGGGCACGTGGCCCGGCTCTTCACGGCGGGCCTGGGCTGGCCCCCGGCCCGCCGGGCCCGGGCGGAGGAGGTCATCGTGCTGCACATGCGGGACGACGTCACCGCCGCCCAGGACGTCGAGAGCCACCTCCTCCAGGTGGGCACCAGCGCGGACGTCTCGGGCCTGCGCGTGACCGACTTCGACCCCGCCTTCCTGGCCGGCCTCCTGGAGCACTACCCCCGCCTCGGCTTCGGCCCGTCCTTCCTCGCCCTGGTCGAGGACCAGGCGGCCCGCAAACCCGCCTGCGCGGCCGCGTCCTACGTGGCGGGCGGCGCGGCGAAGCGCATCGCGGCGAACCCCCTGGACGCGTGACGCGCCCGCCACTGCCGCGTTGAGGGGTGCGTGAACGCCACGCACCCCTCAACGGAGTATCCCTTCTCGGACGTCGACGCCCTGTCCTTCCGGCCAGTGAGCCTCGGGCAGCACAGCCGTGGCTGGGTGGCCGACGTCAGAGCAGTCGACCTCGTGCCGCTGGCGGCCTCAGTGGACAGTGCACGCCGTCTGTGGGCCAAGCGCGGGTACCTGGCGGACAGTGAAGCCAACCTCGGCCTCGCCGAGATGCTGAGGAGCCGGCCGGCGGACTTCGGGTTCGTCGGGCAGATCGTGCTGGGCGCCGATGCCGTGGAGCTGGTTCCGGGGCCGGGAGTGTTTTCCGACCGCATCCACGTCATCGGACCGGAGTGCATCGACGGCATGCAGAGGCTCAGGGTCATCTCGGAGGCAGCCGGGTGCCTTCCGACCGCCAACCTTGAGCAAGCCGTCATGCAAGTCGCGATTTTCTGCGGCAGGGAACGCCGCAGGGCGCGGGTCCTGTACGACGCGGCCGACCGCTACCGGAATCCGTCGACGGCTCAGGACGGTCTCGTGCGCTGCCCCCACATCCTCCGGCTGATGGAAGCGGACTGGGAGCGGTGGAACTTCGACCCGCGGCGGGGCATCACGACGGGCCCTCAAGGGGAGCGCTTCACCATGGACGAAGTGACGCAGGCCCTTGCCTGTCTGTCCGACCGCCCCGTGCCCGAGGCCGCGAACCTGGTGGCGGCGGCGGAAGGGCGGCAGGCCCTCTGGAGCCGCATCGACTCCCCGCTCTACGGTCAGCTCTTCCACGCGGGCGTGACGCCCCTGGGGGTCGTGCGCGCGCTCGATGCCTGGGGCCGGGCCCGGGAAGCGCTCAACGCCCTGCCCACGCGACTCAAGCAAGGTCACGGCCATCTCATCCGATACGCCCCCGCCTTGATCTGCTGGCTCGCCTGCCGGCGTCTCCCGCTCTTCTCGCTGCATGAGGGCGATTACCACTGGGACGAGGCCATCTCGATGCGTCTGCCCGCCGCGACGGAAGCCGCCGCCGAACTGCTGGTGAGCCGCTACCGCGCGATTCGGCCCGGGGGAGGCCCGTACAAGCCGGAGGCACCGACGATGGGCCTCTGGCTCGAACTCCTCGACGGCCTCCCGCCGCAGCCTCCGCTCTAGGTGTATTGACCCGCAGGGTTGTTAACTCGGCTGATGGGCGGGTGGCCGCCCAGTGCGGTGTGGCAGCGGTGGTGGTTGTAGGTGTGGAGGA
>NZ_JBWKEE010000033.1:0-76764 GCF_056435605.1 Streptomyces sp. NPDC043896
GGTTGTTGCACACGGGGCAGGTGACAAACTGCCCCACGGGGCGGGCCCCCCCTCCCCCCGCTGGGGGGGAGGGGGGGGATCCGGACAGGAGGGCCCCCGCACCGGACGCGTACGCGTCCGGTGCGGGGCCCTTGACCGTTCGCCGGTCAGCCGCGGCCGCGCAGCTCCCGGTACGTGGCCACCAGCGCCCGCGTCGACGGGTCGAGGCTCTCCACGTGCGAGCCCTCCGTCAGTGCCGGCTCCACCCGCTTGGCGAGGACCTTGCCGAGCTCGACGCCCCACTGGTCGAAGGAGTCGATGTTCCACACCGCGCCCTGCACGAACACCTTGTGCTCGTACAGCGCGATGAGCTGCCCCAGCACCGACGGGGTCAGTTCGGTCGCGAGGACGGTGGTCGTCGGGTGGTTGCCCCGGAAGGTCTTGTGCGGGACGAGCGCCTCGGCGACGCCCTCCGCTCGGACCTCCTCGGCCGTCTTCCCGAAGGCCAGGGCCTGCGTCTGGGCGAAGAAGTTGGCCATCAGCAGGTCGTGCTGGGCCTCCAGCACCGGCGACAGCTCCGCCACCGGGCGGGCGAAGCCGATGAAGTCCGCCGGGATCAGCTTGGTGCCCTGGTGGATCAGCTGGTAGTAGGCGTGCTGGCCGTTGGTGCCGGGCGTGCCCCACACCACCGGGCCGGTCTGCCAGTCCACCGGATTGCCGTCCCGGTCAACGGACTTGCCGTTGGACTCCATGTCCAGCTGCTGCAAGTAGGCCGTGAAACGGGACAGGTAGTGGCTGTACGGGAGCACCGCGTGCGACTGCGCGTCGAAGAACGCGCCGTACCAGATGCCCAACAGGCCCAGCAGCATCGGGGCGTTGCTCTCCGGCGGAGCCGTGCGGAAGTGCTCGTCCATGGCGTGGAAGCCGGCGAGGAGCTCGCGGAAGGCGTCCGGGCCGATGGCGGTCATCAGGGAGAGGCCGATGGCGGAGTCGAAGGAGTAGCGGCCGCCGACCCAGTCCCAGAAGCCGAACATGTTGGCCGTGTCGATGCCGAACTCGGCGACCTTCTCGGCGTTGGTGGACAGGGCCACGAAGTGCCGTGCCACGGCGGCCTGGTCCCCGCCGAGGCCGGCGAGCAGCCATTCCCGCGCCGAGGTGGCGTTGGTGATGGTCTCGATGGTGGTGAAGGTCTTCGACGCGATGATGAACAGCGTCTCCGCCGGGTCGAGGTCGCGCACGGCCTCGTGCAGGTCGGCGCCGTCCACGTTGGAGACGAACTTCAGGGTCAGGCCGCGGTCGGTGAAGGCGCGCAGCGCCTCGTAGGCCATCGCGGGGCCCAGGTCGGAGCCGCCGATGCCGATGTTGACCACGTTCTTGATGCGCTTGCCGGTGAACCCGGTCCACTCCCCCGACCGGACCTGGTCGGAGAAGGCCGCCATCTTGTCGAGGACCGCGTGCACGCCGGGGACGACGTTCTCGCCGTCCACCTCGACGACCGCGTCGCCGGGGGCGCGCAGCGCGGTGTGGAGGACCGCGCGGTCCTCCGTCACGTTGATCTTTTCGCCGCGGAACATCGCGTCCCGCAGCTCCGCCACACCGGTGGCCGAGGCCAGTTCGCGCAGCAGCCCGAGCGTCTCGTCGGTCACGAGGTGCTTCGAGTAGTCGATGTGCAGGTCGCCGACCCGCAGCGTGTAGCCGGTGCCCCGGTCCGGGTCCGACTCGAACAGCTCCCGCAGATGCGTCTGCCCCAGCTCTTCCCGGTGCTTGCCGAGTGCGTGCCACTCGGGCGTCCGGTTGAGCCTCGTACGGCTGTCTGCGTTCATCTCGGACATCAACCCACTTCTTCCGTCCTGTTGTGCCCCGCCAGCGTCCAACCTAAGGGATCGGAAGGGGAGCAACGCACACAAAGGGGCCCGGCCCGCGGGATTCGCTCTCCCACGGGCCGGGCCCCGAGTGGTGCTCTAGTGCGCGGCCGTGCCGCCCTCGTGCGGGCCGGCTCAGATCTCGCCGCGGAGCTTGGCGAGGGCCTCCGCGAGGATCGCCTCGCCGTCGGCGTCCGTGCGGCGTTCGCGGACGTACGCGAGGTGCGTCTTGTACGGCTCGGTGCGCGGCGGCGCGGGCGGGTTGTCCCGGTCCTGGCCGGCCGGGAACCCGCAGCGCGGGCAGTCCCAGGTGTCCGGCACCTGCGCGTCGCTGGCGAAGCTGGGCTGCGTCTCGTGCCCGTTCGAGCACCAGAAGGAGATGCGCAGGCGGGGCGCGGATTCGCCGCGCTCGGCCTCGCCCATCGGCCCGGCTCCGACCCGACTTCCACGAATCGCGTTGCCACTTGCCACGGTCGTAACTCCCTGCGTGATGGTGCCGCGGAGCGTGCGGGATGTCCGCTGCGGGGCGCCCCAGTCTACGTAAGGCCCAACGCACGTCCAGCAACCGGAGTTACTCGCTCCAGCCGTGGACGCAGGACCTCATGATAGGCCGGGGGCAACCGGCGGGACGGCCCGAATGGCCAGAACCGTCAGGCGGCGCTGGACTTCATGAGCAGGCCGAGCGCGACGATGCAGGCGAACCACAGCAGGCCGACGACGACCGTGATGCGGTCGAGGTTGCGCTCGGCGACGGAGGAGCCGCCGACGGAGGACTGCATGCCGCCGCCGAACATGTCGGAAAGGCCGCCACCCTTGCCCTTGTGCATCAGCACGAGCAGCATCAGCAGAGCGCTGAAGACGATCAGGGCGACCGAGAACCCCATAACCACGGCTGATTCCTACTTTCTGGGCTTGCTGGGAGGAAGCGGGGGCCGGCAGGCCGCGCGTACGCGGCCCCCGGCCCCCGCAAGGGTACGACGGATCGGCCCTACCGCATACTCACTGGTCGCGGAAGCGGACGATCTTGACGAACTCGTCCGGGTCGAGCGCCGCGCCGCCGATCAGGGCGCCGTCGACGTCGGGCTGGGCCATGATCGCGGCGATGTTGCCGGACTTGACCGAGCCGCCGTACTGGATGCGGACCTTGTCGGCCAGCTCCTGGGAGTACAGCTCGGCGAGGCGGCCGCGGATCGCCCCGCAGACCTCCTGCGCGTCCTCGGGGGTGGCCACCTCGCCGGTGCCGATCGCCCAGACCGGCTCGTACGCGATCACGATGGACTCGGCCTGCTCGGCCGGGAGGTCCTTCAGGCCGCCGTCGACCTGGGCCAGGGTGTACGCGACCTGGTTGCCGGCCTTGCGCACGTCGAGGCCCTCGCCGACGCACAGGATCGGGGTGATCCCGTACTTGAAGGCGGCCTTGACCTTCGCGTTGCACAGCTCGTCGCTCTCGCCGTGGTACTGGCGGCGCTCGCTGTGGCCGACGGCGACGAAGGAGCAGTTCAGCTTCGCCAGCATCGGGCCGGAGATCTCACCGGTGTACGCGCCGGAGTCCTGCGCGGAGATGTCCTGGGCGCCGTACTTGATCTTCAGCTTGTCGCCGTCGACCAGGGTCTGGACCGAGCGCAGGTCGGTGAAGGGCGGGAGTACGGCGACCTCGACGGCGTCGTAGTCCTTGTCGGCGAGGGCGAAGGCAAGCTTCTGGACGTGGGCGATGGCCTCCAGGTGGTTGAGGTTCATCTTCCAGTTGCCCGCCATCAGCGGGGTGCGGCCGTTGACGTTGGTCATGGGGGTTCAGCCCTCCAGGGCGGCGAGGCCGGGGAGCGTCTTGCCCTCGAGGTATTCGAGGCTGGCGCCACCACCGGTGGAAATGTGACCGAAGGCGTTCTCGTCGAAGCCGAGGATGCGGACGGCGGCGGCGCTGTCGCCACCGCCGACCACGGTGAAGCCGTCGTTGTTGAGGAGCGCCCGCGCGATGGCGGTGGTGCCGCCCGCGTAGTCGGGGTGCTCGAAGACGCCCACCGGGCCGTTCCAGAAGACGGTCTCGGCGTCGGCGATCTTCGAAGCGTACAGTTCGCGGGTCTTGGGGCCGATGTCGAGGCCCTCCTTGTCCGCGGGGATCTTGTCGGCGTCGACGATCTCGAAGTCGGCCGGGGTCTTGCCCTTGAGGTCCGGGAAGTCGGCGGAGACCAGGACGTCGACGGGGAGGACCAGCTCGACGCCGGTCTTCTCGGCGCGCTCCATGTACTCCGTGACCGTGGGCAGCTGGTCTTCCTGGAGCAGGGAGATGCCGACCTCGTAGCCCTTGGCCTTGAGGAAGGTGTAGGCCATGCCGCCGCCGATGAGGATGCGGTCGGCCTTGCCGAGGAGCTCGTCGATGACGGCGAGCTTGTCGGAGACCTTGGCGCCGCCGAGGACGACGACGTAGGGGCGCCGGACGTCGGCGGTCAGCTTCTGCAGGACGCCCACCTCGGTCGCGATGAGGAAGCCTGCCGCGTGCGGGAGGCGCGCGGGCAGGTCGAAGACCGAGGCGTGCTTGCGGTGGACGGCGCCGAAGCCGTCACCGACGTAGACGTCGGCCAGCTCGGCGAGCTGGTCGGCGAAGGCACCGCGCTCGGCGTCGTCCTTCGAGGTCTCACCGGCGTTGAAGCGCAGGTTCTCGATGACGGCGACCTGGCCGTCGGCGAGGGCCGCGACGGTCTCCTTGGCGGAGGCGCCGACGGTGTCGGTGGCGAAGGCCACCTCCTTGCCGAGCAGCTCGCCGAGCCGCTCGGCGGCCGGGGCCAGCGAGAACGCCGGGTCCGGGGCGCCCTTGGGGCGGCCCAGGTGCGAGGCGACGACCACGCGCGCGCCGGCCTCGGCGAGCTTCGCGATGGTCGGCTGGACTGCGCGGATGCGGCCGTCGTCGGTGATCGTGGTGCCGGCGAGCGGCACGTTGAGGTCGGCGCGGACGAAGACCCGCTTGCCGGCGACGCCTTCGGCGAGCAGTCCGTCGATCGTCTTCATGTGTTTCCTACTCCTTCGGAGACCTTCGCCCGGTGGGCGAGGACGGGAGGGCCGGGCAAGCGACAGGGCCCGAACGGCGCCTCATCGCGCCGAGCGGACCCTGTGCTCACATCGTGTTGCCTTGCCCTACGTTCTTAGAGCTGACCGCCGACGAAGACGGTGAGGTCGACGAGTCGGTTGGAGTAGCCCCACTCGTTGTCGTACCAGCCGACGACCTTGACCTGCTTGCCCTGGACCATGGTCAGGGAGGAGTCGAAGGTGCAGGAGGCCGGCCAGTTCACGATGTCGGAGGAGACGATCGCGTCCTCGGTGTAGTCGAGGATGCCCTTGAGCTGGCCCTCCGCGGCCTTCTGGAAGGCGGCGTTGATCTCGTCCTTGGTGACCTCGCGGTCGAGTTCCAGGACGAGGTCGGTGACCGAGCCGGTCGGGACCGGGACGCGCATGGCGATGCCGTCGAGCTTGCCCTTGAGCTGCGGCAGGACCAGCGCGGTGGCCTTGGCGGCACCGGTGGAGGTCGGGATGATGTTCTCGGCGGCGGCGCGGGCGCGGCGCAGGTCCGAGTGCGGGAAGTCCAGGATGCGCTGGTCGTTGGTGTAGGCGTGGACCGTCGTCATCATGCCCTTGACGATCCCGAAGTTCTCGTCGAGAACCTTGGCCATCGGCGCCACGCAGTTGGTGGTGCAGGAGGCGTTGGAGATCACGTGGTGGCTGGCCGCGTCGTACTTGTCCTGGTTGACGCCCATCACAATGGTGATGTCCTCGTCCTTGGCCGGGGCCGAGATGAGGACCTTCTTCGCGCCGGCCGTGATGTGCTTGGCGGCGTCGGCCTTCTTCGTGAAGATGCCGGTGGACTCGATGACGATGTCCGCACCCAGCTCGCCCCAGGGGAGGTTGGCGGGGTCGCGCTCGGCGAAGGTCTTGAAGGTGTTGCCGTCGACCGTGATGGTGTCTTCGGTGTGCGAGACCTCGGCCTTGAGGCGGCCCAGGATGCTGTCGTACTTGAGCAGGTGCACCAGGGTGGCGTTGTCCGTCAGGTCGTTGACACCGACGATCTCGATGTCCGCTCCCTGCTCGAGAAGAGCCCGGAAGTAGTTACGGCCAATTCGGCCAAAACCATTGATGCCTACGCGGATCGTCACGAACCGATCTCCTCGTTGGTGCGCCGGCCTGTCCCGCCGGCGAGCTGTATGGGATGTCCCCGACCGCTTACGACCCTACCTCTCTGTGAGCTTTTGAGTGACATCGGCCGGAGCCTGACACTCCCCGCACTGAGCGGGGTACATGCCCGAGGCCCTGTACCAATGGCTCCGGTACGGGACCCCGGGGACTTTGGGCCCGGTCACCCAGCGTGAGCGCGGGCGGGATCGTGGATCACCGGTCCAGGGACTTGAGCGCCCTGCCGAGGACTGCGGCGCGATCCGCGGCGGCCGGGAGGTGTTCGAGCCCGAAGCCGAGGAGGACCGTGTCACGCGTAGTGACCGCCGCGTAGGACTTGAACAGTTCCCCGGTCCTGGACCAATCTCCCGGGACGTCGGGACTTCCGGCGGGCGCCGGCTGGGCGGTCCACGCCCCGAGGGAGGTCTCGAAGCCCTCGGCGGTCTGGTCGGCGCCGCCGACGGACAGCCGCGCCTCGTCGGCGTAGACGCCGCGGCCGCCCGAGCCGGGGTCGGTCACGTAGGAGAGGGACACCTCGACCGTCTTCCCGGCGTAGGGGCTCAGGTCGAAGGCGACCTGCTTCCAGCCGCCGGAGGAACCGGTGAAGCTGTTCCACGCTCCGCTACTGCCCGCGGCGGTGCAGCCCCCGGAGCCGAGGGTGAGGTAGCGGCGCAGGAACGGGTGGCCGTTGACGAAGAAGCCGGCCTCGCACTCCGCCGGGACTGTGGCGGAGCTCAGCCCGCTCGCTTCCGGCAGTGTGGTCCAGTCGTCCCCGCCGGCCGTACGGGCCTCCAGGACGGCGTGGTCGTAGCCCTCTTCGGTGTTCCAGTTGAGGGCCGCCTTCAGCTTCGGCTGGTCGGCGGCGGTGACACGGGTGAGGTCGATGGTGCGCGTGAGGCGCTTCCAGTCGTCGTCCTCGTGGGCGGCCGACGCCATCCCGGTGCCCGCGTAGGGGGCGTACGGGTTCACGACTCCGGCGTACTGGCCCGCCTGGGCGCTCTTGAACTGCGGGAACTGCGCCGGCGGGAGGCTGTCGGAGGTGACGCCGTAGGCGCCGGGGGCGTTGAGCGGGTTGCCCGCCGCGTCGCCGAGCGCGCCCTTGCCGCCGGTGAGGGCGCCGGTGCCGGTGAAGCCGGTCGCGCCCTTGACGGAGGCCCGGTTGTAGGCGCCGAGGTAGTACTGGCTGAAGTCGTCGGTCAGGGCGCGGCCGACCAGGGCCCGGCCGCCCGCCAGTTCACCGGCCTCGACGAGCTTGCCGCCCTCGTTGAGGAAGTCGCGGACCGCCAGCTGGGTGGGGCCGCCGGGAGCTGCGGCACCGGTGTAGTGGACGGCCGTGCGGAAGTGGGAGAGCACGCCGAGGTGGTGGGGGGCGCCCTGGGTGGCCACGTCCCAGACGGCGGCCGACTTCCCGTTGGCGCGCAGCGCGTCCACGTAGCCCTGGGCGTGCTGCGCCTTCGCGCCCTCCTCGGCGATCACCAGCACGTCCGCGCGCGGGCGCTGCGCGACGGTGTACGTGAAGTGTTCGCTGGAGACGAGCTTGTCGGCGCGGTCGCGGCCGGTGAACCAGACCTCGACCTTGTCGCCGGGCCTGGTGCCGTCCACTTCGGCCCGGTACTCGTCGAACCAGTTGTTGTCCTCGCCGCCGTAGACGTTCCCGCCCTTCCAGGCCCTGAGCTCGTCGTCGTGCGTACGGCCGCCGTTGACGCGGAAGTTGAGCCGCTTGTCCTTGAGGGCCTTGCGGGCCGTGACGGCGACCGTCTGATCCTCGCCCCGGGTCACGTAGGAGGTGGTGAAGGGGTCCGGGGTGAAGTCGGCGGCGCTCAGGCCGACGGCCGAGGAGGGCCGGTCCGGGTGGGCGGCGCTCTCGCCGACGCTCAGCGCGAAGGGGACGTTCTTGGCGAACTCCTGCTGGATCAGCTTCTCGTCGTCCGGGAAGTTGAAGCCGGAGGCGCAGTCCTCGGGCCGCCAGGCGTCGTCCGGGTCGATCCCGGAGGCCGTCTGGCAGGTGGTCATCTCCGGCGTGAACATCATGACGCCGTTGGCGTTGGCCGCGTGGCCGTCGGCCTCGCCGTTGGTCGTGTACAGCTCGGACGAGAGCTGCGGGTGGTAGCCGGGGACGGCGGGGTTCTCGGGGGTGCCGGCGAGCGCCTTGTACGCGACGTCGTCCGGGCTCGGGGTGGCCACCTGCCAGCCGATGCCGTACAGGATCAGCTCGGAGGCCGAGTGGTAGTTGATCGCGTACTCGAAGCCGACGCGCTTCTGGAAGCCGTCGAGGGCGGCGGTCTCGGGCTCGGACTGCGCCGTGGGTCCGCGGAAGGTCTCGCTGGAGGGGCTCGGGGAGGAACCCTCGTTGTCGTAACCCCACTTGTAGGAGAAGTTGCGGTTGAGGTCGACGCCGTCGCCCGCGGTGATCCGGCCGTCGCCGTTGTTGTCGCGGAGGTTCTTGCGCCACAGCCGGGTGCTGTCGGAGGTGAAGGTGTGGTCGTACCCGTCGGGGTTGGCGGAGAGCAGGAACCACAGCTCGGTGGAGTCCACCAGCTTGGTGATCCGCGGGTCCTTGCCGTAGTTGCCGAGGGTGTGGTGCATCAGCCGCCGCGTCATCTCGGGGGTGATCCACTCGCGGGCGTGCTGGTTGGACATGTAGAGCACGGACGGCTTGTCGCCGTCCCGGGTCCTCTTGGCGTCCTTCGTGACCTTGAGGGCGAGGATGTCCTTGCCCTGGACGGTCTTGCCGATGGAGACGACCTTGGTGAGCGCGGGGTTCTCCCGCGCGGTCCGAAGGATCTCCTCCTGGAGGCCCCCCTTGCCGCTGTAGGGGCGGAAGACGCCGTCCCCCGCGGCCTTGGCCCGGGCCAGTCCCTGGGCGGGGATCCTGCGCTCGGCGAGCTTGATCCCCTGGGCGGAGAGCTGTCCGGCCTGCTCCCCGGTGAGGAAGAGCTCGACGCGGGCGGTCCCCGTCTCCGGCGCGCGCTCCGAGAGCTCGTGGGCGTCCTGGCCGGCGGCGAGGACGAGCGGGACCTGCTCGCGGGTGATGTCGGCGTCGTAGACCCGTACCTCGTCGGCGCCGGATGCGGTGCCGGTCGCGGGCTGGGCGTGGGCCGCGACGGGCAGCGCGGCCAGTGTGGTTCCGAAGACGAGTGCGGTTGCGGCGAGGATCGAACTCGCGCGGTGCCTCATGTGCCCCCCTGGGCGTCGTCTGCCACCAAAGCGTTCGGACGCCAGGCTCACGATCTGGCGATGCTCATGTCAACGGTACAAACGGAACGGAACGGGCCCGCACGGCGTGCGCGTGCGGGCCCGTGACGGAGTACGCGGGGGACGTGCGGGTCAGCCCGCCATGTTGTCGGCCAGCTCCTCGCTGAGGTCCAGGTTCGACTCGGTGCCCGGGATGCCGAGGTCCTGGGCCCGCTTGTCGGCCATCGCCAGCAGGCGCCGGATCCGGCCCGCGACGGCGTCCTTGGTCAGCGGCGGGTCGGCGAGCGCGCCCAGCTCCTCCAGGGAGGCCTGCTTGTGCTCCATGCGCAGCCGGCCGGCGGCCGCGAGGTGCTCGGGCACCTCCTCGCCGAGGATCTCCAGCGCGCGCTGCACCCGGGCTCCGGCGGCCACCGCGGCCCGTGCCGAGCGGCGCAGGTTGGCGTCGTCGAAGTTGGCGAGCCGGTTGGCGGTGGCGCGGACCTCGCGCCGCATCCGCCGCTCCTCCCAGGCGAGCACCGACTCGTGCGCGCCGAGGCGGGTCAGCAGGGCGCCGATCGCGTCGCCGTCGCGGACCACGACCCGGTCCACGCCGCGCACCTCACGCGCCTTGGCGGCGATGGAGAGCCTGCGGGCGGCGCCCACCAGGGCCAGGGCGGCCTCGGGGCCGGGGCAGGTGACCTCCAGGGAGGAGGACCGGCCGGGCTCGGTGAGGGAGCCGTGGGCCAGGAAGGCACCGCGCCAGGCCGCCTCCGCGTCACAGGTGGCCCCGGAGACCACCTGGGGCGGGAGACCCCGGATGGGGCGGCCCCGGCCGTCCACGAGGCCCGTCTGGCGCGCCAGCTGGTCCCCGCCGGCCACCACGCGCACCACGAAGCGGCTGCCCCGGCGCAGGCCGCCCGGGGCCATGACCACCAGGTCGGAGGAGTGACCGAAGATCTCCAGGATGTCCTTGCGCAGCCGCCGGGCGGCGATCCCGGTGTCCAGCTCCGCCTCGATGACGATGCGGCCGCTCACCAGGTGCAGGCCGCCCGCGAACCGCAGGATCGCCGAGACCTCCGCCTTCCTGCAGCAGGTCCGGGTGACGGGGAGGCGTGAGATCTCATCCTTCACCGCGGGCGTCATCGCCATGGGCCGATCCTTCCATGCATCCGAAAAATACGGTCGTACGCGGCGGCCAGCAGCTCCGGATCGTGCTTCGGAGAGCCGTCCTGCCTGGCCACGGGAGCCAGCTCGACCGCGGCACCGAACCGTTTGGCGGCGTCGACGAGGGACTCGCGGTCGGGCACGGCGGCCTCGTCGGCCAGCACCACGTCCAGGGCGAGTTTAGGGGCGTGTCGGGCCAAAACCTCCAAATGACGCTGCGGAGAGAAGCCCTCGGTTTCACCGGGTTGCGGCGCCAGGTTCAGGGACAGGACCCGCCGGGCCTTGGTCTGTACCAACGCGTCCAGCAGCTCCGGCACCAGCAGGTGCGGGATCACGGAGGAGAACCAGGATCCGGGGCCGAGCACCACCCAGTCGGCGTCGAGCACGGCGGCCACGGCCTCCGGCACGGCCGGCGGGTCCGCGGGCACGACCTGGACGGAGAGCACCTCGCCCGGGGTGAGGGCCACCGTGGCCTGGCCCCGGACGGTGTCGACGTCGTCCGGGCGCGCCGGGTCGTGCCCCTTGACCAGGGCCTGGAGCTCCAGCGGCACCGCCGACATCGGCAGCACCCGGCCCTGCGCGCCCAGCAGCTTCCCGACCAGGTCGAGGGCCTGGACGGGGTCGCCGAGCTGCTCCCACAGGGCGACGATCAGCAGGTTGCCGACGGCGTGCCCGTGCAGGTCGCCCTCGGACTGGAAGCGGTGCTGGATGACCCGGGCCCAGGTCTGGCCCCAGTCGTCGTCCCCGCACAGCGCGGCCAGCGCCTTGCGCAGGTCGCCGGGCGGCAGCACGCTCAGCTCCTCCCGGAGCCGGCCGCTGGAGCCGCCGTCGTCGGCGACGGTGACCACGGCGGTGAGCTCGCCGGTGATCCGGCGCAGCGCGGCGAGGGAGGCCGACAGGCCCATGCCGCCGCCCAGGGCGACGACCTTGGGTGCGGCCACCTTCGACGCCGCGCCGCGGCGGCCGGCGCGGCCCGCGCCCTCCTCACCCCGGCCGGGGGTGAGGCGGCGCAGACGGCGCAGCCGCAGGGTCCGTCCGGTCACTCGCGCCCCATGTCCCGGTGGACGACGACGGTCTCGACTCCCTCGGAGGCGAGGCGGGCGGCGAGCTTCTCGGACATGGCCACGCTGCGGTGCTTGCCGCCGGTGCAGCCGACCGCGATGGTGACGTACCGCTTGCCCTCGCGGCGGTAGCCGGCGGCGATGAGCTGGAGCAGCTCGGTGTAGCGGTCGAGGAACTCCTTGGCGCCGGGCTGGCTGAAGACGTAGCCCGACACCTCCTCGTTGAGCCCGGTGAAGGGGCGCAGCTCGGGCACCCAGTGCGGGTTGGGGATGAAGCGGCAGTCCACGACGAGGTCGGCGTCGACGGGCAGGCCGTACTTGAAGCCGAAGGACATGACGGTGGCCCGCAGCTCGGGCTCCTCGTCGCCCGCGAACTGGGCGTCCATCTTGGCGCGCAGCTCGTGCACGTTCAGGCTGGAGGTGTCGATGACCAGGTCGGCGTCGCCGCGCAGCTCGCGCAGCAGGTCGCGCTCGGCGGCGATGCCGTCGACGATGCGGCCGTCGCCCTGGAGGGGGTGCGGGCGGCGGACCGACTCGAAGCGGCGGACCAGCGCGTCGTCGGAGGACTCCAGGAAGACGATGCGCCGGGTGACCCCGCGGGACTCCAGGTCGGAGAGGGACTCGCGCAGGGCGTCGAAGAACTGGCGGCCGCGGACGTCGACGACGACGGCGATCCGTGCCACGTTGCCCTGGGAGCGGGCGCCCAGCTCCACCATGGTGGGGATCAGCGCCGGCGGGAGGTTGTCGACGACGAACCAGCCGAGGTCCTCCAGACACTTGGCCGCCGTACTGCGGCCGGCTCCGGACATCCCGGAGATGATCACCAGCTCGGGGATGGCCGCCTCGGCGTTGTCGCCGGGCTCCACGGTCGTGCCCGTACTCACCTGTGCTCCGTCTCGGTCGTGCTCGTTCGTCTGTGCGGTCTGTGCGGTCTCGTGCTCGGTCATGGCGCGGTCCCCCGTTCGGACGATGTCTCCGCAGGTGCGGAGGCCTCGTCCTCAATGATCTCTCCTGTCGCCGTATTGACGGCAGGACCGGCGGGAACCGCCCCGGCGAGGGCGGCGGCCACGGTCTCCGCCGTCTTGCGGCCTATGCCCGGGACCTCGCAGATCTGGTCGATTGTCGCCTGTCTCAGCTTCTTCACCGAACCGAAGTGCTTCACCAGGGCCAGCTTGCGGCTCTCGCCGAGGCCCGGTACCTCGTCCAGCGGGCCCGCCTTCAGGCGCTTTCCGCGCTTGTTGCGCTGGTACTGGATGGCGAAGCGGTGGGCTTCGTCACGTACCCGCTGGAGCAGGTAGAGGCCCTCGCTGGTGCGGGGCAGGACGACGGGGTCGTCCTCACCGGGCAGCCAGACCTCCTCCAGCCGCTTGGCGAGCCCGCACACCGCCACGTCGTCGATCCCGAGCTCGTCGAGGGCCCGCTTGGCGGCCGCCACCTGGGGCTGCCCGCCGTCGACCACGACGAGCTGCGGCGGGTAGGCGAAGCGCTTGGGCCGCCCGTCGTCCTCGGGGACCTCCCCGTCCTCCGCGTCCCACTCCCCCGTCTTGAGCTTCTCCTGGAGGTAGCGGCGGAAGCGCCGGGAGACGACCTCGTGCATGGACCGGACGTCGTCCTGTCCCGCGAAGCTCTTGACCTGGAACCTGCGGTACTCGCTCTTGCGGGCGAGCCCGTCCTCGAAGACGACCATCGACGCCACGACGTCGTCGCCCTGGAGGTGGGAGATGTCGAAGCACTCGATGCGCAGGGGCGCCCCGTCGAGCTCCAGGGCCTCGGCGATCTCCTCCAGGGCCCGGGAGCGGGTGGTGAGGTCGGCGGCGCGCTTGGTCTTGTGCAGGGCGAGGGACTGCTGGGCGTTGCGGTGGACGGTCTCCATCAGCGCCTTCTTGTCGCCGCGCTGCGGGATGCGCAGGCTGACGCCGGACCCGCGCCGGCCTGCGAGCCACTGGCTCAGGGCTGGCGTGTCCTCGGGCAGCGCCGGGACGAGCACCTCCTTGGGGACGGCCTCTCCCTTCTCCTCCCCGTACAGCTGCTGGAGGGCGTGCTCGACGAGCCCTGCGGTGTCCACGGCCTCGACCTTGTCGGTGACCCAGCCGCGCTGGCCGCGGACCCGGCCGCCGCGCACGTGGAAGATCTGCACGGCCGCCTCCAGCTCGTCCTCCGCGACCGCGATGAGGTCGGCGTCGGTGGCGTCGGCGAGGACGACGGCGTTCTTCTCCATCGCGCGGCGCAGGGCGCCTATGTCGTCGCGCAGCCGGGCGGCCTTCTCGTACTCCATCTCCTCGGCGGCCTCGTGCATCTGCTTCTCCAGCCGGGAGAGGTAGGTGCCGGTGCGGCCCGCCATGAAGTCGCAGAAGTCCTCGGCGAGTTCGCGGTGCTCCTCGGGGGTGACCCGGCCGACGCAGGGCGCGGAGCACTTGCCGATGTACCCGAGGAGGCAGGGCCGGCCGATCTGCGCGGAGCGCTTGAAGACGCCGGCGGAGCAGGTGCGCACCGGGAACACCCGGAGCATCAGGTCGACGGTCTCGCGGATGGCCCAGGCGTGCCCGTACGGGCCGAAGTAGCGCACGCCCTTCTTCTTGGGCCCGCGCATGACCTGGACCCGGGGGTACTCCTCGTTCATCGTGACCGCGAGGGAGGGGTAGCTCTTGTCGTCCCGGTACTTGACGTTGAAGCGGGGGTCGAACTCCTTGATCCAGGAGTATTCGAGCTGGAGCGCCTCGACCTCGGTGGAGACGACGGTCCATTCGACGGAGGCGGCGGTGGTGACCATGGTGGCGGTCCGGGGGTGCAGGCCGGCGATGTCCTGGAAGTAGCTCGCCAGCCGCTGGCGCAGGCTCTTGGCCTTCCCGACGTAGATCACCCTGCGGTGGTCGTCGCGGAACTTGTAGACCCCCGGGGAGTCGGGGATCTGCCCGGGCTCGGGACGGTAACTGGAAGGGTCGGCCATGCCAACCACCCTACTGGCGAGGGCCGACAACCCCCCGCAGCCGGGTTGGGCGAGACCAGCCCCGTCGGCGCATCCGGCCCGGCCGGCGTTTCAGGCGCCGGGGGTCCGGGGGCGCGGCCCCCAGGGGGCCGGGGCGCGGTCCCGGGGAACGGGCGAAGGGCGGGGAGGGGAGGGGACCAGCCACGCGAGGCCGCCCCACCCGCCCCCGCCCGCCGCACCCTGCCGGCCGGCATCCGGCACCGCCCGCCCGGCAGGGCAGGGGCCCCGGCTAGGCCCCGAGGCCACCCCGGCGCCGCCGCAGCAGGAGCACCGCTCCGCCCGCGCCGAGCGCCAGCGCCCCGGCACCGCCGGCCGCCAAGGCCACCGGCAGGCCGCCGGCCCCGGAGCCGGAGGCGGGCACGTCGAAGCCCCCGGCCCGGCCCTCCTCGGCGTACGCGGAGCCCGGCAGCTTGTCCCCGTACAGTCCCGTCACCCGGGCCCGGTACGCGGCGAGCGTCGTGCCCCGGTCCCCCACGGCCCGCGCCGCGTCCTCGTCCAGCGGCAGCACCCGGTCGCCCCGGGCCACGTACCATCCGTCGATCTGGGGCTCGCGGAAGATGGTCCCGCCGGGCAGTTTCCCCGCTCCGAGCCGGGCGTAGCGGAACTCGTCGTCGCCGGTGGCGATGTTCACGACCTGCCAGCCGGCTTCCGTGCGGGCGGTCCACAGCGCCGCCTTCTGCCCGTCGGAGGAGACGGCCTCGCTCGCGAGGAACTCCAGCCGGGCCACCGGCGCCCCGGCCTTCCCGGCGACGAAGTCGGGGGACAGGTGGCTCACGGGGATCGGCTCCCCCTCGACCCGGGGCGCGGCGGCGGCCGCCGACACCTTCCCCTCGCGGGCGAAGAACCGGGAGAGCGTGGCCAGGGTGCCGGGTGCGGCGGCGGCCTCACGGGCGGCCGCCCTGTGCTCGGCGGTGGCGGCCTGGGGCTGCGGTACGGGGGCGGCGGCGGCCTGCCCGGCCGTGACCGGTACGAGGACGGCGGCGGTGGCGGCGGCCGCGAGGACCAGGGCGGCGGCGGAGGCGCGCGGGGTCATGGCGGTCACGCCCCTATCCGGTAGAGGGAGTGGGTCCAGGAGAAGGTGCCGTTGTCGACGTACCAGGCGTGGGAGGCCCAGTTGTAGCGGTCGCTGGAGGGCCAGGGGTCGCCCCAGTAGACCCAGCTGTTGGCGGTGTCGTAGCCGTAGAGGACGTGCATGTGGCCGCCGCCGTTGGACCACTGGATGCGGGTCTCGACGGGCCGGTTGGCGTTGATCTCGGTCTGTACGGTCGAGTACTGGAGCCAGCCGTTCACGTAGCTGCCGGAGCTGATGCCGGCCCAGCGCAGGGCGGTCTGGACGTTGCCCAGGGTGGCCTGGTTGTTGGGGCACTCGGTGCCCTGCTGGCGGTTGAAGGCGGCGTTGCAGAACTGGTTCTGGCTGTGGTTGCGGCCGAACCAGGCGGCGATGGTGTTGCCGCCGGCGGCCCAGCACCAGTTGGTCTTCTGCTGGGCCTGCATGGTGATGCCGAGCCTCTTGTACGCCAGTGCCGTGCTCGGGGTGTCGGGGCCCGCGCCCGTGCGGGCGTCGGCGGCGGTGGCGGTACCGGCGCCGATGCCGAGGGGCAGCAGGACGAGGAGCAGGGCGGACATGAGGGCGGGAACCAGGGCGGCCGGGGACGGCCGCCCGCTTCTGTTGCGCATCGCGTTCCTCCCGAGGTGGGGACCCGAGGTGGGGACTCGGGGTGTGTGGGGGTGGAGGAGCGCGTCCGGACGCTGTGGAGGAGCATCAGGGTGTTGTCGCGATCAGGTCAACACGCTTCAATACGCGGTGACATTGCAGTGTGAACGGTGGGGCTGCGGTGTGAACGGTTGCTGCCGTTCCACCAGGTCTCCCGGCACCACCGGCCGGGCCCCCCACCCGGCGCGTGTGAACGTTCACAGAGGAGTCGCGATGCGGCCCAGCGGCGACCGGCCGGGCACGCCAGGCAGACCGGAGCTGGACGAGCTGCTGCGCGCCGGGCCCTTCCACCTCGCCCTGCGCGCCGCCCTCGCCGCCCGCGGCCTGCCCCTCCAGCGCGTGCAGCAGCGGCTCGCGGCGCGCGGCATCAAGCTCGGGGTGACCAGCCTCAGTTACTGGCAGCAGGGCGCCCGGCGGCCCCGGCACCCCGAATCCCTGCGGGCGGTCTCCGCCCTGGAGGAAATCCTCGTCCTGCCCGGCGGCGCCCTGCTGCGCCTGCTGGCCGACCCCGGCCCCGGAGCGGGCCCGGCCCGCCCGGCCGCCCGCTCCTACCGGGCGCTGGTCAGCGTGGGAGCGGCGGTGGAGCGGCTGCTGGCCGGGATGGAGCTGCCGGCGGACGGCGGCCTGCACTCGGTCGGCCACCACGAGCGGGTCCGCATCGGCGCGGGCGGCGAGCTGCGCACGCGGGAGTCGCAGCAGATCGTCCGGGCCCACCGCGACGGCGTCGACCGCTACCTGGCCATCCACCACGGCGACCCCGGCTGCGACGCGCGGCGGGTGGAGGTGACGGCGTACGAGAACTGCCGCACGGGCCGGGTGCGCTGCCACCCGGAGGCCGGGGTGGTGGTTGCCGAGCTGCTCTTCGACGCGCGGCTGCGGCGCGGGGACACGTACGTCTTCGGCTACGGGGTCGAGGACGGCACCGGCGGGCGCAGCACCGAATACGTACGGGGTTTCAGCTACGCGGGCGGGCAGTACATGCTCCAGGTCCGCTTCGACGAGGCGGCCCTCCCGGTGCGCTGCCGCCGCTTCGCCCGCGCGGGCCCCCACTCCCCCCGCACCGCCCTCTGCGACCTCACCCCGAGCGGCCGCCACCGGGCGGTGCACCTGGTGGAACAGGGCGTCCGGCGCGGGATCCTGGGCATCGCCTGGGACTGGGAGTAGCCCACGCCGGTGCCGGGTCCGGGGGGCGTCCGACGGATCACGGCCGGGCCCGGGCCGCCGGACACCCCCTAGCCCGCGATGAGCTTGCCGTTCTCCACCTTGACCGGGACGGCCGGCAGCGGGTCGGTGGCCGGGCCGCGCAGGACCTTGCCGGTGGTGACGTCGAAGCGGCTGCCGTGGCAGGGGCAGTTGCCCTCACCCTCGACGATCTTGTCGAGGACGCAGCCGGCGTGGGTGCACTGGGCGCTGAACGCCTTGTACTGGCCCTCCGCCTGACAGCTGACGACGACCTTCCGCTCGCGGAACAGCTTCGCGCCGCCGACCGGGACGTCGGCCGCGCCGCCCAGCTCGACCGGCTCCTTCGGCACGGCCGGGGTGCCGCCGCCACTGTTGGTCTCGGTGGAGCACGCCGTGAGCGCCGTCCCCGCGCCCACGGCCCCGGCGAGCGCCGCGGCACCCTTGAGGACGGTACGGCGAGCGGCGGGCTGTGACGCGGACATGCTGTTCTCCTGGCGCGGTGACGGGCCCCCGGACGGGGTCAACCCGACGATACCGGCGTCCGATGGGATACCTTCCCCCGCGTGATCGTCGTCGGTGGAGAAGCCCTGATCGACCTCGTGCCCGTCGAGCGGCCGGCGGGTGCCCTGCTGCCCCGGCCCGGCGGCGGGCCCTACAACACCGCCCTGGCGCTGGGCCGCCTCGGCGCCGAGGTCGCCTTCTGCTCCCGGGTGTCGGCGGACGGCTTCGGCGAGAGCCTGCTGGCCGGGCTGCGGGCCGCCGGGGTGGACCTCTCGCTGGTGCAGCGCGGGCCCGAGCCGACCACGCTGGCCGTGCCCTCGCTGGGCCCGGACGGCTCCGCCGTGTACGGCTTCTACGTCGAGGGGACCGCCGACCGGCTCTTCGCCCTGCCGCCCGCACTGCCGCCGACGGCACGGGCCCTCGCGCTCGGCACCTGCTCGCTGGTGCTGGAGCCGGGCGCGTCCGCGTACGAGGCGCTGCTGCGCCGGGAGTCGGGGCGCGGGCTGCTGACCCTGCTGGACCCCAACGTCCGCCCGGCGCTGATCGCGGACCCGGCGGCGTACCGGGAGCGGTTCCTGGGGTGGCTGCCGTACGTGTCCGTGCTCAAGCTCTCGGAGGAGGACGCGGCCTGGCTGGGCGGCCGGGTCGGGGACTGGCTGGCGGCCGGCCCGTCGGCGGTGGTGCTCACCCGGGGCGCGGCCGGCCTGACGGCGTGGACCCCGGACGGCGCGGAGCACAGCGCGGCGGCCCGCCCGGTCGCCGTGGCCGACACGATCGGCGCGGGTGACACCGTCAACGCGGCGCTGCTGCACCGGCTCGCGGGAGCCGGGGACCCGGGCTCGGCGGACTGGCCGGACGTACTGGCCTACGCGGCCCACGCGGCCGCGCTGACCTGCACCCGGGCGGGCGCCGAGCCCCCGTACGCGGCGGAGCTGTAGCCCGGCGGACCCGGGGACCCCGCGGACCCGGCGGCCCTGGGGGCCTGGCGATCCGAGGGCCCCGGCGGACCCGACGGCCCGGTGGACCTGGCGACCCGGGGGCCTGGCGGGCCCGGCGGCCCGGCGGCCCGGGGGACCCGGGGGACCCGGCGGACCCGGCGGACCGGGGGCCCGGCGGACCGGCGGCCCGGGGGGTCAGCCGATGGCGGCCCACAGGGTCCGGGCGAGCGCGGGGGCGAACTCCTCGACCGGCTGAACCACCTCGACGCCGGAGAAGTGCAGGAAGAAGGCCCGCTGGAAGCAGGCTCCCAGCAGCAGGGCGGCGGCGGCCCGGGGGTCGGCCCCCTCCCGGAGCCGGCCGGCGTCCAGCTCGCGGCGCAGCCGCCCCTCCAGGGCGTCCAGCACCACGTGCGGGCCGGCGCCGATCTTCTGGACCCCCTCGCGGTGGCGGGTGAGCAGGGAGGGTTCCGCGAAGAGCGAGGCGGCCATCGGCATGGCCTCGGCGTAGAAGAGCGAGGCGTGCCGGGCGATGCTGGCCAGCACCTCCTCCCCGCCACCCTCCCCGGGCTCGGCCGTGAGGGCGGCCATGAGCGGGCCCGCGTTGGGGGTGCGCTCCATGAGGACGCGCACGAACAGCTCTTCCTTGTTGGCGAAGTGCTTGTAGAGCGCTGCCTCGGAGCAGCCCGCCTCGCGGGCGATGGCCTTGGTGGTGGTGTTGGCGAGGCCGATGGTGCGCATGAGGGTCTCGGCGGCGTCCAGCAGCCTCTCGGAGGCGGGACGGCTTGACGTAGGGGTGGGCATTCACTCACCCTAGTGGACACAGGGGTGAGTGAGTACTCACCCACCACCTTTGGGCGGGAGTACCACGATGAAGATCACGGTGTTCGGAGCGACGGGCGGCGTCGGCCGCGAGGTGGTCCGGCAGGCGCTGGACGCGGGCCACGAGGTGACGGCGGTCGTCCGCGACCCGGCGCGACTGGACGTGCCGGCCCACGACCGCCTGCTGGTGGCGGTGGTGGCGGACCTGACGGACGAGGAGGCGCTGCTGCCCGTCATCGCCGGGCGGGAGGCGGTGGTCTCGGCCCTCGGCCCCGCGAACAACAAGCAGGCCCGGCTGACGCCGATCGCCGGGCCGGCGCTGCGGGCGATCGTCTCGGCGATGGACCGGGCCGGGGTGAGCCGGCTGTCCGCGGTCAGCGCCGCCCCGGTGGCGCCGGACGCGCCGGAGGACGGGGCCCTGACGCGGATGGTGGTCTACCCGCTGCTGCGGCGGTTCCTGCGGGACCTGTACGCGGACCTGGCGGTCATGGAGGCGGCGATCGGGGCGAGCCGGGCCGAGTGGACGGTGGTCCGGCCGCCGCGGCTGCTGAACCGGCCCCGCACCGGTGCGTACCGGCGGGCCCTCGACGCCAATGTGCCGGGCGGGAAGGTCATCGCCCGCGCGGATGTCGCCGACGCGCTCCTCAGCTCCCTGGATGATCCGTCGACGGCGGGACACGCCCTCGGCGTCGCCGCCTGACCACTCTCGCCGCGCCGCTTCGCCGTGCGGCATGCGGCCGGCGGGGTCGGGGCTGGGGCCGGTGGGTCGCGTGCGGGCCGGCGTGCCGCTGCGCGGGCGAGGTCCCCTGCCCGCCCTTCCACCGGTTCCCCAGGCGCTGCCCGGACCCGCACCGGCAATCCCAGCCCCGCCGGCGTATGGGGCCCGGACCCCCTGGGGGCGGAGCCTCCGGGAGGAGGTCCGGGCGCGGCCCGGGGAACGAGCGAAGGGCGGGGCGGGGAGCAGCAGCCTGCACAGCGGCACCCCCGCCCCGCCCCGGGGGTTACGCCTTGCGGGAGCGGGCCGCGGCCTTCTTCGCCGGGGCCGCCTTCTTCGCCGCCCGCTTCCTCGCCGGAGGCACCGGCGTCGCGGCGTCCGAGATCCGCTCCGCCCCCAGGATGTCCCGCAGGAACTTGCCGGTGTGGCTCGCGCCCACCGACGCGACCTGCTCCGGCGTGCCCTCGGCGACCACGAGACCGCCCCCGTAGCCACCCTCCGGGCCCATGTCGACGACCCAGTCCGCGGTCTTGATGACGTCGAGGTTGTGCTCGATGACGATCACCGAGTTCCCCTTGTCCACCAGCCCGGACAGCACCTTGATCAGCTTCGAGATGTCCTCGAAGTGCAGGCCCGTCGTCGGCTCGTCCAGGACGTACACCGTCCGTCCCGTCGACCGCTTCTGCAGCTCCGACGCCAGCTTCACGCGCTGCGCCTCACCACCCGAGAGGGTCGGCGCCGACTGGCCGAGGCGGACGTACCCCAGCCCCACCTCCGTCAGCGTCTTCAGGTGCCGCGCGATCGTCGGCACCGCCTCGAAGAAGCCCAGCGCCTCCTCGATCGGCATGTTCAGGACTTCCGCGATGGACTTGCCCTTGTAGTGCACCTCCAGCGTCTCCCGGTTGTACCGGTCGCCGTGGCACACCTCGCACGGGACGTAGACGTCCGGCAGGAAGTTCATCTCGATCTTGATCGTGCCGTCGCCGGAGCAGTTCTCGCACCGGCCGCCCTTGACGTTGAAGGAGAAGCGGCCCGGCAGGTAGCCGCGCACCTTCGCCTCCATCGTCTCCGCGAAGAGCTTGCGGACGTGGTCGAAGACGCCCGTGTACGTCGCCGGGTTGGACCTCGGGGTCCGGCCGATCGGCGACTGGTCGACGTGGACGACCTTGTCGACCAGGTCGTCCCCGTCCACCCGCGTGTGGCGGCCCGGAACCGACCGGGCGCCGTTGAGCTCGCGCGCCAGGTGCGTGTACAGGATGTCGTTGACCAGCGTCGACTTGCCGGAGCCGGAGACGCCGGTGACCGCCGTGAGGACGCCCAGCGGGAAGGACACGTCGATGTCCCGCAGGTTGTTCTCCTTGGCGCCGTGGACGGTGAGCCTGCGGTCGCCGTTCACGGGCCGGCGGACGTCCGGCACGGGGATGGACTTCCGGCCCGACAGGTACTGGCCGGTCATCGACTCGCCGTTCTCCAGCAGCTCCTTCAGCGAGCCGCTGTGCACCACCTTGCCGCCGTGCTCGCCGGCGCCCGGGCCGATGTCCACGACCCAGTCGGCGACCTTGATCGTGTCCTCGTCGTGCTCGACGACGATGAGCGTGTTGCCCATGTCCCGGAGCCGCACCAGCGTCTCGATCAGGCGGTGGTTGTCGCGCTGGTGCAGGCCGATGGACGGCTCGTCCAGCACGTACAGCACGCCGACCAGGCCGGAGCCGATCTGCGTGGCCAGCCGGATGCGCTGGGCCTCGCCGCCCGAGAGGGTGCCGGCCGCGCGGTTCAGCGAAAGGTAGTCCAGGCCCACGTCCACGAGGAAGCGCAGCCGCTCGTTGACCTCCTTGAGGACGCGCTCGGCGATCTTCTTGTCGCGGGCGTCGAGCTTCAGCCGGCCCAGGAAGTCCGCGCACTCGCTGATCGACATCGCGGCGACCTCGGCGATGGAGCGCTCCATCACCGTCACCGCGAGCACGATCGGCTTGAGCCGGGTGCCCTCACAGGTCGGGCAGGGCACCTCGCGCATGTAACCCTCGAAGCGCTCGCGGCTGGCGTCGCTCTCGGACTCGGCGTGCCGCCGCTTCACGAACGGGACCGCGCCCTCGAAGGCCGTGGTGTACGCCCGCTCGCGCCCGTACCGGTTGCGGTAGCGGACCTCGATCTGGGTCTTGTGGCCGTACAGCAGGGCCTTCCTGGCGCGCTGCGGGAGCCCGGCCCAGGGGATGTCGGTCCGGAAGCCCAGCTCCTCGGCGAGCGCTCCGATCAGCCGCTGGAAGTAGTCCTTGGTGTGGCCGAGCGACCACGGCGAGACGGCACCCTCGTCCAGGGACTTGTCCTCGTCCGGGACGATCAGCTCGGGGTCCACCTCCATGCGCGTGCCGATGCCGGTGCACTCGGGGCAGGCGCCGAAGGGCGAGTTGAAGGAGAAGGAGCGCGGCTCCAGCTCCTCGAAGGAGAGGTCGTCGTACGGGCAGTAGAGGTGCTCGGAGTACATCCGCTCACGCTCGGGGTCGTCCTCCGCGAGGTCGACGAAGTCCAGGATGACCATGCCGCCGGAGAGGCCCAGCGCCGTCTCGACGGAGTCGGTGAGCCGGCGCTTGGCGCCCTCCTTGACGGTGAGGCGGTCGACGACCACCTCGATGGTGTGCTTCTCCTGCTTCTTCAGCGTGGGCGGCTCGGAGAGCTGGATGGTCTTCCCGTCCACCCGGGCCCGGCTGTAGCCCTTGGTCTGGAGGTCGGCGAAGAGGTCGACGAACTCGCCCTTGCGCTCGCGGACCAGCGGGGACAGCACCTGGAAGCGGCTGCCCTCGGGGAGCGCGAGGACCTTGTCGACGATCGCCTGCGGCGACTGCCGGGAGATCGGGCGGCGGCACTCGGGACAGTGCGGCTTGCCGATGCGGGCGAAGAGCAGGCGGAGGTAGTCGTAGACCTCGGTGATGGTGCCGACGGTCGAGCGGGGGTTGCGCGAGGTCGACTTCTGGTCGATCGAGACGGCCGGCGAGAGGCCCTCGATGAAGTCGACGTCGGGCTTGTCCATCTGCCCCAGGAACTGGCGGGCGTACGACGAGAGCGACTCGACGTAGCGGCGCTGGCCCTCGGCGAAGATCGTGTCGAAGGCCAGGGAGGACTTGCCCGAGCCGGAGAGTCCGGTGAAGACGATGAGGGAATCGCGGGGCAGGTCGAGCGAGACGTTCTTCAGGTTGTGCTCGCGAGCGCCACGAACGATGAGACGGTCGGTCACGCCGGTCCGCACCTTTCTTGAGAGAGCGGGGGCACGGGCCCCCGGCTGTCCAGGGTATGGGGGGCGCCTCTGCGATGGAGTGGGTCTGGACTTCCGAGCGTATAGCACGCACATTCGATTTACGGCACTCGCAAGACCGCTTCACCCGATCGTGTGGCCGGGGCGCCGGGACCACTAGGCTCGGTTCCATGACTGATCATGTGCACGACCTGGCCTCTGTACGTGAAGCCACGGAGCGGCTGCTGAACGCGGTCGCGAAACTGGACAACGCCTCCCTCTCCGAGGAGTCACACCTCCCGGGATGGACCCGCGGCCACATCCTGGCCCACCTGGCGCGCAACGCCGACGCCCTCGTCAACGTCTTCGAGGGCCGCCCCATGTACGAGAGCGCCGCCGCCCGCGACGCGGACATCGAGCGCGACTCCGGCCGGCCCCTGGAAGAACACCTGGGGGACCTCCGTGATTCCGCGGCCCGCTTCACGGCCGTCTCGGAGCCCGCCCAGGACTGGGGCCGCACCGTCGAGCTGCGCAACGGCGTCACCGACCTGGCCGCCAACGTGCCCTTCCGCCGCCTCGTCGAGGTCGAGCTCCACCACGTCGACCTGAACATCGGCTACGAGCTCTCCGACCTCCCCGACGAGTTCACCGACCGGGAGATCGCCTTCCTCGCCGACCGCTGGTCCGGCCGCCCCGACGTCCCGCCGGTCACCCTCACCGACCCCGGCGGCGAGCCCGTCGCGCGCACGGGCGGCACCGAGGGCACTCCCGTGACCCTGAGCGGCCCCAAGGACGAGCTGCTCGGCTGGCTGGCCGGCCGCGGCCTCAAGGGCGCCCACCTCGCCGTCGTGACCGGTGACCGCCTCCCCGAACTCCCCGCGCTCTAGGATTCCGACATGACGTACAGCGGAGCGGTCAAGGTCGGCGGTCCGGCCGACGTGCACGAACTCGCGGACCTGATGATTTCCAAGGTCGCGGTGGGTTCCATGAACAACAACGCGTACCTGCTGCGCTGCCGGGCCACCGGCGAGCAGCTGCTGATCGACGCGGCGGCCGAGGCGGACACGCTGCTGCACCTGATCGGCGACGACGGCATCGCGTCCGTCGTCACCACCCACCAGCACGGCGACCACTGGGGCGCCCTCCAGGCCGTCGTCGACGCCACCGGCGCGCGCACCTACGCGGGCGCGTACGACGCCGAGGGCATCCCCGTCCCCACGGACGTCCCGGTCCAGGACGGCGACACGATCACCGTCGGGCGGGTCTCCCTGACCGCGCGGCACCTGGTCGGGCACACCCCCGGCTCGATCGCGCTGGTCTACGACGACCCGCACGGGCACCCGCACGTGTTCACCGGCGACTGCCTCTTCCCGGGCGGCGTGGGCAACACGTGGGGCGACGCGAAGAACTTCGCCAGCCTCATCGACGACGTCCAGCACAAGCTCTTCGAGCAGCTGCCGGACGAGACCTGGGTCTACCCGGGGCACGGGAACGACACCACGCTCGGCGCCGAGCGCCCGCACCTGGCGGAATGGCGCGAGCGCGGCTGGTGAGCCGAAGCCGCCGGTGATCCGCCGGCACGGCCGGTGGCCGCGGTCAACCCCGCGGCGCCGTGCACTCCTTCCGGTCGACCTTGACCGAACGCATGTCCTGGGGGCGCGGGTTGGGGTAGTTGCTGCACCATGCAACAACACCCCTCCCCGTCCCCTTCCCCCTCATCGCCCTCGATGCTGCGCCTGGCCACCGCCTCCCTGGTCGGCACCGCCATCGAGTTCTACGACTTCTTCGTCTACGGCACGGCCGCCGCCCTGGTGCTCGGCCCGCTCTTCTTCCCCTCGTTCTCCCCGCTCGCCGGGACCCTCGCCGCGTTCGGCACCTTCGGCGTGGGCTTCCTCGCCCGCCCGCTCGGCTCCGTCCTCTTCGGCCACATCGGCGACCGCTACGGGCGCCGCCCGGTGCTGCTCGGGTCCCTGCTGCTGACCGGCGTCGCCACGGTGGCCGTGGGCTGCGTGCCCTCCTTCGCCACCATCGGCATCGCCGCGCCGGTCCTGCTGCTCCTGCTGCGCTTCCTCCAGGGCCTCGGGCTGGGCGGCGAATGGGGCGGGGCGGTCCTGCTCACCGCCGAGCACGCTCCGGAGCGGCGCCGGGGGCTGTGGTCGAGCTTCCCGCAGATGGGCCCGGCGGCGGGCTTCCTGCTGGCCAACGGCCTGACGCTGGCGTTGTCCGGGACCCTGAGCGACGCCCAGTTCACCTCCTGGGGCTGGCGCGTGCCGTTCTGGGCCGCCGGGCTGCTGGCGCTGGCCGGGCTGTGGCTGCGCCGGTCGGTCGAGGAGACCCCGGAGTTCCGGGCGCTCGCCGAGGCCGGGCGGCAGGCCGACGCGCCGCTCGCCGAGGTGCTGCGCGGCCACTGGCGGCTGCTCCTGCTGACCGGCGGGGCGATGGCGGTCGGGTACGCCGTGTTCTACTCGGTCACCACCTGGTCCCTCGCGTACGCCACCGGCCGCCCGGGCGTGGACCGTACGGTGATGCTGGCCATCGTGATGGCGGCGGTCCTGGTCAAGGGGCTGGTCACCGCGCCGCTGGCGGTGCTGGGCGACCGCTGGGGGCGGCGGCCGCTGTGCCTGGCCGGGAGCGCGGCGTGCGCGGTGTGGATGTTCCCCTTCGTCGCCCTGCTGAGCACGGCGGACCCGCTGCTGATGACGCTGGGCTGCGTCGGCGCGCTGCTGGCGATGGTGGTGATGTTCGCCGTGGTCGGCGCCTACCTGCCCGAGCTGTACGCCCCGCGCGTCCGCTGCACCGGGGCCGCCGTCGGCTACAACCTGGGCGGTGTGCTGGGCGGCGCGCTGACCCCGATCGTGGCGACGGCCCTGTCGGGCGGCTCGGGTCCGCCGTGGGGCGTGGCGGTGTACCTGACGGTGGTTTCGCTGGTCAGCCTCGGCTGCTTCGCCCTGCTCCCGGACACCCGGCCAGCCCTGGCCCGGGCGGCCCGGACGGAGCCGGCGGTGGCCTGAGGCGGGTACGCGGCGGAACGGGGACGGGCCCGGGAGCAGCGGCTCCCGGGCCCGTCTTCCGTGCGGCCGGCCTGCGTACGGCCGGCCTACGGCCTGCGCACGGTCAGGCGTCGACGCTCTTCGTCTCCGCGGCGGCGGCCTCGGCGGCCGCCTGCTTCTTCGAGGCGATCAGGCTCGTGATGGTGGTGATCACCAGGACGCCGCAGATGACGCCGAGGGAGACCGGGATGGAGATCTGCGGGACGTGCACCCCGGACTCGTGCAGGGCGTGCAGCACCAGCTTGACGCCGATGAAGCCGAGGATCACGGACAGGCCGTAGCTGAGGTGGACCAGCTTCTTGAGCAGGCCGCCGATGAGGAAGTACAGCTGGCGCAGACCCATGAGGGCGAAGGCGTTGGCGGTGAAGACGATGTACGGGTCCTGGGTGAGGCCGAAGATCGCGGGGATCGAGTCCAGGGCGAAGAGCACGTCGGTGGTGCCGATGGCGAGCATGACGACCATGAGCGGGGTCAGGACGCGCTTGCCGTTGCTCTGGATGAAGAGCTTGGTGCCGTGGTAGCGGTCGGCGACGCCGAACTTCTTCTCGATCGACTTGAGGAGGCGGTTCTCCTCGAACTCCTCGTCCTCCTCGTCCTTGCGGGCCTCCTGGATCAGCTTCCAGGCGGTGTAGATCAGGAAGGCGCCGAAGATGTAGAAGACCCACGAGAAGGTGGTGATGATCGCGGCGCCGGCCGCGATGAAGATCGCCCGCAGCACCAGGGCGATCAGCACGCCCACCAGCAGGACGCGCTGCTGGAGGTGGGAGGGCACCGAGAATTTCGCCATGATCAGGACGAAGACGAAGAGGTTGTCCACGCTCAGGGACTTCTCGGTGATGAAACCGGCGAAGAACTCCTGGGAGGCCTGGGCGGTGCCGAAGAACAGCAGGCCGAGGCCGAAGAGGACGGCGAGCACGATCCAGACGACGGTCCAGATGCCCGCTTCCTTGATGGAAACGTCGTGCGGCTTACGGCCGATGAGGAAATCGGCGCCGATGAGGATGCACAGACCGGCGATGGTCAGCACCCATAGGGTGGTCGAAACTTCCACGGTATTACGCCTCCGGCGGATGGCTCAGCACATGGTCAGCGTCATCGCTGCCGGAGGTCTCTTCCACCCGGCGGCCGGAAAGCCGCGGGCCGACGCCCCGGGGCCGACTGCGTCAGATCATCACAGTGGTCCGTATTGACGGGCACGCCGCGCAGGACATAGCAGGAATACTCCCCTCCGCGCGTCCAGGGTACCCGCGGAGGGGGTAAAAGGTAAAGGGCTGACCAAGAAGGGGTCACCCGCCGGTCATGGAACGCCCCTTCCCGAACCTACCGCCGCGCCTCCTTCACACGCTCCAGTGCCTGGTCGAGGACGGTACTGCCCTGCGGGGGAAGGTCCGGCTCGAAGGTCCAGGCGTGCTGGACCCAGGGGTCGGCGAGGTGGCTGTCGGGCACCGGCGAGAGCCGCATCAGCGAACGCCACAGCGGATCCAGCAGGGGCCCGTACGCCGATGCCTCGTCGCGGTCCGCGACCATCAGCAGGTGCACCCCGACCGCCGGGCCCTCGTCGGCCAGGTAGCGCAACTGGGTGACGGCCCGGTCGTCGAAGCCGTGCGGGAAGTCGTGCACCACCAGCAGCTGCTCCGCCCGGTCCACGTCCGCGGGCAGCTCGTCGGGGGCGCCGGCGCGCAGCGCCATCTGTACGAGGTCCACGCGCCGCGTCAGCTGCGCGAGGATCCGGCTCACCCCCTCGGCGCCCGCCGCGGGCGGGGAAGCCAGTACGCCGGCCCGTACCAGCGGGGCCAGGGAGGCCGCGCCCGCCCCGGCGGCGTCGATGACGTGGACGGAGAACCGGTCGGCGGGGTGCACCGCGAGCAGCCGCACCGCGTGGGCGACGGCCATGTCCATGGCGGCGCGGCGCAGCCGGTCCGTGTCCATGGCCATGGCCGCCTCGGAGCCGGTACGGCCGTTGTCGATCCACAGGCCGCGCTCCAGCGGGAGCCGCATCAGCATCGGGATCCGCAGGCCCGGCTTCTCGGGCAGGCTCAGGTTGCCCAGACGCAGCGCCAGCGGGGCCTCCTCGGGCAGGCCGCGGCCGTGCCAGACGGGGTTGTCCCAGCGGGCGTACGCGGGCGGCAGCGCGGGCTCGACGACCTCGGACTCGGCGACCAGCTGGGCCAGGTCCCGGTCGAGGACGGCCCTGGCCTGCGCGACCAGGTCCTCCCGGCGGGCCCGGGCGGTGTCGCGGGCGGCGTCACCGGCGCCGCCGACGCGGTGGCGCGGGTCGGACAGGACGTCGTCCAGTTCGCGGTCCATCCGCGAGTCGGCGAAGTCGACGGCGCCGCGGTAGGCGGCGACGGTCCGGGCCAGGTCCTCGAACATGCCCCAGACCTGGTTGTAGAGCCGCTCGTCCATGGACCAGCCGCCGGCGTCGCCGGCGACCGGGGCCGGGGGCCGGCCGGGCTCGGCGGCGGGAGCGGGGCGGGGTGCCGGCTCGGGGGATTCGGTGCTGGTACGGCGGCGGCGCGGGTGGGCGTAGTCGATGGTGGGCGGGCCCGACGCGGCCGCCGTGTCCCGCGCGGCGGCGGGCGCCGGGCCGGGGGTGCCCGCGTAGGGGACCCCGGAGACCGGGACCGGGTCCTGCGGCTCGGGGGCGGCGGGCCGGCGGTCGGCGTGCGGCGCGCCCTGGGCCTGCGGGGGCAGGGCGGCGAAGCCGCGGCCGCCGCCGGCCGTCCCCGCCGCACCCGCGGTCCCGGCCGCACCCGTGGTCCCCGCCGCCCTCGTGGCCCCTTCGGCGCCCGGGGCCGCAGCGGCTCCGCGCAGGGTCGCCGCGGCCAGCTCGGCGGCCTCCGGGGCGGCCATGCCGCCGTCGGTGAGCAGGGCGCCGAGCCCCTCGGCGTACCCCTGGCCGACGGCCCGTACCTTCCAGGCGCCCTGGCGCCGGTACAGCTCCAGGGCGATCACGGCGGTCTCGGCGTCCAGCCCGGTGAGGGTGAAGCCGGCGATGTCGTCCCCGCCGGGCACGGCGACCGCCGCGTGCGCGGCCGGGACGGCGCCGAAGCACAACGGGCCGCCGGGCGGCAGGACGAGGAGCAGGCCGATCCGGTGGACCTCCGGCGCGACGGCGCCGAGGTCGACGGCGAGGGCGTGCCGGTCGGCGACCCCTTCCGGCAGCCCGAGCCAGGAGGGGGCCGGGGCACCCGGGCGGGCCAGCGCGCCGGGACCCGCGAGGCGGCCCTGTTCGTCCGCGAGCGAAGCCAGGGCGAGCACCGGAGCGCCCGCCGAGACCCTGACCTCGACCCTGTCGTGGGGCACGGGGTGGTTCTGCCCCCGGACCAGTTCGGCCGTCATCGTGCAGCCCCTCCCCCGTGCCTTCTTCTCTTGTTCCCGTCGTGCTCTTACAGGTGCGGCAGGATCGCCGGCATCAGGTCCTGGAAGGTCCGGCCGTTGGCCGGGTTGCCCAGGGCCGTCATCTGCCAGCCGCCGCCGGACCGGGACACCTTCGCCATGATCTGGGCGGTGTACTGGCCGCCGCCGTCGAGGGTGTAGCGGGCGAGCTCCTGGCCGTTGGTCTCGTCGACGATGCGGCAGAAGGCGTTCTGCACTTCCTGGAAGGTCTGGCCGGTGAACGAGTTCACCGTGAAGACGATCGTGTCGATGTGGACCGGGACCCGCTGGAGGTCGACGAGGATGGCCTCGTCGTCCCCGCCCTGGCCGACGCCGCCGACGAGGTTGTCGCCGGTGTGGCGGACCGAGCCGTCGTCGCTCTGCAGGTGGCGGAAGAACACCACGTCCACCGGCTGCTTGTCGGCGAAGAGCACCGCCGACGCGTCGAGGTCGATCTCCCGTGTCCGCGAGCCGAACAGGCCCCGGCGCTTGGCCGCCTGCCAGCCGAGGCCCATCCGGACCGCCGTCAGCGTGCCTCCGTCCGCCTTCTGCAGACTGATGGCCTGACCCTTGGTCATGTTGACCGTCACGCGCGTACCCCTCTCGTATCCCGCCCCTGAAGCCCGCAGCGTGCACCTGCGGCTGGTTCCACACCCTACTGACCGCCCGGGGGTCAGGCGAGGCCCGCTTCCCTCATCTGGCGAAGCTCCTTCTTCAGCTCGCCCACCTCGTCCCGGATCCGGGCGGCGACCTCGAACTGGAGCTCCGCCGCCGCCCCCCGCATCCGTTCGGTCATCTGCTCGATGAGCGCGGCCAGTTCCGCGGCGGGGCGGTCGGTGGGCACCGCCGCGGCCTTGGCCGCCTTGCCGCCCTTGCCCTTGGCCGGGGCGGCCGCGCCGCCCAGCGCCGGGACCGGCGCCTTGGCGCCCTTGCCCTCCTTGGCCTGCCGGTAGCCGGTGCCGAGGAGCTCCTCGGTGTCCAGCTCCTCGCGGGCGATGGTGGCGACGATGTCGTTGATCTTCTTGCGCAGCGGCTGCGGGTCGATGCCGTTGGCCGTGTTGTACGCGATCTGCTTCTCGCGGCGCCGGTTGGTCTCCTCGATGGCCTTCTCCATCGCCGGGGTCATCTTGTCCGCGTACATGTGGACCTGGCCGGAGACGTTGCGCGCGGCGCGGCCGATGGTCTGGATGAGGGAGGTCCCCGAGCGCAGGAAGCCCTCCTTGTCGGCGTCGAGGATGGCCACGAGCGACACCTCGGGCAGGTCGAGGCCCTCGCGCAGCAGGTTGATGCCGACCAGGACGTCGTACTCGCCGGCCCGCAGCTCGCGCAGCAGCTCGATGCGGCGCAGGGTGTCGACGTCGCTGTGCAGGTAGCGGACCTGGATGCCCAGCTCAAGGAAGTAGTCGGTGAGGTCCTCGGCCATCTTCTTGGTGAGGGTGGTGACGAGGACCCGCTCGTCCTTCTCGACCCGGCCGCGGATCTCGTGCACCAGGTCGTCGATCTGGCCCTCGGTGGGCTTGACCACGACCTCCGGGTCGACGAGTCCGGTGGGGCGGATGATCTGCTCGACGAAGCCGTCGGAGCGGGAGAGCTCGTACTTGCCGGGGGTGGCCGACAGGTAGACGGTCTGGCCGACCCGCTCCAGGAACTCCTCCCACTTCAGCGGGCGGTTGTCGAGCGCGGACGGCAGCCGGAAGCCGTGGTCGACCAGGGTCCGCTTGCGCGAGGCGTCGCCCTCGTACATCGCCCCGATCTGCGGCACGGTGACGTGCGACTCGTCGATGACGAGGAGGAAGTCCTCGGGGAAGTAGTCGATGAGCGTGTTGGGCGCCGAGCCGCGCTCGCGGTCGTCCATGTGCAGCGAGTAGTTCTCGATGCCGGAGCAGGAGCCGATCTGGCGCATCATCTCCAGGTCGTAGGTGGTGCGCATGCGCAGCCGCTGGGCCTCCAGCAGCTTGCCTTGCTTCTCCAGCTCGGCGAGGCGCTCGGTGAGCTCGGCCTCGATGCCCCGGACCGCCTTCTCCATGCGCTCGGGGCCGGCGACGTAGTGGCTGGCGGGGAAGACGTAGAGCTCGCGGTCCTCGCTGATGACCTCGCCGGTCAGCGGGTGCAGGGTGGACAGCGCCTCGATCTCGTCGCCGAACATCTCGATGCGGACGGCGAGTTCCTCGTAGACCGGGAAGATCTCGACGGTGTCGCCGCGCACCCGGAAGGTGCCCCGGGTGAAGGCCAGGTCGTTGCGGGTGTACTGGATGTCGACGAAGCGGCGCAGCAGCTGGTCCCGGTCGATCTCCTCGCCGACCTTGAGGGGGACCATCCGGTCCACGTACTCCTGGGGGGTGCCGAGGCCGTAGATGCAGGACACGGAGGCGACGACGATCACGTCGCGGCGGGTCAGCAGCGAGTTGGTCGCGGAGTGACGCAGCCGCTCCACCTCCTCGTTGATGGAGGAGTCCTTCTCGATGTAGGTGTCGGACTGCGGTACGTAGGCCTCGGGCTGGTAGTAGTCGTAGTACGAGACGAAGTACTCGACGGCGTTGTTCGGCAGGAGCTCGCGGAACTCGTTCGCCAGCTGGGCGGCGAGCGTCTTGTTCGGCGCCATCACCAGCGTGGGGCGCTGGAGCTTCTCGATCATCCACGCCGTGGTGGCGGACTTGCCCGTGCCGGTCGCACCGAGCAGTACGACGTCCTTCTCACCTGCGCGGATGCGCTTCTCCAGCTCGGCGATGGCCGCCGGCTGGTCGCCGCTGGGCTGGTACGGGCTGACGACCTCAAAGGGTGCCACCGTGCGTTCGATCTTCGATACGGGCCGCATGACTCCACCGTACGACCCCGCACCGACACTCACGCCCGGCCCACGGGATCCGGGCGGTGCGGCCCGTGGGCGCGGGGGTGCTCCGCACGGGTCCGGCGGTGCTCCGTACGGGTCCGGCGGGCGGAGCGGATCTCCCCCTTTCCGGTCAGTTTGTCGTAGTCCGGTGGCGGCCCGGTGATCTTCGCGCCGATGATCGCGGTGAACGCTCCGCCGTGCCGCGCACCGCCACAACGTCCGCCGCTCCGCACCCGTCTGACGCAGGACCAGGGCTCACGACCCGAGGAGAACGCACATGTACCTCCGCCCCGCCACCGCGGCCGCCGCCGCGATCCTGGGCTTCACCCTCACGGTGCTGGGCGGGACGGCCGCCCCGGCCGCCGCCGGCCCCGGCTCGCCCGACGCCACGACCGGGGTCCTCGGCCCCGTCGTGTACGCCCACCGGGGGGCTTCCGCGTACGCCCCGGAGAACACCCTCGAAGCGGTCGACCTGGCGAGGCGGCTGGGCTTCGACTGGGTCGAGAACGACGTCCAGCGGACGAAGGACGGCGAACTGGTGGTGATCCACGACGACACCCTCGCCCGCACCACCGACGTCGAGCAGCTCTTCCCCGGCCGCGGGCCCTGGCGGGTCAGGGACTTCACGGCGGCGGAGATCGCGCGGCTGGACGCGGGGAGCTGGTTCTCGCCGCGCTTCGCGGGCGCCCGGGTACCGACCCTGCGCGAATACATGGAGCGGGTCCAGGAGAACCGGCAGAAGCTGCTGCTGGAGATCAAGAAGCCGGAGCTCTATCCCGGGATCGAACGGGAGACGCTGGACGTCCTGGACGAGACGGGCTGGCTCGACGGGGACCACCTCTCGCACCGCCTGGTGGTGCAGAGCTTCAGCGCGGACTGCGTACGGACCGTCCACGGCCTGCTCCCCGACCTGGTGACGGCCTTCCTGGGCACCCCCGCCGTGGCCGACCTGCCGCGCTACGCGGAGTTCACGGACCGGATCAACCCGTGGCACACGACGATCTCGGCGGACTGGGTGTCGGCGGTCCACGGCCTGCTGGGGGCCCACGGCAAGGCCATGGAGGTGGACACCTGGATCGTGGACGACGCGGCCACGGCCCGCAAGGTCCGGGACATGGGCGTGGACGGGATCATCACGAACGCCCCCGACGTGGTGCGGAACGCCGTGATGGGCTTCTGACGGCCGGGCCCGCCCCCGCCCGGCCCGGGCGGCGCTCCGGCCGGGGCGGGGGCCGGGGCGGGGGCCGGGGCGGCCCGGCCGGAAGGCGCCGCGCTGTCGGTGGCGGGCCGTACGGTGGAGGCGTGGACAGCACCGAGCGGCCCCGCGGGCCGTACCTCGAATGGACCGTCGTCCCCAGCGACATCGGCCCCCTGCTCCTGGCCGCGACCCCCGAGGGTCTGGTCCGGGTCGAGTTCCACGCGCGCCCGGACCGGGCCGGCCGGATGATCGGCTCGCTGGTCTCCCGGCTCGGCGCCGACGCGCGGCGGCCGGACCCGGGCGAGGAGGTACTGCTCGCGGAGCCGATACGCCAGCTGAAGGCCTACTTCGCCGGTTCGCTGCGGCGTTTCGAGCTGCCGCTGGACTGGCGGCTCAGCTCGGGCTTCAACCGCCAGGTACTGCTGGAGCTGGACCGCTCGGTGCCCTACGGATCGGTCGTCGGGTACGGGGAGCTGGCCGCCCGCGTCGGGCAGCCCGGCGCGGCCCAGGCCGTGGGGAACGCCATGGGTTCGAACCCGCTGCCGGTGGTCGTCGCCTGCCACCGCGTGGTGGAGAACGACGGGGGGATCGGGGGCTTCGGGGGAGGCGTCGAGACCAAGCGGATCCTGCTCGCGCTGGAGGGCGTACTCCCACAGCCCCTGTTCTGACCTGCTCTTTCCGCGACTCCGCCGACAGCGTGGGGCCGCGCCCCGGGCGGTGGCTCCCGGTTCCCCCGCGCGCCGCGCGGTGGGAAACTGCCGCCGTGACCACTTGCGCCGCACCAGGCCCCGTCCCGTCCTCCCCCGTCGAACCCCCGCGACGGGGGTGTCCGGCGTGAGCGCCTCCCCCGGCACGTCCGCCGGCACCGAGGGCGCGGCCCCCGCGGTCGACGCCGCCGCGCTGCCACGGCTGCAGCGCCGGACGACCACGGTGCTGATGGCCGCCCAGGTCCTCGGCGGCCTGGGCGCGCCGATCAGCATCGCACTGGCCCCCGTCCTGGCCACCGAGATCAGCGGCACCGAGGCCCTGTCCGGCCTCGCCTCCACCGCCGCGGTGATCGGCACCGCCGTGGTCTCGCTGCCGCTCGCCGCCCTGATGACCGCGCGCGGCCGCCGGCCCGGGCTGGTGGTGGCGTACGCCATCGGCACGGTCGGCGCGGCCCTGGTCGTGCTGGCCGCCTCGGTGAGGAACTTCCCGCTGCTGCTGCTCGGCATGGCCGCCTTCGGCGCCGCCTCGTCCGCCACGTTCCAGGCCCGCTTCGCCGCCGCCGACCTCGCCGCGCCCGACCGGCGGGCCCGCGCGATCTCCCTGGTCGTCTGGGCCTCCACCCTCGGGGCGGTACTCGGACCCAACCTCTCGGCACCCGCCAGCGACAGCTTCGCCGGCACCTCCATACCCCAGACGGCGGGACCCTTCATCTGGGCCGGCGCCGTCTTCGTCCTCACCGGCACGCTGATCGCCGTGTTCCTGCGGCCGGACCCGCTGCTCACCGCCCGGGCCCTGGCCGGGCCCGCCGAGCAGGCCCGTCAGTCCGGCTCGCTGCGCGCCGGCGTGGCCGCCGTCAAGGCCTCGCCGCGGGCCCGGCTCGCGCTGCTCACCGTCGCCGTGTCGCACACCTCCATGGTCTCGATCATGGTGATGACCCCGGTCGACCTCGGCCACCACGGCGCCGACCTGCGGCTCGTCGGCCTGGTGATCAGCGGCCACATCGCGGGCATGTTCGCCTTCTCCCCCGTCATGGGCTGGCTCGCCGACCGCCTCGGCCGGCTGTCCGTGATCGGCCTGGCGGCCGGGCTGCTCTCCATCGCCGCCCTGCTCGCCGGCACCGCCGGCGCGAACCACGCCCAGGCCGCGGCCGGCCTCTTCCTGCTCGGGCTCGGCTGGTCCGCCGGGATGGTCTCGGGGTCGGCGCTGCTGACCGACTCGGTGCCGCAGGCCGCCCGGGCCGCCGTACAGGGGCTCGGCGACCTGACGATGAACACCGCCGCCGGTGTGGGCGGCGCGGCGGCCGGGCTGGTCATGGCCCAGGCCGGCTACGGCTGGCTGAACGCCATCGGGGCCGCTCTGCTGCTGCCGATGGCGGCGCTCGCCCTGTTCACCGCGCGCCGGCACCCGGCGTCCGCGAAGGCGGGGGACATCGGCGGCTGAGGTGCCTCAGCAGTTGATGTGGTAGGCCTTGCGCAGCGTCTCGTGGACCGTCCAGGTGGTCCGGTCGCCCTCCCTCAGCACACAGGCCGAGCCGGGGCCCACCTCGAACGTCGCGCCGCCCTCGACCTCGATGGTGGCGCGGCCGGCGACCACCACGAACAGCTCGTCGGCCTCGGTGTCGGTGACCACCCCGGGGGTGATCTGCCAGATGCCCCGGATCTGCGAGCCGTCCTCCGACTCCCACAGCACCTTGCCGGTCACGACCGGTGAGCCGGAGACGATCTGCGCGGGGTCGAGCTCCTCGGTCTCCAGCTCGCTGTCGGGGACGTCCGCCACGGACACGGCGAAGGAGGCGGGGGCGGTGCGGTCACTGGTGCTCATGGCCCGTCAGCCTAGGCCCGCCGCCCCGCCCCGCGCGGTGACCAGAGCGTCCAGCGCGGGCGCGTCCGGCGCGTCATTCCGTCGAGCGCGTGCGCGCCACCGGCCGCCGCGCCCCGAGGACGGGCTGGTGGAAGCCTGTCTCCCCGGCCGGGTGCCAGACCGGTTCGCCGAAGCCCGCCTGCCGCACGTACCGGGCCGTCTCCTCCTCCGGCAGCGCCCAGTACGTCGCCGTCGACGTGTGCGTGCTCCAGCTCTCCCCCGAGGGCAGCAGCTGGAACAGCTCCACGTCGTAGCGCTCACCGTCGGCGTGCCAGTGCCACAGCTGGAAGGTGATGGTCCGTCCGTCCGGCCCGGTCCGGACGTACGGGGCCTGGCTCGCGGGACGGGTGCGGCGCAGCTCGCCGTACGGGCGGGTGGAGAGCAGCAGCAGTCCGCCCGGCCGCAGTACCCGGCGGCTTTCGGCCAGAGCCGCGCTCACGTCGTCGCCGGTCAGCAGGTGCGGGAGCGCGTTGTCGGCGCACACGACGGTGTCGAAGGAGGCGTCGGCGAACGGCAGCGCCCGCATGTCGGCGGCCGCGACGGGCAGGGCCAGACCGCGGGCGGCCGCCTCGCGCGCGGCACGGGCGGCGGCGAGGGGGCTGAGGTCGGTGCCGGTGACCCGGTGGCCCAGGCGCGCGAGGCCCAGTGCCTGTGTGCCGATCCCGCAGGCGTTGTCGAGGACGGTGTGCGGTCCCGGGCCGAGTGAGGCCCTGAGCAGGGCGTCCAGAGCGCGGCCCTGGCGGTCGACACTCGCGTCCCAGTCCGCGTACATGAGGTCGTAGCGGGAGGCGAGTTCGTCGTAGAAGCTCCGGGTGTCCATGCGGGCACGCTACTCGGACAGGTTCGCGCCGGAGCGGGAGGGGCGTGTTTGGGGGCGTGAATCCCGTGCCAGGGATGGGGACATGCCACAGCACAGAGCATCTGCATCTGCATCCCCGTCCGGCGGACCGGTCCTGTCCGAAGAGGTGCGCGAGGCGCTCGCCGCAGGCCGGCCCGTCGTCGCCCTGGAGTCGACGATCATCGCGCACGGCCTGCCGCGCCCCCGCAATCTGGAGGTGGGGCTGGAACTGGAGGACCTGGTCCGGGCGGAGGGTGCTGTTCCGGCGACCGTCGCCGTGCTGGACGGGGTGGCCCGCGCGGGCCTCGACAAGGCCGCGCTGGAGCGGATCGCTGCGGGCGGGGGCATCCGCAAACTGGGCCACCGGGACCTCGCGCCCGCCCTCGCGGCGGGGGCGTCCGGGGCGACCACCGTGTCGGCGACGGCCCTCCTGGCGGCGCGGGCGGGGCTTCGGGTGTTCGCCACGGGCGGGCTGGGCGGCGTACACCGGGACTGGACGCGTTCCCAGGACGAGTCGGCGGACCTGGCGCTGCTCTCCCGGACCCGGATCGCGGTCGTGTGCGCCGGAGTGAAGTCGATCCTGGACGTGCCCGCCACGCTCCAGCGCCTCGAAACGCTCGGCGTCGGTGTCGTCGGCTACCGGACGCGGCGCTTCCCCGGCTTCTACCTGGCCGACTCCGGCGAGCCCGTCGACTGGACGGTGGAGGAGCCCGAGGAGGTGGCGGCGGTGATGGCCGCCCAGGACGCCGTCGGCGGACCGGAGTCCGCGCTGCTGGTGGCCAACCCGGTGGCGGAGGCCGAACAGCTGGATCCGGCGCTGCACGACCGGGTCCTGGCCGAGGCCCTGGCCGAGTGCGAGGAGCGCGGCATCACCGGGCAGGCGGTGACGCCGTTCCTGCTGGGGTTCCTGGTCCGCGCGACGGGCGGCGCCTCGCTGGAGGCGAACCTGGCGGCGGTGCGCGGCAACGTGCGGCTCGGCGCCCGCATCGCCCGGGCGTGGGCGGCCCGCGCGTGACGGCGGCGCTGCTGGTGGTCGGCGACGTGGTGACGGACGTGGTGGCGGTGCACCGCGAGCCCCTGGCCCCGGCCACCGACACCGCCGCCCGCATCCGCACCCTGCCCGGCGGGGCCGGGGCCAACGCGGCCTGCTGGGCGGCCCGTACGGGCGCGGCGGAGGTACGGCTCCTCGCGCGGGTGGGTTCCGAGTCGGTCAGCTGGCACGAGCGGGCCCTCGTCGACGCGGGGGTCCGGCCCCGGCTGGTGGTGGACCCGGCGGAGCCGACGGGCACGGTCGTGGCGCTGGTCGGCGAGGACGCGGAGCGGACCTTCCTGACCGACAGCGGGGCCTCGCTGCGGCTGTGCCCCGCCGACTGGTCTCCCGCGCTGCTGGACGGCGCCGGGCACCTTCACCTGTCGGGCTACCTGTTCTTCTCGGACAGCAGCCGGGAACTGGCCCTGGTCGCGCTGCGGGCGGCCCGCACGCGCGGGGTGCCCGTCAGCGTGGACCCCGCCTCGGCGGGCTTCCTCGCCGAACTGGGGCCCGAACGCTTCCTGGCCGCCGTGGCGGGGGCGGACGTACTCCTGCCGAACGAGGACGAGGCCCGGCTCCTGGCGGGCGTACGGGAACCCGCCCGCGCGGCGGTGGCGCTCAGCCGGCGGGTGCCGCTGGTGGTGGTCACCCGGGGCTCCGGCGGAGCGCTCGTCGCCGAGGACGGCCGGATCACCGCCGAGGTCGACGCGGAGCCGGCCGAGGCGGTGGACACCACCGGCGCCGGAGACGCCTTCGCCGGCGGCTTCCTGGCGGCCCGCCTCGCGGGGGCCACCCCCGCGGACTCCGCCCGAGCCGGCTGCCGCGCGGCCGCCACCGCGGTGTCCCGCATGGGAGGGCGCCCGCCCTCTTGACCCGGGGCGGGGCTGGTTCCGGCGCTGCCGGCGATCGGGGCGCGGCGGCCGGGTCGGCTCCCCCGGGGGCTCCTCCGGCGGTGGCCGGGGGAGAGTGAAGGGATGGGCTAGCCACTGCGGAGGCCCGTCCAGGCCGGGTGGCGGGGGTCGTCCGCCCGGACCAGGACGTCGGCCGTCGAGGCCGGGTCCGTGTCCCGCGCGTAGCGGGCGAACGCCGGGAGGGTCCACCGCTCGGCGTCGGGCGTACGGCGGGCCAACGCCCCCGCCGAGAGGCTGACGTGCACGCTGAGGTCGAAGGGGAACCAGTGCCCCAGCAGCAGCGGCCCGTGCACGATCAGCACACCGCCCGGCGGGAGTTCCGCGTACGGGCTGCGGGTGGCCCGGTCGGTCACCGGGTCCCACAGGTCCGGCAGGACCCGGCCGCTGCCGCCCGGGTCCGTCGGGCCGAACACCTCGCGCCACAGCGCGCCCGTGTCGTACCAGCCCCCGAGGTACGCGTCCACGTCCTCGCGCCCGAACTCGAACCGCAGCGAGGCCGGCCGCAGGAAGCCGCCGGCCGCGACCACGAGCACGGCCCGGCCGCGCGAGCGCAGCGCGTCGGCCAGCTCCCCCGCGAGGACCCCGGTGTCCGCGGCGGGCGCCCCGTCGATGCCGACGCGCTGCCAGGTGCCGGCCTCGGCGGGCGCGTCGAGGTGACCGGCGAGCCGCTCGGCCATCCGCTGCCAGGTGATCGCTTCCAGCTTCACCAGCCCATTGTCAGTGGTGCGCCCTAACGTTTTTCACGAGGGATCACCGGTGGAACGGAGCCGGCGGCCCTGCTCTTTGGGGAGGGGTCTGTCATGGCTCGGGAGACGACTTATCTGGAGCTGTCGCAGGAGAACGGCGCGGCGCACAAGTTCTACGAGGTGACCGTGGACGGCACGGCCGTCTCGGTCCGGTACGGCCGCATCGGCGCGACCGGCCAGATGCAGAGCTCCTCGTTCCCGACGGCCGAGAAGGCCCGCGCGGCGGCGGCCAAGAAGATCGGCGAGAAGGTCCGCAAGGGGTATGCCCCGGCGGTGCAGGGGGCGCGCGCCGCCCGCTCGGTGACCCGTCGGCAGGTGGCTTCGGCGCCGTCGACGGCCCGGGCGGTGGCGCCGGTGCTGTGGCGCTTCCGGACCGGCTCCTCGGCGTTCGGCATCCACGTGGACGAGGACCGCTGCTGGGTGGGCAACCAGGCGGGGGACGTGTACACGGTGAGCCACGGCGGAGAGGTGCTGGCCCGCTACTCCCTGCCGGACGGTGTGAAGTGCCTGGTGGCGGACGAGTTCTGGATCTACGCGGGCTGTGACGACGGCACGGTGTACGACCTGTCGTCCAAGGTGCCGTTCGCGGCGTACGGGATAGCCGCCGACGTGGACATCTACTGGCTCGACATCCACGAGGGCGTGCTCAACGTCTCCGACGCCAACGGCGGTCTGACGGTCATCGACCACGAGGACGAGCACCAGTGGTCGCGGCGGTCCGCCGGTACGGGGGCCTGGATGGTCCGCGCGGACGAGCGGGCGGTCTACCACGGGCACAGCGGCGGTGTGACGGCCTACGCGGCCGACGGCACGGGCGAGCTGTGGCACACGAGGACGCCGGGCGGGGTGCTGTTCGGCTGGCAGGAGGAGCACGCGGTGTACGCGGGGACGGTGCGCAACACCGTGCAGCGCCTGTCGAAGGCGACGGGGCGCGTCGAGGCGGCGTACCCGTGCGACGCGGCGGTGTACTCGTGCGCGACCTCGCCGGACGGCCGTCATGTGTTCGCGGGCGACTCCTCCTCGTCGGTGTACTGCTTCGACGCCGACGGGCGGCGGCTGTGGAAGCTGGGTACCGGTGGCGGGTCCGCGCTGTCGATGCAGTACCTGGACGAGCGGCTCTACCTCGTCACGACGGACGGCTCGCTGGTGTGCGTGGACGCGAGCGAGGCGGCGATCGCCGCCGCGCAGCAGGGCACGGTGCCGACGGCGGTGGACGTGAAGTCGGCGGCGGCGCTGCCGGTCTTCACCCCGGCGGCCTCCGCCGCGGCGGTGGCGACGGTCTCGGTGGCCTCGGTCCCGGCCGGAGGCGTGGTCGTGGAGTGCGTCCAGCAGGGCGGGCGGATGCGGGTGCAGGTGGTCTCGGACGGCTTCGAGCACGGCTGGAACGTGCAGTTCCCGCGCGGGATCCGGGAGGTCGGTGCCCGTTACGTGGTGGACGGGCTGCATGCGGCCAGCGGGGGCTTCTACCGGGTGCGCGGGGAGATACGCCGGCTGGTCTGAGCGGCGCACCGGGGGTCCTCGGGGCCGTGGGTCCCCCCGGGAGGAGTCTGGGGGCCGCAGGGCGTGGCGTCGAGCGGCGGCCGGGCGGGTACCGACCAGGGGTCGTCCTCGGTGAGGGCGCAGGTCACCTGGAGGACGACGGGCCTTGTGCCGAGGTTGCGTCCGAGGTGGACGTTGGCGGCGCCCGCCGGTTCGATGAAGGTGGCTCCCGTCGGGTGGACCTCGACGGTGCCGTCGGACAGGAACCGGGTGAGGGTCCCGGACTTGACCACCGCCATGAGCGGCACGTGGTGGTAGTGCCATCCGGTGCAGCCGCCGGGCTCTATGACGATCTCCCGGCCCGTGAGGCCCGAGCTCGCGGCCGCCCTCGCTCTCGATCTCGCCCTCGGTCTCGCCTTCGGACGCCGTACCGTCGCCTGCCGTCCACCCATGTGCTCCTCCTTGCCAGGGGCTCACGGTAGACGGACCTCATGACATCCGGTCGGATTTTATGAAAGACCAACAACCTTGCCCTGCAAGGTGATAGAGGGGTCGGCGGGCGGTATCACAACGGCATGAGTCTCGTCGTCTTCGAATCACTGAAGCCGATCCACTGCGCCACGTGCCGGCGGGGGCCGCTGCGGCACCTCGTCCGCGAATCCGGGGTGCCCCGCTGCCTGGACTGCGCCGACCTCGGCCACCTCGTCTACCTGCCGCGCGGCGACGCGGCGCTCACCCGCCGGGCCCGGGAGGCCAGTTCGCTGCACGCCGTCGTGGTGCGCCGGCACCGGGGGCGGCGCCGCTACGAACGCCAAGGACTGCTGGTGGAGGACGCCGCGCTGGCCCGGGCCGAGCGCGCCTGCCTCGCCGACGCCGATGCCCGCGCCCGGCGCCGGGAGCGGGACCGGCTGCGCCGTGCCGCCGAGGACGTCCGGTTCACCGCGGCCTTCGCCGCCGAGATACGCAGGCTGTTCCCCGGCTGCCCGGCCGACCGCGCCCAGTCGATCGCCGCCCACGCCTCACTGCGCGGGAGCGGCCGGGTCGGGCGTACCGCCGCCGGCCGGGCACTCGACGAGCAGGCGGTCTCGGTGGCGGTACGGGCCGCCGTGCGGCACACCGACACGGAGTACGACGCGCTGCTGATGGCGGGGGTGCCCCGGTTCGCGGCCCGGGCCCGGCTGGCGGCGCGGATCGACGCCGTCCTGGACGGCTGGCGGGCGGTCCCGTCAGCCGAGGCGGAAGCGACGGTATAGCAGCGCCCCGCCGAGCAGCAGGGCGCCGCCGCCGGGCAGCAGGTAGCCGAGGCCTTCGGAACCGGTGTGGGCCAGGGCCGACGGGTCACGCGGCGGAACCGGGGCCGGCGGGACGGGCGGGGTCACCGGCCGCTGGGCGACGGGAGGCGGGCCGGCGGGCGGCTGGGCCGGCTTTCCGCCGGTCGGGGTCTCGCCGTTCACGGAGGTGTTCCCGTGGGAGCCGTTGCCGACGCCGACGACGTTCACCGAGTTCCCGCTGACGTTCAGCGGGAGGTCGACGGGCAGTTGGAGGCCGTTGCCGGACAGCAGCCCCGGGGAATCCTTTCCGCTCCCCTGGGCCGAGGCCCCTCCACCGTGACCGGACCCGGGTTTCGACGGATGGGAGGGCAGGGGGTCCGGCTTCCCGTCCGGTGCGGCGTTGGTACAGCGGTTGCCCGCGGCCGGGTTGAGCAGCCCGACCACGCTCACGGTGTTCCCGCACACGTTGACCGGGGCGTTCACGGGCAGCTGCACCAGGTTCCCGGAGAGCAGACCCGGGGAGCGCTCGGCCGTGCCGCCCGCTTCGGCGTCGGCATACGCGAGGCCGCCCACCCCCGCGACCGCCAGTCCGCCACCCGCGACCATCGCCGCGATCAAGCCGTTCCGACGACTGTGTCCCATCAGTTTCCTGCCTTCCGGAGGGTTTCAGGGGCGTCGAGCCCGCACCGGAAACAACGCGTTAAACCCATTCGGGTTATAGAGGCGGTAGGCATTTCACTCCATCGTGTACTGGGTACTGCCTACTTCATGACTGAACGACCGCTCCTCCTGCTCGACGTGGACGGCCCCCTCAACCCCTTCCGCGCCCTCTTCGCAGGTCTGCGCGGCTACACGAGCCACCGCATGCGCCCTGACGTCTGGCTCTCCTACCGCGACCCGGAGTCCCGCAAGGCCCGGCGCGGAGTCCGGGTGCGCCTCCACCCCTCCCACGGTGCCCGCCTCCAGGCCCTCCCCTTCGACCTGGCCTGGGCCACGGCCTGGACCCACCAGGCCAACACCCTCATCTCGCCGCACATCGGACTCCCCGCCGACCTGCCCGTGGTGGAGTGGCCGGAGCTCTTCGCCCGCGACCCCGACGGCCTCTTCTGGAAGACCCGCCCGCTCCTCGACTGGGCGGGCGACCGGCCCTTCGCCTGGGTCGACGACATGATCACCCCGCAGGACCGGGCCTGGGTCTCCACCCACCACCCCGCGCCGAGCCTCCTGCTGCGCATCCACCCCCGCCACGGCCTGCGCGACCGGGACTTCGCCACCCTCGCCGCCTGGGCGGGCGAGGTCAGCGGAGCAGCGCGGTGACCGGATCCGGTGCCGGGACGGCGGTGGGCCACCAGTCGTCGGCGTCCGGGCGGGACTCGTAGGCGTACCAGAGGCCCTCCCGGCTCAGGCGGAGCTGACGGGTACGGGAGGTGAGGCGGTTGCGCTCGGGACGGAAGGAGCCCTGGCCGGCGGCGAGCAGGGCGGGACGGGCCCGGTCGAACGGCCCGGCAGGGGGGTCCCACGGCTCGTCGAGGACGGTCAGGGCGGGCAGGCCCCCCTGGCGCCAGGCCGCGGCGGCGCGGGCCAGGTCCGTGGTGCTGCGGCCCGTGGCCCGGGCCAGGTCCCGGTACAGGGCGCGGGCGGAGCCGGTGAGGCCCGAGGTGGGGTGCGCGGAGGCCAGCCGGACGGCGTCCTGCCACAGGGTGAGCCCGCCGACGGGGTCCTCGCCCGTGGCCAGCAGCGCCAGCGCGCGGGCGGCCGCGTCGGTGGCGAGCTGGTCCAGGGCCAGCGGATCCGGCGCCGCCGGGTCGGCGGGGTAGGCGGGCGGCAGGCCCGCGGCCGAGGGGGCGGCGAGCGGGGCGGGCAACGGCGGCAGAACGCGCCGGGTCAGCGCCGCACGGGCCGGGACTCCGGGGAAGTCCGGGGCGGCGTCGGGCTGTTCGCGCGCGGCGTGGGCGGCGTTGCGCCGGGCCAGCTCGTCGAGGAGCTCGCGCTCACCGCGGCCGCGCAGGAGCAACAGGACGAAGGGGTCGGCGTCGAGGAGCCGCGCCGCCCGGTAGCAGAGGGCTGCGGCGTGCTTGCAGGGCGGCCGCACCGTGTCCGGGCAGGAGCAGCGCGCCACGAGCTCGCCCGCGCCGGGCAGCACGCTGTCCGCGAGGGACTGCGGGACCTCCCGCTCCAGCAGCGCGGCGAGGGCCGCGGGGTCCGCCGCCACCGCCTCCAGCAGCGCCGACCACTCGGCGTCCGGGAAGGCGGGCAGGGACAGTTCGGTGCGGTACGGGCGGGCGCGGCTGCCCCGGACGTAGGCCACGATCCGGCCGGGCGTGACCGTGACCGCGTCGACATGGCCCTCGGCGGCGTACGCGTGCCCGCGCTGGAGGCGGGCCGCGTCCTGCGCGCGCTCCTCCAGCGCGGCCACCCAGGCCCGGCCCCACCACGTCGCGGCCTCCACCCCGGCCGGCACGGTCTCGAAGGTGCGGCGGCGGTCGTCCCGCGCGGTGATCACGACGGCCTCCGCAGGGAGACGAGATCGGCCAGCTCGCGGTCGGTCAGCTCGGTCAGCGCGGCCTCGCCGGAGCCGAGGACGGCATCGGCCAGGGCCCGCTTGGCCTCCAGCAGTTCGGCGATCCGGTCCTCGACGGTGCCCTCGGCGATGATGCGGTGGACCTGGACGGGCTGGGTCTGGCCGATGCGGTAGGCACGGTCGGTGGCCTGCTCCTCGACCGCCGGGTTCCACCAGCGGTCGTAGTGGATGACGTGCCCGGCGCGGGTGAGGTTGAGGCCCGTCCCGGCGGCCTTGAGGGACAGCAGGAACACGGGGACCTCGCCGGACTGGAAGCGGTCGACGAGTTCCTCGCGGCGCGCCACCGGGGTGCCGCCGTGCAGGAGCTGCGAGCGGATGCCGCGGGTGGCGAGGTGCCGCTCCAGGATCCGGGCCATGGTCACGTACTGGGTGAAGACCAGCACCGAGCCGTCCTCGGCCAGGATCGTGTCCAGCAACTCGTCCAGCAGGGCGAGTTTCCCCGAGCGGTGCGCGATCCGGGGCTCGGCCTCCCTCGCGCCGTTCGGGCCGGGCTCCTTCGGGAGGTGCTCCTTCAAGAACTGCGCGGGGTGGTTGCAGATCTGCTTGAGCGAGGCGAGCAGCTTCATGATCATGCCGCGCCGCTCCATGCCCTCGCTCGCCTCGATCACGGCCATCGCCTCGTCCACCGCGGCCTGGTAGAGGGACACCTGCTCACGGGTCAGGGACACCGGATGGTCGGTCTCCGTCTTCGGCGGCAGCTCGGGGGCGATGCCGGGGTCGGACTTCTTGCGGCGCAGCAGGAACGGCCGGACGAGCGCGGCGAGCCGGGCCACCGCCGCCTCGTTTCCCCCGTCCTCCTCCTGCTGGTGCTCGACCGGGCGGGCGTGCCGGGCGCGGAAGGTGGTGAGCGGGCCCAGCAGGCCCGGCGTCGTCCAGTCGAGGAGCGCCCACAGCTCGGAGAGGTTGTTCTCGACGGGGGTCCCGGTGAGGGCCACCCGGGCGGGGGACGGGATGGTGCGCAGCGCCTTCGCGGTGGCCGAGTGCGGGTTCTTGACGTGCTGGGCCTCATCGGCGACGACCAGGCCCCAGCTCTGCCCGGCCAGCCGGGGGGCCGCCGCGCGCATCGTGCCGTACGTGGTGAGGACGAAGCCGCCGGCGAGTCCGTCGAGGCTGCGGCCGGCGCCGTGGAAACGGCGTACCGGGGTGCCGGGGGCGAACTTCTCGATCTCCCGCTGCCAGTTGCCCAGCAGCGACGCCGGACAGACCACGAGAGTGGGCTCGGGGCGGTCCCGGTGCAGGTGCAGGGCGATCAGCGTGACCGTCTTGCCCAGGCCCATGTCGTCGGCGAGGCAGCCGCCCAGCCCCAGCGAGGTCATCAGGTCCAGCCAGGCCAGCCCGCGCAGCTGGTAGTCCCGCAGGGTCGCCTTCAGCGCCGCCGGCGGCGCGACCGGGGGCAGCTCACCGGTGAGCCGGTCCCGCAGGGCGGCCAGCGCCCCCACCGGGACCGCCGGTACCGCCTCGCCGCCGACCTCGGCCGTGCCGGTCAGTACGGTGGCCAGCGCGTCGACCGGGTCGAGCAGGCCGAGCTCCCGCTTGCGCGCCTTGCGCACGAGCTCCGGATCGACCCGCACCCACTGGTCGCGCAGCCGCACCACGGGCCGGTGGGCCTGCGCGAGCGCGTCCATCTCGCCCGGGGTGAGCCGGTCCCCGCCGAGGGCCAGCTCCCAGGAGAAGGAGAACAGCGCGGCCGCGTCGAAGAACGCGGTGCCGTCGGTGGCGGAGCCGGGCGCGGCCGGGCGCACCACGGCGGTCGCCGAGAGCGTACGGGCCAGCTCGCGCGGCCAGTGGACCGGCACCCCGGCCGCCGCCAGCCGGGTCGCGGCGGTGCCCAGCAGGTCTCCGAGCTCGGGGTCGGACAGGGCAAGGGCGTCGGGCACGGGCTGGTCGAGCAGGCGCAGCAGCGGCGGCCAGACCCGGGCGGCACGCCGCAGGGCGAGCACGGCGTCGATCCGGGCGCGCGGGCCGAACCCGGCGGCCGCCGCCCCGGCCCACAGCTGCCCGGCGTCGGTGACCAGGGTCGGGTCGGCCAGGCTGTGCACCTGGACCACGGCGGCCCCGGCGCGGCGGACGTCCTCCGGCTCGGCCTCGTCGAACAGGCGGAAGGAGGACAGGTCGAGCCGGAGCGAGATCCCCACCCCGGTGTCGGCGCCGGCCGCCACCTGCGCCGCCCACTCCTGTATCCCGGGCACCCGCTGCGGCTCCACGGCCGCGAACGGGCCCCCGGCGGCGAACCGCGCGGCGGGCGTACGCGGCAGCACGTCGGCGACGGCGTCGAGGAAGGCCCGGACCAGGGCCTCCGGTTCGGGCAGGGTCAGCGGGCGGCGTCCGGCGAGCGGGGTGGCGTACCCCTCGTACGGCAGGGCGGCGGCGACGGCGCGCAGGTACCCGACGTCCTCCGCGTCCAGCGGCCCGGCGCGCCAGGCGTCGACCCCGTCGGCCGTGAGCCCGGGAAGCAGGCGCCCTCGCGCGGCCAGGGCCAGCGCCTGCGAGGCGGCGGTGCCCCAGGCGCGGGTGGCGGGATGCGCGGCGGGGCTGCGGGCCGCCCGCACCAGCACGGTCAGGGCGTCGGCCAGCGGCAGCGCCACCGCGGGCACCGTACGCGTGCGGACGCCGTCCCCGTGGGGCCGCACCACCTTCAGCGGGTGCGCGGTCCCCCGCTCGGGCAACGGGTCCCCTTCGGGGCACCAGAACGCCACCCGGCCCTCCCGGGGTACGGCGGCGGGGAGGAACACCGCTGCATGACGCAGCAACGACGGCTGCGGCGGCTGCGCGCCCACGGGGTCCCCCTCCCTGCTGCCGGATCCGCCCGGTCATGGCGGATCCACTGCTGCCGAGTCTAGGCGGGGCCACTGACAGACGCCGCTGACCTGCGCATACGCTGTCGCTGCGGCCCTGGTACGAGCCTGGTGCGGCCCCGCAGCGGCCCGGCCGGGGTCAGCGTGCCCAGCGGCCCAGCTCGCTCGCGAAGCCGTACTCGGGACGCCCGGCCACGGCACTCGTGCGCCAGGGCGAGCCGTGGTCGTCCAGGCGCAGGGTGCCGGAGCCGCCGGGCCCGCTCCACCGCAGGTCGAGGTACCAGTCGCAGTCGCAGCCCGTGGCGGACGCCGTCACCCGGAGCACGGCCGGCTCGGTCGCCGAGACGCGCAGCGGGAACGCAGGGGCGGGCAGCCGCGTCCCGGAGTCGTTGCCCGCGAGGGGCCGGGCCAGCGGCCTCGGCGCGTCCAGGTTCACGGCGAACCCTGCCGGGGTCAGGGCCCCGCCGCAGCCCTGGGACATCCGGTACACGTTCCAGGCGGGCGGGGTCCGGCGCCCGGTCACCCGCACCTCCAGCCCCTGGAGCACCACGGCCCCCTCCCCCGCTCCGTGGAGGGTGACCTCGACGATCTGGGTCCCGGCGTGCACGGCCCGCTGCGCCCGCGCCCAGGCGGGTGCGTCCGCCTCGACGGGCGGCGCGGGGACGGACTCCGGGGCCCGCTCCGAGAGGTACGCGTGGTCGCAGCCCGCGGCCCAGACGTGGGACCGCACGGCCGCCGTGAGCGGTGCCGTCGCCGGCGCGGCCGGGGACGCGGGCGGCTGCGTGCCGGGGGTCGCGGAGGCGGTCGGCGCGGCCGGGGCCGTCGGGGACGGCGGGGGCAGGGCGGAGGCCGTGCCCGTCGGCCCGCTCGGTGCGGGCGCGGGTGCCGACGGCGCGGCCGGCGGTACGGCGGGCCCCGCCGCCGGCCCCGTCCGCGGTGACCCCGTCTCGGGCCCGGCCGCCGCGAGTACGCCGACGGCCACCGCGGCCGCCACCACCCCGGCCACGCCGATCCCCACGACCCGTCGCCGATACCCCCGCCGGCCCCGCCCCGTGCCGCGCTCGACCGCGCCCCCGGCCCCGTCCCGGCGCGCGGCCGTGGCCCCGGACTCCGGCGCACCCGCCCGGCCCGCTCCCGGCCCGACTCCGCCCCCGGGCACGGCACCGGCTGCCGGCTCGGCGCCGCCCCCAGCCCCGGCTGCGGGCGCGGCAGCGGCTGCGGGCACCGCTCCGGGCCCCGCTCCGGCCCCACCACCGGCACCGAGTACGGCTGCGGGCACCACCCCGCCCCCAGGCACGGCACCGGCACCGCCACCGGCCCCGGCTCCGGCACCGGCTCCGGCTCCGGCACCGGCTCCGGCTCCGGCTGCGGGCACCGCCCCGCCCCCGGGCACGGCCCCGGCTCCGCCACCGCCACCCCGCACCGCTCCGGCTGCCGGCTCGGCTCCACCCCCGGGCACTGCCCCGGCTCCGCCCACGGCTCCGGCTCCGTCCTCAGGCACGCCCCCGTCAGCGGGCTCCCCCGCCGGGATTCCCTCGTCTCCGGGCGCCGCCTCCGTCTCGCCCCGCGCTCCCGCTCCCGCTCCCGCACCGGCCCCGCTTCCCGGCGCGCCCGCTCCCGTACCCGCCCCGGCCGCCGTAGGCGTAGGCGTGGCCCGGGTCGCCGCGCGGCGACGGGCGTCCGCCAGGAGCCAGGCCCGGTGGAGGTCCACCGCCTGCTCGCGCGCCGCCCCGCAGGCCCGGGCGAAGCGGTCCACCACCGCGAACTCGGCCGGCACCGCCTCACCCTTGCAGTACCGGTGCAGGGTCGAGGTGCTCGTGTGCAGCCGACGCGCGAGCACCCCGTAACTCAGTCCCGCGCTCTCCTTCAGCTCCCGCATCAGCCGAGCGAATTCCTCGGTCTCCGGCTCCCCCACGACGTTCCCCCGTCCCGTGACCCCGTTCCATGCCAGGGGTGTTTCCCCAGGTGACGGCGTCCACAGCCGTTCCAGTGTCCCGGTTCCGGTGCGAACCGGTGCGCGGACGCCCCGGACCGGGGAAGGCTGTCCCCCGTCGCACGGCAACCGCGGCCCCAAAAGCCGCAGACGCAATCGCAGCCGCAACCGCGACGCACCGCACCGCACGCCGACCACATCTCGTACGGGGAGACACCGTGTTCCGACGTTCCACCACCCGCGCCTCGGCCTTCGCCACCGCCGTCCTCGCGGCGGCCGCAGCCCTCGTCCTCACCGCCCCGGCCACCGCCGCGGCCGCCACCGCCCCCGGCTTCCTGAACGGCACCGACCTGCCGCCCCACCCCTCCTCCGCCTGGTACTCCGGCAAGGTCACCAACGGACTGCCCGAGGACGCTCCGTTCTGCCTGGACGGGGTGCTTCCGGAAGCCGGCAGCCGGCACCGCGTCTTCGGCACCGAGTTCGACACCGGCGCCGTACAGATCTCCGTCCGCACGGCCTCGGACGCCGCCGCCGTGAAGCTCGCCGCCGCCCTGGAGCGCAAGGTCGCCGGCTGCGCCGCGGACTGGCTGCGGGCGAACCCGGGCGGGACGGCGTCCTGGCAGGACTACGGGAAGCTGGCCGTCGAGGAGGGCGCGCACGTCTACGGGGTCGGCGCCTCGATCCCGGAGTCCGAGCCGGGCGTGCACCTGTACGGGATCGGACGCGACGGTTCCACCGTGACGGTCGTGAAGTGGGGCCAGATGGGCAACCTGCCGGACGCCCCCGTGCCGGCGTTCAAGAAGACGACCACGACGGCCGTGCACAAGCTCAACCCCTGAGCCGGCCCCGAGCGCGGGCCCTGAGCCGGCCCCCGGGCCGCCCCGCGTGGGACCATGGGAGAAAGGCCTCCGTTCCTGGCGAGGCGATGGCCCATGCGTACCGGAAACGAGCCGGTGACCGCCCGCAGTCCGCTGCGGCTGCGGTTCTGGCTGAGCCTGTGGGGGCTGCTGTGGGCCGCCGCCGGGGCGGTCGCGTTCGTGCTGGCCGGCCGCCCCGGGTGGGCGGCCGCCTGCGCGGCGCTCGCGCTGGTGGCCGCCGTCGACCTGGCCGTGGTCGTCCGGCACCGCCACCAGGGCCCGCACTGGCAGCCGGGCCCGGACGTCCCCCCGTACGAGCCCCCGCGCACCCGCTGAGCCGGCCGGCCCGGCGGCGCCCCGCCGCCCGGCCCCGCTCAGCTCTCGAAGCGCGCCGCCTCCAGGTACTCGGGCTGCGGGTCGAGGGCGGCGGCGAGCCGGAAGTGACGGCGGGCCTGCTCGGGGCGCCCGGACCGCTCGTGGGTGCGGGCGAGCGCGAAGTGGGCGAAGGCGTTGTCCGGTTCCCGCTCCAGCACCAGCTCGAACTCCAGCTGTGCGGGCCGCAGCTGCGCCGACGCGAAGAAGGCCCGGGCGCGCAGCAGTCGGGCCGCGGTGTTCTCGGGGTGCGCGGCTATGACGGAGTCGAGCAGCCGGACCGCGCCGCGCGGGTCGCGGGCGTCCAGCAGCTGTTCGGCGGCCCGGTAGTCGATGACGTGCGTCTCCGGGCTCACGGAACCCGAGGATCCGGCGGGCGACGGCGGGGGCGTGGTTTCGGACACGATGTCTTTCCTTCCCTCTACGGGCGCGTTCAACGCCCTCCGCCGCAGCGGCTATTCCGCGGCGGCCCTCGCGGTGAGCTCCTCCCAGACCTTGCGCACCTGGGGTTCCAGCGCCTCCAGCGGGCCGTCGTTGTCGATGACGAGCGTGGCCACCGCCAGCCGTTGTTCGCGCGTGGCCTGGGCGGCCATCCGGGCCCGGGCCTCCTCCTCGGTCATCCCGCGCAGCGCGGTCAGCCGGGCCAGCTGCGTGCCGGGGGCCGCGTCCACGACCACGACGAGGTCGTACAGCGGCGCGAGGCCGTTCTCCGTGAGCAGCGGTACGTCGTGCACCACGATCGCGTCGGGTCCGGCCGCCCCCTCCAGTTCGGCGGAGCGGGCTCCCACGAGGGGGTGCACGATGGCGTTCAGGGTCTGGAGCCGCTGCGGGTCGGCGAAGACGATCGCGCCGAGCGCGGGCCGGTCCAGCCGGCCGTCGGCGGTGAGCACGGAGTCCCCGAAGGCCTCGACGACGGCCGCGAGTCCGGGCGTGCCCGGCTCCACGACCTCCCGCGCGATCCGGTCGGCGTCGACGACGACCGCCCCGTACCCCGCCAGCAGCCGCGAGACCTCGCTCTTGCCGGCACCGATTCCGCCTGTCAGGCCCACTTTCAGCATGCTCAGAACCCTAGGCGGTGTCCCCCCGCCGGGGAACACCCGCCCGTGGCCCGATCACACGCGCGGATCCGGCGGCGCGGGGCCGCCGGAGGGCGGGGCGGTTAGCCCTCGCCCTCGCGCTCGGCCAGGAACCGCTCGAACTCTCGGCCGATCTCGTCCGCCGAAGGGATCTCGGCCGGCTCGGCGATCATGTTGCCCCGGGTCTCCGCGCCGGCCGCGGCGTCGTACTGGTGCTCCAGGCCCTGGACGAGGCTGACGAGCTCCTCGTCGCCCTCGCGGATCTGCCGGTCGATCTCCGTCTGGGTCCGGTGCGCCTCGGTGCGCAGGGCGTGCGCGACGGCCGGCAGCACCAGCCCGGTGGCGGCCGTGATGGCCTCCAGCGCGGTCAGTGCCGCGTCCGGGTACGGGGAGCGGGCGACGTAGTGCGGGACGTGCGCGGCGACGCCGAGCACGTCGTGCCCGGCCTGGCCGAGGCGGAACTCGATCAGCGATTCCGCGCTGCCCGGCACCTGGGCCTCGTCGAAGGGGCTGCGGTGGCCGGGCATCAGGTCGGTGCGGTTGCCGTGCGGGGTGATGCCGACGGGCCGGGTGTGCGGCACGCCCATCGGGATGCCGTGGAAGTTGACCGAGAGCCTGACGCCGAGGCGCTCGACGATCTGCCGGACGGCGACGGCGAAGCGCTCCCACTCCACGTCCGGCTCGGGGCCGGACAGCAGCAGGAAGGGCGCACCGGTGGCGTCCTGGACCAGGCGCACCTCCAGGCGGGGTTCCTCGAACTCGGTCCAGTGGTCGCGCTGGAAGGTCAGGAGCGGGCGCCGGGCCCGGTAGTCCACCAGCCGGTCCGCGTCGAACCGGGCCACCACCTGGTGCGGCAGGGTGTCGAGGAGCCGCTCGACGATCTGCTCGCCGGCCTCTCCCGCGTCGATGTACCCCTCGAAGTGGTACAGCATGACCAGTCCGGCCGAGTCCTGGGTCAGCGCCAGGTCGGCCACCGCCAGACCCTTGGCATCCCATTCGTACAGACCCTGTGGATCAAGCACTGTCACCACTCCTCCCTCGTGCCGTGTTCCCTGCGAAGAACGTCCGGGGCCGCGCGACCATTCCCCGGTCGGCCGCGTTAACAGAAACGCAACGCGACGGAGCGCGAGCCCAGGGTGGCCGGCCCGGGCCCCGCCGGCGCCGCGCACCGCCGTCTCTCCCCTCCCGCCAACGCGGCGAGGACCCCCTCCCCCCAACGCGGCGAGCTCCCCGCCCGGCAACGCGGCGAGGCCCGCCCCCCGAAGGGGACGGGCCTCGTCGTTCAGCTCAGCTCACACCGGAGTGTGATGCGCTGCGATCAGCTCTGGCCGCCGGCCAGCTTCTCGCGGAGCGCGGCCAGGGCCTCGTCCGACGCCAGGGCGCCGGAGGTCTCGTCCGCACCCTCGGAGGAGTACGAACCACCCGAGACGCCCGCACCGGCGTTGCCACCGGCGGCCGGGGCGACGTCGCCCGCGGCAGCGGCGGCCTCGTCGGCCTCGCGGCTCTTGATGACCTGGGCCTGGTGCTGCTCGAAGCGGACCTGCGCCTCGGCGTACTGGCGCTCCCACGTCTCGCGCTGGGTCTCGTAGCCCTCGAGCCAGTCGTTGGTCTCGGGGTCGAAGCCCTCGGGGTAGATGTAGTTGCCCTGGTCGTCGTAGGACGCGGCCATGCCGTACAGGGTCGGGTCGAACTCGACCGACGCCGGGTCGGCACCGAAGGACTCGTTGGCCTGCTTGAGGGACAGCGAGATCCGGCGACGCTCGAGGTCGATGTCGATGACCTTGACGAAGATCTCGTCGTTGACCTGGACGACCTGCTCCGGGATCTCCACGTGGCGCTCGGCCAGCTCGGAGATGTGGACCAGACCCTCGATGCCCTCGTCCACGCGGACGAACGCACCGAACGGAACCAGCTTGGTGACCTTACCCGGGACGACCTGGCCGATCTGGTGGGTCCGGGCGAACTGCTGCCACGGGTCCTCCTGCGTCGCCTTCAGCGACAGGGAGACGCGCTCGCGGTCCATGTCGACGTCGAGGACCTCGACGGTGACTTCCTGGCCGACCTCGACAACCTCGGACGGGTGGTCGATGTGCTTCCAGGACAGCTCGGAGACGTGGACCAGACCGTCGACGCCACCCAGGTCCACGAAGGCACCGAAGTTGACGATCGAGGAGACGACGCCGGAGCGGACCTGACCCTTCTGCAGGGTGGTGAGGAACGTCTGGCGGACCTCGGACTGGGTCTGCTCGAGCCAGGCGCGGCGGGACAGGACCACGTTGTTGCGGTTCTTGTCCAGCTCGATGATCTTCGCCTCGAGCTCCTTGCCCACGTAGGGCTGGAGGTCGCGGACGCGGCGCATCTCGACGAGAGAGGCCGGGAGGAAGCCGCGGAGGCCGATGTCGAGGATGAGACCACCCTTGACGACCTCGATGACGGTACCGGTGACGATGCCGTCTTCTTCCTTGATCTTCTCGATCGTGCCCCAGGCACGCTCGTACTGAGCGCGCTTCTTGGACAGGATCAGGCGGCCTTCCTTGTCCTCCTTCTGGAGAACCAGGGCCTCGATCTCGTCGCCGACCTTGACGACCTCGTTCGGGTCGACGTCGTGCTTGATCGAGAGCTCGCGGCTCGGGATCACGCCTTCGGTCTTGTAACCGATGTCGAGCAGGACCTCGTCCCGGTCGACCTTCACGATGACGCCGTCGACGATGTCGCCGTCGTTGAAGTACTTGATCGTCTCGTCGATCGCGGCCAGGAAGGCTTCCGCGTTACCGATGTCGTTGACCGCTACCTGCGGAGGGGTGGTGGCGGTGGTCTCGGTGCTGCTCGTCATGTGGGAAAGGGCTCCGGTTACGGACAGAAAGTCGTAGGTACTGCTACGCCGGGAGCCCTTATCGGCACCTGCCGAAGAAGCCGGACAGCCAAAGAAGCCCCAAGATCCCCTGAAAGGGGGAGGGCCTCGAAAACCGAGGGGACATCTAACAGATGCAAGCGCAGCCTGCTAGGTCTGAGGAGCACAGGCTCGCGGCGCAACTTGTAGCATACGGGGGCAGCCGGACAGGGTCAATGCGCGAAGGCGCACACCGCGGGCAGATCACCGCATAACCGGCGCAATTCGTGGGCGGGGACGCGGTGATGACCGGCCCGCACGCTTTTTCCGGCCACCGGAAGCATCCAGCCATCCGCAGACTACGACGACGGGCCCCATGAACCAAGAGGACTACGCCCCCGAAGACGCCCGCGAAGCCGCCCCCGGCACGGACGGCGACACCTGGGACGACGCCGAGGCCACCCGGCGCGTCGCGGGCGAGGCGGAGAGCAGCCGGGCCAGCCGCGGCTGGTGGGACCGCAACGCGGACGAGTACCAGAGCGAACACGGCGCGTTCCTCGGCGACGACCGCTTCGTCTGGGGCCCCGAGGGCCTCGACGAGGCCGAGGCCGCGCTGCTGGGCCCGGCCGCCTCCCTCAAGGGCAAGGACGTCCTGGAGATCGGCGCCGGCGCCGCCCAGTGCTCGCGCTGGCTCGCCGCCCAGGGCGCCCGCCCGGTGGCCCTGGACCTCTCCCACCGCCAGCTCCAGCACGCCCTGCGCATCGGCGGGGACGTCCCGCTCGTCGAGGCCGACGCCGGCCGGCTGCCCTTCCGCGACGGCTCCTTCGACCTCGCCTGCTCCGCGTACGGGGCGGTGCCCTTCGTCGCGGACCCCGTCAACGTCATGCGCGAGGTCCGCCGCGTCCTGCGCCCCGGCGGGCGCTGGGTCTTCTCCGTCACCCACCCGGTCCGCTGGGCCTTCCCCGACGAGCCGGGTCCCGAGGGGCTCTCCGTCTCCGCGTCCTACTTCGACCGGACCCCGTACGTCGAACAGGACGAGGAGGGCCGCGCCGTCTACGTCGAGCACCACCGCACCGTCGGCGACCGGGTCCGGGACGTGGTGGCGGGCGGCTTCCGCCTGCTGGACCTGGTGGAGCCGGAGTGGCCGGAGTGGAACAGCCAGGAGTGGGGCGGCTGGTCCCCGCTGCGCGGCAACCTGATCCCGGGCACGGCGATCTTCGTCTGCGAGCGGGACTGATCCCTTGACCTCCTCGGCCTCCTCCGTCCGCACCGCCGCCCTCGACGCCCTCCCCGTACGGGAGGCCGTACCCGCCCTCGTCTCGGCGCTGGACTCCCGGGGCACGGCCGTGCTGTGCGCCCCGCCCGGCACCGGCAAGACCACCCTCGTGCCGCTGGTCCTGGCCGGGCTGGCGGGCGGGGGCCCGCGGCGCCGGGTCGTCGTCGCCGAGCCCCGCCGGATCGCCGCCCGGGCGGCGGCGCGGCGGATGGCGTGGCTGCTCGGCGAGGCCGTCGGCGGTTCGGTGGGCTTCACGGTGCGCGGGGAGCGCGCCGTGGGCCGGGACACGGTCGTGGAGGTGGTGACCACCGGGGTGCTGCTCCAGCGCCTCCAGCGCGACCAGGAGCTGGCCGGGGTGGACGTGGTGGTCCTGGACGAGTGCCACGAGCGGCACCTGGACGCCGACACCGTCGCCGCCTTCCTGCTGGACGTACGCGAGACCCTGCGCCCGGAGCTGCGCCTGGTGGCGGCTTCGGCGACGACCGACGCGGCCGGCTGGGCCCGGCTGCTGGGGGACGCCCCGGTGGTGGAGGCCGCCGGGGTCGCGTACCCGGTGGAGACGGTGTGGGCGCCGCCGGCCCGGCCGGTGCGGCCTCCGCACGGCATGCGGGTGGACCCGGCGCAGCTCTCGCACGTGGCATCGGTGGTGCGCCGGGCCCTGGCGGAACGGTCCGGCGACGTGCTGTGCTTCCTGCCCGGCGTCGGCGAGATCGCCCGGGTCGCCGGGCAGCTGGCCGGGGTGGACGCGGAGGTGCTCCAGGTGCACGGCCGGGCGCCGGCCGCCGTGCAGGACGCGGCGCTGACGGCGTCGCCGCACCGCCGGGTGATCCTGTCGACCGCCGTGGCGGAGTCGAGCCTGACCGTGCCGGGCGTACGGGTGGTGGTGGACTCCGGGCTGGCGCGCGAGCCCCGGGTGGACCACGCCCGGGGGCTGGGCGCGCTGGCGACGGTACGGGCCTCCCGCGCGGCGGGCCGCCAGCGGGCGGGCCGGGCCGGGCGCGAGGCGCCGGGGGTGGTGTACCGGTGCTGGGCCGAGGCGGAGGACGCGCGGCTGCCCGCCTTCCCCTCCCCCGAGATCCGGATCGCGGACCTGGCGCAGTTCGCGCTGCAGGCCGCCTGCTGGGGCGACCCGGACGCGGCCGGGCTGGCGCTGCTGGATCCGCCGCCGGCCGGGGCGATGGCCGCCGCCCGGGAGGTGCTGGTGGCCGTCGGGGCGGTGGACGCCGCCGGGCGGCCGACGCCGCGCGGGCTGCGCACGGCCCGGCTGGGGCTGCACCCGCGGCTGGCTCGGGGCCTGCTGGACGGCGCCGGGGCGGTGGGTGCGCGGCGGGCGGCGGAGGTGGTGGCGCTGCTGAGCGAGGAGCCGCCGCGGGAGTACGGGGACGACCTGGCGGCCGCGTGGCGTGCGGCCCGCCGGGGCGGCGACGCGTACGGCGCCCGCTGGCGCGCGGAGGCGGCCCGCCTGGAACGCGCGGCGGGCTCCGCCGGTGTCGCGGGTGCCGGGTCCGACGCCGCCGGTGTCGCGGCCGGGCTGTCCGACGACCGTGCCGCCGGGCTGGTCACGGCCCTGGCGTTTCCCGAGCGGGTGGCGCGGGCCAAGGGGGCGGGGAGCCACCTCATGGCCTCCGGCACCGGGGCCGAGCTCGGGGACGGGTCCGCCCTGCGTCAGGCGCCCTGGCTGGCCGTGGCCGTGGCCGACCGGGCCGCGCACGCGGCGTCCGCCCGGGTCCGGCTGGCCGCCGTCATCGACGAGGACACCGCCCGGGCGGCCGCCGCGCACCTGCTGTCCTCCGGTGAGGAGGTCCGCTGGGACGGCGGGGACGTGGTCGCCCGCTCCGCCGAGCGGCTCGGCGCGATCGAGCTGGTCGCGCGCCCGCTGCGGGACCCGGCTCCGGCGCTCGTGCGGGCGGCCCTGCTGGCGGGGCTGCGCGCCGAGGGGCTGGGGCTGCTGCGCTGGTCGCCGGAGGCGGTCTCGCTGCGGGCCCGCCTCGGGTTCCTGCACCGTACGCTCGGCGGCGCCTGGCCCGACGTGTCGGACGACGCCGTGCTGCTGGAGCGGGCGGACGACTGGCTGGAGCCGGAGCTGTCGCGGGCCCGCCGCCGCGCCGACCTGGGCCGGATCGACGCCGGTGAGGCCCTGAACCGGCTGCTGCCCTGGGCCGGCGGAGAGGCGGCCCGGCTCGACGAGCTGGCGCCGGAGCGGATCGAGGTGCCCAGCGGTTCGCGGATCCGCGTCGACTACGCGGCCGGGCAGCCGGTGCTGGCGGTCAAGCTCCAGGAGCTGTTCGGGCTGGCCGAGACGCCCCGGGTGGCGGGGGTTCCCGTACTGGTCCACCTGCTGTCGCCGGCCGGGCGGCCGGCCGCCGTCACCGCGGACCTGGCCTCCTTCTGGCAGGGCGGCTACCGGGCGGTGCGGGCCGAGCTGCGCGGCCGCTACCCCAAGCACCCGTGGCCGGAGGACCCGGCCACGGCCGAGCCCACCCGGCACACCAACGCGCGGCTCAGGGGCCGCTGACCGGGGCGGGCCGGCCGCGGCGTCCCCGGGCCTCCAGCCAGAGCGCGGCGGCGAGCAGCGCCGCCCCGCCCAGGGCGAGGCCGGCCGGGGCGTAGGTGTGCAGTGCGAGGACCTTCGTACGGTTGGCGGAGACCAGGGCGAGGGTGTGCTTCTTGTAGTCCTCCCGCATGGTGACGTGCCCGGCGAAGGCGGTGAGCCTGCCCTCGGGGGCTCCGGCCGCGATGCCGCCGCGCATCTCCTGCTGGATGTCCTGTTCGGCGTTGACGGGTGCGCCAGTGACGGGGTCGACCCAGAAGCGGGCCGTGACCGTGTACCAGAGGGTGGTGCCGGTGGTCTGCTCGATGGTGGCCGGGTCGATGCCCTCGATCGGCATCTTCTTGGGCATGGGGACCTTGGTCCAGGGGACGGTCTGCTCGAAGTAGTAGACGTCCATGCCCCGGTAGGTGCGCGGTCCGACGTAGTGGATCGGCGAGGAGGTGCGGGTCTGCGCGTCGAAGTAGAGGTAGTCGCGCGGTTCGGTGAAGAAGGGCCACTTGAACTCGATGCCCTCGCGTTTGACCGGGTCCCCGTCGACCATCTCGCCGGTGGCGTGCACGGGGTCCTGGGTGTGGGCGTCGAAGATGTAGCGCTCGGGGATCCGGGAGACCATCTTTCCGTCCGGGCCGATGATGTAGGAGAGGGTGTCCCAGACGACGACGTCCTTGCCGGCGTCGGCCTCGATCTCCCTGGAGGCCTCGACGTTGCCCTTGAGGGTCTGGACGATGGTGACCTTGTCGACCTTCTTGGGCTGCATGCCGCCCGCGTAGTCGAGGAGGGTGGCGTCCTTGGCCTCCAGGACCATCTCCTGGTACTGGCCGGGCGGGATCTTGGCGAGCCGGGGGTACGCGTACCAGCGCAGCAGCGGTGCGAGGGCTGCGCAGAACACGGCCAGGGCAAGCAGTACGAGGCTCGCTCTGCGTCGCACGGCCGGACCTCCTCTACTGTCCGGGCGCGGCGGGCGCGGTGGTGAGCAGCGGTTTGGGCGAGGTCTTGCCCTCCGGCACCCCGGCGGCCGTGACGGCGAGGACGAGGGCCAGCGCGGCGGCCAGCCCGATGGCGGCGGCGGCGAGTGCGCGCACGGCGGAGCCTCCGGAATCTGATGGGGCGTCAGGGAGGCGTACCGTAGCAACGCGCGGGTGAGATGAGAACCGTCTGGAACCGCCCCGGCGCGGACGGCACCTGAGTACGGGTACTCATGTCCGCGGCGGCCGCCGCGGGCACGCTGAGGACATGGACACACCGACGGCCGCCCCGGCGCGGCGCAGGAAGCTGGGCGCCGACATCGCCGGGGCCGTGGGGCTGATCCTCCTCGAACTGATGGCGCTCGCGGGGGTCTTCTTCGTGTGGGTGCTCAGCGGGCTGGACTTCGACCCGGCCTCGGGTTCCGGGCCCCACCCGGTGTGGGGGTACCTCGTCGCGGCCGGGGTGCTGGCCGCGCTGATGGCCCGGGCGGGGCTGCGGGCGTCCCGGCGGGGTGCCGGGGTGACGGCGGTGACCCAGGCCGTGATGGCGATGGGCACGGTGACGGTGATCGTCCTGGGGGCGGCCTTCCAGATCCACGAGGACAGGCCGGTGCCGCCGAGTCCGTGCCTCCGGTCGCCGTCGGCGCCCTGGTGCAACGGCTGACCGGCCCGGCCGGCTAACCGGCCGGGGTGGGGCTCGGCGTGGGCGCGGGCGCGGCCGACGTCGGGGACGCGGACACGGACGCGGAGGGGCCGGGCTTCGGGGTGGCGGTCGGAGTCGGCGTGGGGCTCGGCGTCGTCGACGGCTTCGGGGTCGGCGTGGGGGTGGGGCTCGGCGTCGTCGACGGCTTCGGGGTCGGCGTGGGGGTGGGGCTCGGCGTCGTCGACGGCGTCGGCTTCGGGGTCGGGGTGGGCTTCGGGCTCGGCGTCGTCGACGGCGTCGGCTTCGGGGTCGGCTTCGGGGTCGGGGTGGGCTTCGGGCTCGGCGTCGGCTTCGGGGTCGGGGTGGGCGTGGGGCTCGGCGTCGGGGTCGGGGTGGGCTCCGGGTCCGCCGGCCGGCCCGCCGGGGCGCCCGCGCCCGTACCGCCGCCGCCGCCGCTGCCGCCCGCGTCCGGAACCTCGTGCGCCCCCTGGAGGTAGTACGTGAACCAGGACCGCACCGTCCGCAGGTACTCCCCGGACTGGTTGTACGACAGCACGGCCCTGTCCAGGTCCGCCCCGGTCCGCAGGTCCCGGCCGCCCGCGCACAGGTAGCGTCCGGCGGCCAGCGCCGCGTCGTGGACGTTGTTCGGGTCGCGCCTGCCGTCACCGTTCGCGTCCTGGCCCCAGGCCGCCCAGGTGGACGGGATGAACTGCATCGGCCCCACGGCCCGGTCGTAGCGGGCGTCGCCGTCGTAGGCCCCGCCGTCCGTGTCGGAGATGTTCGCGAAGCCGTTGCCGTCGAGCACGGGCCCCAGGATGGGCCGCAGCGTGGTCCCGGCGGCGTCCACCTGCCCGCCGCGCGCCTGCCCCGACTCGACCTTGCCGATCGCCGCGAGCAGCTGCCAGCGCAGCCCGCACCCGGGGTCGTTCTGCGCCACCCGCTCCTCGGCCGCCCGGTACGCCGCGAACACGCTCGCCGGTATCCCCTGCGCCCCCTCCACCACGGGCGCGGCCACCGCCGGCACCGCCGGGGGCGAGGGCACGGGCGCGGGCTCGGGCTGCGCGGCGGCGGCCGGCTGGTCCTCCGGCAGGACGACGGCCGGCGGCTGAGGGCTGATCAGCGGCGGGAGTTCGGTGAAGTAGGCGGAGTCGCCGCCGGAGCCGGCTGCCGCCCGCGGCGCCGGGGCGGCCTCCTCGCCTGCCGCCGCCGTCGGCTCCTGGCCGGCGCCCGCCCGGGCCTGCGAGGCCGTCATGGCGGCGGCGACCAGAGCCGAGACCAGAGCCGCGGCGGCGCCCCTGCGCAGCCCGCGTCCGAATATCCGTGCCGACATGACGGTCCCCTCCCCTAGACGTCCGCGTGACAGTACGTCAACTCGCTGCACACGGCACGAACGGAGGCGCGGTGTTCACGACATCCCCACGTTCCCTCGCAGCTCACGCATACTGTCCGGACGTCGAAAGCCCTAGGAGACACCGTGCCGTTCACTCTCAGCCACGCGGCCGCCGTACTTCCGGCCATACGCCGGGCCGGGCGGGCCCGGGGGCCGCTGGTCGCCTCGGCGCTCGTCCTGGGATCCTTCGCGCCGGACACCTTCTACTTCGCGGACGCCGTCGTCAACGGCGTCATGGGCTATGGGCAGTTCACGCACTCCCTGCCCGGCATCGCCACCGTGGACGCCGTGCTGACCGCGCTCCTCGCCGCGTGCTGGCTGCTGCTGCGCGAACCGCTGGTCGCGCTGCTGCCGCGCGCCCGGCGGGGCAGGGTGCACGCCTTCGTGCGGGGCGAGAGCTGGCGGGAGCGCCGACTGCCCGGGCTCGCGCTGTGGTTCTACCTCTCGGCGGTGGCCGGCTCGCTCACCCACGTGGCGTGGGACAGCTTCACGCACCTGGACCGCTGGGGGACGAACCTGCTGCCCTGGCTCGGTGACCCCCTCGCCTTCGGCCTTCCCCTCTACTCCTACCTCCAGTACGGGTCCTCGGCGGTGGCCGCCTGCGCGCTGCTCTGGTTCACGCTGAGCGGCCTGCGGCGGATCCCGGCCACGCCCGCCCCCGCCTGCGTGCCGGTGCTGGGCCGGGCGGAGCGGTGGGGCGCCGCCGCCCTGATCGGCGGCTGCGCGGCGATCGGCATCACCCTGCGGGTGATCCGCTTCTACACGTTCCACGACCGGATCCGCACCCCGTTCGACATCATCCCGACCGTCTGCTTCGGCGCGGGCGGCGGCCTCGCCGTCGGCCTGCTGCTGTACGGGGCCCTCGTCCGGCTGCGCGGGCACCGCGACCGGAACCGGCCCGGGCGCCCGGACCGGGAAACGCGGACGCCCGTCCCCACCGCGTAGCGGGGACGGGCGCCGGGAGCACCGTACGGACCTCAGTGCGCGGCGGACTCCCAGTCGCCGCCGACCCCCACGGACACGTCCAGCGGGGCCCGCAGCTCCACGGCCGCACCCATCTCGCGGCGCACCAGCTCCTCGACCCGCTCCCGCTCGCCCGGGGCGATCTCCAGGACGATTTCGTCGTGGACCTGGAGCAGCATCCGCGAGCTCAGCCCGGCCTCGGTCAGGGCCTTGTCCACGCGCAGCATCGCGACCTTGACGATGTCGGCCGCGGTGCCCTGGATCGGGGCGTTCAGCGCCATCCGCTCGGCGGCCTCACGGCGCTGGCGGTTGTCGCTGTTCAGGTCCGGCAGGTAGCGGCGGCGGCCGAAGACCGTCGCCGTGTAGCCGGTCGCCCGGGCCTCGTCGACGACCCGCTGGAGGTAGTCGCGGACCCCGCCGAACCGCTCGAAGAAGGTCTCCATCAGCCCGCGCGCCTCGGCGGGCTCGATGTTCAGCTGCTGCGCGAGCCCGAAGGCGGACAGCCCGTACGCCAGGCCGTACGACATGGCCTTGATCTTGCGGCGCATCTCCGCGTCGACCTGGGAGCGCTCCACGCCGAACACCTGCGAGGCGACGGTGGTGTGCAGGTCCTCACCCGACAGGAACGCCTCGATCAGGCCCTCGTCCTCGGAGAGGTGGGCCATGACGCGCAGCTCGATCTGGCTGTAGTCGGCGGTCATCAGCGACTCGTAGCCCTCGCCGACGACGAAGCCGCGGCGGATGGCGCGGCCCTCGTCGGTGCGCACCGGCACGTTCTGCAGGTTGGGGTCGGTCGACGACAGCCGGCCCGTCGCGGCGGTGGTCTGGCTGAAGCTGGTGTGCACCCGGCCGTCGGCGGCGATCGACTTGACCAGGCCCTCGACGGTCACCCGCAGCTTGGCCTGCTCCCGGTGCCGCAGCATGATCACCGGCAGTTCGTGGTCGGTCTGGGTGGCCAGCCAGGCCAGCGCGTCCGCGTCCGTCGTGTAGCCGGTCTTCGTCTTCTTCGTCTTCGGCAGGTCCAGCTCGCCGAAGAACACCTCCTGGAGCTGCTTGGGCGAACCGAGGTTGAACTCGTGCCCGACCGCCGCGTGCGCCTCCTTCACCGCCTGCTGCACGGCACCGGCGAACTGCTGCTCCATGCCCTCCATGTGGTCCCGGTCGGCGGCGATGCCCGCCCGCTCCAGCCGGGCCAGCAGCTCGGACGTCGGCAGCTCCATCTCGTGGAGCAGCTCGACCGCGCCCACCTCGGGCAGCTTCGCCGTGAACGCGTCGCCCAGGTCCAGGACCGCGCGGGCCTGCGCCATCAGGGCGTCCGCCTCGGCGGTCTCGTCGGCGCCGAAGGCCAGCTGCCCGTCGGCGGCCGGGGGCTGGAGCTCACGGTTCAGGTACTCCACGGACAGCACGTCCAGCGCGAAGGAACGCCGGCCCGGCTTGACCAGGTAGGCGGCGAGCGCGGTGTCCATGGTGACGCCCGCCAGGGTCCAGCCGTGCTCGGGGAAGACCCGCATCAGGCCCTTGGCGTTGTGCACCACCTTGGGGCGCTCCGCGTCGGCGGCCCAGGCGGCGAAGGCCCGCTCGTCGGCCTCGTCCAGCTCGGACGGCTCGAACCAGGCGGCCGCGCCGCCCGCCGAGGCGAGGGCGATCTCGCTGACGTTCCCCGTGCCGAGCATCCAGCTGTCGACGGTGGACACGCCCAGCGGGCCGCCCGCGTGCGCCTCCAGCCACGGCGCGAGCTCGCCCGCGCCGAGCACCGATCCGTCCAGCTCCACACCGGCCGCCGGAGCGGGGGCCTCGGCCTCGGCGGCACCCGGGTCCACGGCAAGGAGCCGCTCGCGCAGCGAGGCGTTGCGGATCTCCAGCACGTCCAGCACGCCGGTGACCGCGCCGCGGTCGTACGGGGCGCGGACCAGGTCGGCCGGGGTCTTGGGGAGCTCCACGTCCTTGACCATCTCGGTCAGGACACGGTTGAGCTTCACGGCCTCCAGGTGGTCCCGGAAGTTCTGCCCGGCCTTGCCCTTGACCTCCTCGGCCCGCTCCACCAGCTGCGCGAACGACCCGAACTGGGTGATCCACTTCGCGGCGGTCTTCTCGCCGACGCCCGGGATGCCCGGGAGGTTGTCCGACGGGTCGCCGCGCAGCGCCGCGAAGTCCGGGTACTGCTGCGGGGTGAGCCCGTACTTCTCCTCGACCTTCTCCGGCGTGAACCGGGTCAGCTCGGAGACGCCCTTCGTCGGGTACAGCACCGTCGTGTGCTCGGAGACCAGCTGGAAGGAGTCCCGGTCACCGGTGACGATCAGGACGTCGAAGCCGAGGGCCTCCGCCTGCGTCGCAAGCGTCGCGATCACGTCGTCGGCCTCGAAGCCGTCGACCGCGAAGCGCGGCACCTTCATCGCGTCGAGCAGCTCGCCGATCAGCTCGACCTGCCCCTTGAACTCGTCGGGGGTCTTCGAACGGTTCGCCTTGTACTCGGGGAACTCCGTCGTGCGCCACGTCTTGCGGGACACGTCGAACGCCACCGCGAAGTGCGTGGGCGCCTCGTCGCGCAGCGTGTTCGCCAGCATCGACGCGAAGCCGTAGATGGCATTGGTCGGCTGGCCCGTCGCCGTCGTGAAGTTCTCCGCGGGCAGCGCGAAGAACGCCCGGTACGCCAGGGAGTGCCCGTCCATGAGCATCAGGCGGGGGCGGTCCGCTGCGGTCGGCTGGTCGGTCTTCTTCGATGCTGTCTCTGCCACGTCCCCGATCCTAGGGCTCCCCGCTGACAATTCCGGCTCGGGCGGTCTCCTCGGGCCCGGGCCGGGCCGCTGCCGGCCCTCCCCCCACCGCTTCCCGCCACCGCTCCCCCGCCTCCTCCTCCGGCGCACCCGCCCCGGCGGCCTCCCCCGGCGCACGTCCGCCGGGCGGCGGGAGCGCCGGTCCGCCCTCCCCGCCCTCCGCCTGCCGTGCAAGGATCGAGAGATGCGGCAGAACGTGCTGCACCCGTACGTACGCTCGAAGGAGAGCGCGATGGCGACCAAGCCGCCCACAGGCGACCCGGTACAGGACGCACCCCGGGTCACCCCGCCCCAGCACGCGGCCGCCGGCCTCCCGGCGATAGGCCACACCCTCAAGGTCGCGCACGCGCAGATGGGCCTGGCCCGCACCGCCCGCACCCTCCTCAAGGTCAACCAGAAGAACGGCTTCGACTGCCCCGGCTGCGCCTGGCCCGAGGGCGACGAGCGGCACACCGCGGAGTTCTGCGAGAACGGCGCCAAGGCCGTCGCCGAGGAGGCCACGCTGCGCCGGGTCACCCCGGACTTCTTCGCCGCCCACCCGGTGTCCGAGCTCGCCGCCCGCAGCGGCTACTGGCTCGGCCAGCAGGGCCGCCTCACCCAGCCGATGTACCTGCCCGAGGGCGCCGACCGGTACGAGCCGGTCAGCTGGGAGAAGGCCTTCGGGATCATCGCGGAGGAACTGGGGGCCCTCGCCTCCCCCGACGAGGCCCTCTTCTACACCTCCGGCCGCACCAGCAACGAGGCCGCGTTCCTCTTCCAGCTCTTCGCCCGCGAATTCGGCACCAACAACCTGCCGGACTGCTCCAACATGTGCCACGAGTCCTCCGGCTCGGCGCTGAGCGAGACCATCGGCATCGGCAAGGGCAGCGTCTCCCTCGAAGACCTCCACCGCGCCGACCTGATCATCGTCGCCGGGCAGAACCCGGGCACCAACCACCCCCGCATGCTCTCCGCGCTGGAGAAGGCCAAGGAAGCCGGCGCGAAGATCATCTCGGTGAACCCGCTGCCCGAAGCCGGCATGGAACGCTTCAAGAACCCGCAGACCCCCCTCGGCATGCTCAGGGGGACCCCCCTCAACGACCTCTTCCTCCAGATCCGCATCGGCGGCGACCAGGCCCTCTTCCGCCTGCTCAACAAGCTCGTCATCGAGACGGAGGGCGCCCTCGACGAGGACTTCATCCGCGAGCACACCCACGGCTACGAAGCCCTCGCCGCCGCGGCGAAGGACACCGACTGGGACGAGACCCTCACCGCGACCGGCCTCACCCGCCCCGAGATCGAACGCGCCCTGGCCATGGTCCTGGCCTCGAAGCGGACCATCGTCTGCTGGGCCATGGGCCTCACCCAGCACAAGCACTCCGTCGCCACCATCCGCGAGGTCGTCAACCTCCTCCTGCTCCGCGGCGACATCGGCCGCCCCGGCGCCGGCGTCTGCCCCGTCCGCGGCCACTCCAACGTCCAGGGCGACCGCACCATGGGGATCTTCGAGCGCCCCGCACCCGCCTTCCTCGACGCCCTCGACCGGGAATTCGGCATCACCTCGCCGCGCGCGCACGGCTACGACGTGGTCCGCTCCATCGAGGCCCTGCGCGACGGCCGGGCCAAGGTCCTCTTCGCCATGGGCGGCAACTTCGTCGGCGCCACCCCCGACACCGACGTCACCGAGGCCGCGATCCGCCGCGCCTCCCTCACCGTCCACGTCTCCACCAAGCTCAACCGCTCCCACGCGGTCACCGGCCGGTGCGCCCTGATCCTGCCCACCCTCGGCCGCACCGACAAGGACGTCCAGGCGGGCGGCAGGCAGTTCGTCACCGTCGAGGACTCCATGGGCATGGTCCACTCCTCCCGCGGCAACCTGGCCCCCGCCTCCCCCCACCTGCTCTCCGAGCCCGCCATCGTCGCCCGCATGGCCCGCGCCGTCCTCGGCACCGCCTCGACGACCCCCTGGGAGGAGTTCGAGAAGGACTACGGGGCCATCCGCGACCGCATCGCCCGCGTCGTCCCCGGCTTCGAGGACTTCAACACCCGCATCGCCCGCCCCGGCGGCTTCCGGCTGCCCCACGGCCCGCGCGACGAGCGCCGCTTCCCCACCAAGACCGGCAAGGCCAACTTCACCGCCGCCCCCGTCGAGTACCCGCGGGTCCCCGCCGGCCGGCTGCTCCTGCAGACCCTGCGCAGCCACGACCAGTACAACACCACCATCTACGGCCTCGACGACCGCTACCGCGGCATCACCGGCGGCCGCCGCATCGTCATGGTCAACCCCGAGGACGCCGCCGAGCTCGGCCTCGCCGACGGCTCGTACACCGACCTCGTCGGCGAGTGGAAGGACGGCGTCGAGCGGCGCGCCCCCGGCTTCCGCGTCGTCCACTACCCCACCGCGCGCGGCTGCGCCGCCGCCTACTACCCCGAGACCAACGTCCTGGTCCCCCTCGACTCCACCGCCGACACCAGCAACACCCCCGCCAGCAAGTCCGTCGTCGTGCGCTTCGAACCGGCCTGATAGAACGGGCCCCGACACCGGTTAACGATCGTTGACGAACGGAGCAGGCCCATGGCCGCGCAGCATGCCGTGAAGTTCCCCCAGGAAGTCCTCGACGAGTACGCGGCCCTGGGCATAGACCTGCCCGCCCTGTTCTCGGCGGGCGCCCTCGGCGAGCGCATGGAGATCCGGATCCTGGAGGCCTCGGCCGAGCGCGTCGTCGCCACCATGCCCGTCAAGGGCAACACCCAGCCCTACGGACTCCTGCACGGCGGGGCCTCCGCCGTGCTGGCCGAGACCCTCGGCTCGGTCGGCGCGATGATGCACGGCGGCATCAAGAAGATCGCCGTCGGCGTCGACCTCAACTGCACCCACCACCGCGGCGTGCGCGACGGCCAGGTCACCGGAGTCGCCACCCCCGTCCACCGGGGCCGCTCCACCGCCACCTATGAGATCGTCATCTCCGACGAGCAGGACCGCCGCGTCTGCACCGCCCGCCTCACCTGCCTGCTGCGCGACACGGAGTCCTGACACCCCGTCCGGTACGAGCCGTTGTGCAGCCCCCGGCGCCGGTCTAGCGTTCCCCGCATGGGAACCGGACCGGCGCCGCGGCACATCACCGCCGCCCCCACGGCAGCACCCCCGCGGTGACCGGCGCGGGCATCGGCCCGGTGGAGCCGGGGGAGGGCACGGGGGACGGGCAGGCCCCGCACACGGGGCCGCGTACGCCCCGGGCGGCCTGGATCCGCTCCCGCTACTCCCGCCACCGCAGGGCCGTGCTGACCGTGGCGGCCGCCGCCGTCCTGGCCGCGGGCGCCCTGCGCCTGTACGCGGCGCGGCCCGATCCGCCGCCGCCCCGGACCCCGCCCGCCCCCTCGCAGGCACTCTCCCTCTCCTACGGCGACCCGGTGGAGCCGGCGCCCGACGGGGCCGCCTTCGCCTTCACTGTGCGTGTGCGGACCGGGTGGGGGCCGGCCGTCACGGTGGAGCGGATCGGGCAGCCCTCGCAGGCGCTGAGCGTGACGATCCGGCCATCCCTCCCGGCCACGGTCGGGGCGGGAGAAGTCCGCGAGCTGTTGGTTCTCATTCGGACAAAAGACTGCGTGCATGTAGCACGGAATTCAGGACTACCTTTCCTGGAAGTGACCCTGAGTAATGGATTCCAGAAAGAGGATCACAGTTACATCCCTGGTGACCGATATGCCAGGGATCTTTCCGTCGCACTGACCAGGGCCTGTCCCGAAGCCCGAGACGCGGCCCCCTCCGGGCCGTCATGACCAAAAACCCCCAGAGTCCTGGCCTGTCAGGACCCAAACCGCCCGATGGTCCTGCCCCGTCTCAGAATGCGGACAAGACGAACCGGCCTGAATTCCCCCGTTCCACCCGCCGTGAACCGCTATGTATTACGCCGTGGCATAACAAGAGAGTCACATCATTGGCCTCAGCCCTCCATAACCGCCGATGAGCCGCCTAGAGTCACGGCCAGTTACCGCGACCGCCGGATTTCTCAGTTCGGTTCCCCGCGTTCGACTCGACGCGTCCCACGGGGGACGCGGCGCCAGGAAAGGACTGATCGTGCGTTCTCGTCAGCTCATCGCCGTGACCGCCGCCCTCGCCGCGGGCGCCCTCACCCTCACCGCCTGCGGATCCCGCGACGACAAGGGCGGAGCCACCGGCGACGGCGGCACCACCGTCGTCATCGGCGTCGACGCCCCGCTGACCGGCGACCTCTCCGCCCTCGGCCTCGGCATCAAGAACTCCGCGGACCTCGCCGCCAAGCAGGCCAACGAGAAGAAGTACGTCAAGGGCGTCACCTTCAAGATCGAAGCCCTCGACGACCAGGCCCAGGCCTCCTCCGGCCAGCAGAACGCCACCAAGCTGACGGCCAACAAGGACGTCCTCGGCGTCGTCGGCCCGCTCAACTCCTCGGTCTCCGAGTCCATGCAGAAGGTCTTCGACGACGCCAAGCTGGCCCAGATCTCCCCGGCCAACACCAGCCCGTCGCTGACCCAGGGCCCCAAGTGGGCCGAGGGCCAGAAGACCCGCACCTACAAGAGCTACTTCCGCACCGCCACCACGGACGCCATCCAGGGCCCGTTCGCGGCGCAGTACCTCTTCAACAAGGCGGGCAAGAAGAAGGTCTTCATCATCGACGACAAGAAGACCTACGGCGCCGGCCTCGCCGGAACCTTCAAGGGCGAGTTCACCAAGCTCGGCGGCCAGGTCGTCGGCGAGGGCCACATCGACCCCGAGTCCAAGGACTTCTCGGCCATCGTGACCCAGGTCAAGTCCTCGGGCGCCGACGTCGTCTACTACGGCGGCGAGTACCCCGCGGCCGGCCCGCTCAGCAAGCAGATCAAGGCCTCCGGCACCAACATCCCGCTCGTCGGCGGCGACGGCGTGAAGGACAAGAAGTACGTCGAGCTCGCCGGCGAGAGCGCCCAGGGCGACCTCTGCACGTCCGTCGGTGCCCCGGTCGAGAGCCTGGCCTCCGCCAAGGAGTTCGTCGACAACTACAAGAAGGCCGGCTACAAGGACGACTACTCCGCCTACGGCGGTTACTCGTACGACTCCGCCTGGGCCGTCATCGAGGCCGTCAAGAAGGTCGTCGAGGCCAACAACGGCAAGCTGCCCTCGGACGCCCGCGCCAAGGTCCTTGAGGCCGTCCAGGGCGTCAACTTCGAAGGCGTGACCGGCAAGGTCTCCTTCGACGAGTTCGGCGACGCCACCAACAAGCAGCTGACCGTCTACAAGGTCGAGGGCGACGACTTCAAGGCCGTCGAGTCCGGCACCCTCGCCGGCTGACCTCCCACCGGCTGACCCCCTAGCCCTCACCCCTCACCTGCCGCGCGGGGCGCGCACCATTGCGCCCCGCGCGGTGTCACATCCGTCGAAAGACTCGGAGGACCTGCGGTGCACGAACTGCCGCAACAGCTGGTCAACGGCCTGCTACTGGGATCCATGTACGGGCTCGTCGCCATTGGCTACACAATGGTCTACGGCATCGTCCAGCTCATCAACTTCGCCCACGGCGAGATCTTCATGACCGGCGGGTTCGGAGCCCTCACGGTCTGGCTGATGCTCCCCGGCGGCACCACCATGTGGGTCGCACTGCCCCTCATGCTCATAGGCGCGGTCATCGTCGCCACCCTCATCGCCGTCGGCGCCGAACGCTTCGCCTACCGGCCCCTGCGCAGCGCACCCCGCCTCGCGCCGCTCATCACCGCCATCGGCCTCTCCATCGTCCTCCAGCAGGCGGTATGGGCCTGGTACCCCGACGCGAAGTCCTCCGTCAAGTTCCCCGAAATCCCCGGCGGCCCCTTCCACCTCGGCAGCATCACCATCCAGACCGGTGACATCTTCCTGCTGATCGCCGCCCCCATCTCCATGGCCTTCCTCGGCTTCTTCGTGAAGAAGACCCGCACCGGCCGCGGCATGCAGGCCACCGCACAGGACCCCGACACCGCGAAGCTCATGGGCATCAACACCGACCGCATCATCACGGTCGCCTTCGCCCTCGGCGCGGCCTTCGCCGCCGTCGGAGCCGTCGCCTACGGTCTCAAGTACGGCGAAGTCCAGTACCGCATGGGCTTCATCCTCGGCCTCAAGGCCTTCACCGCAGCCGTCCTCGGCGGCATCGGGAACATCTACGGCGCCATGATCGGCGGCCTGGTCCTCGGCCTCGCCGAAACCCTGACCACCGCCTACATCGCCGACGTACCCGGCATGAGCCAGCTCGGCGGCCAGTCCTGGGGCAACACCTGGGCGTTCGTACTCCTCATCCTCGTGCTCCTCTTCCGACCCCAGGGTCTGTTGGGCGAGCGCGTGGCGGACAGGGCGTGAGAACCATGACGACCATCACCGCGGACACCCCGCAGAACACCGCAGCCGACACCGGCTTCATCGCAATCCCCGAGAAGCCCGCCCGGCTCCTCGCAACCGTCGGCGGCCTCCTCACCGTCATCTCCTGCTTCCTGTCCTGGACCTGGACCGCAGCCTTCCCCGGAAACCTCACCGTCTACGGCTACCCCGGCGGTCTCCAGTGGCTCGTCCTCGCCGCGGGCGCCCTGACCACGCTCTTCGGACTCTCCTCCTACGGCATCAAGGGCCTCGGCTGGCTCACCCCGGCAGGCGCAGACGCTGCCATCAAGCTCTCCGCCCTCGCCGCCTTCGCCACCGCCTGGTACACGGTCGTCACGATCACCGTCCAGCTCGGCGGCGTCGTCAACCTGGAGCCCGGCGGCTACATCGTCGCTGTCACCACCCTGGTCAGCGTCCTCGGCGCCCTCGCCCTGCCCTTCACGCGCCCCGTGCTCGAGCCGGCCGACCCCGACGACGGCCAGTGGGACACCTTCAAGCACAACGCGGGCAACGTCTGGACGACCGTCAAGGCCAGCTTCACCACCCACACCGCAAGCCCGGCCCGCGCCCTCCCCGCCTGGGCTGAGATCCTGCTCATCGCCGCCGTGCTGGCCGTCACCCTCGGCATCTTCACCTACGGCATCACCACCCCCTACCAGGAACTCTTCATCGGCTTCCTGATCGCCGCAGGCTTCGGCTTCGGTGCCCTCAACAAGAGCGGCCTCGTCGCCCGCTTCACCGCCCTCACCGCCAAGCACCGCAACGTCGCCCTCGTCGGCGCCTTCGCTGCGGCCATGGCCTTCCCCCTCACCCAGACCGACGACCAGTACGCGACCCTCGGCGTCAACATCCTGATCTTCGCCACCGTCGCACTCGGCCTGAACATCGTCGTCGGCCTCACCGGCCTGCTCGACCTCGGCTACGTCGCCTTCCTCGGCGTGGGCGCCTACACCGCGGCCCTGGTCTCCGGCTCCCCCAACTCCCCCTTCGGCGTGCACCTCCCCTTCTGGGCCGCACTCCTCGTCGGCGCCCTCGCCTCCATGGTCTTCGGCGTCCTCATCGGCGCCCCCACCCTGCGCCTGCGCGGCGACTACCTCGCCATCGTGACGCTCGGCTTCGGTGAGATCTTCAAGATCACCATGAACAACCTGGACGGCATCTCCGGCCCCGACGTCACCAACGGCCCGAACGGCATCGCCAACATCCCCAACGTCAACCTCTTCGGCTTCGACTTCGGCGCCAGCCACACCATCGCCGGATTCACCATCGGCCGCTTCGCCAACTACTTCCTGCTGCTGCTCCTGATCACCCTCATCGTGGTCATGGTCTTCCGCCGCAGCGCCGAATCCCGCATCGGCCGCGCCTGGGTCGCCATCCGCGAGGACGAGACCGCCGCCGAAGCCATGGGCATCAACGGCTTCCGCGTCAAGCTCGTCGCCTTCGCCCTCGGCGCCACCCTCGCCGGCCTCGCCGGTGTCGTACAGGCCCACGTGCAGTACACCGTCACCCCCGAGCAGTACCAGTTCGCCAACAGCACTCCGCCGAACTCCGCTTTCCTCCTCGCCGCAGTCGTTCTCGGCGGCATGGGCACCATCTCCGGCCCCCTGGTCGGCGGCGCCCTGCTCTACCTGATCCCCAACAAGCTCCAGTTCCTGGGCGAGTACCAGCTCCTCGTCTTCGGCATCGCACTCGTCATCCTGATGCGCCTGCGCCCCGAAGGCCTCATCCCCAACCGGCGCAACCAGCTCGAGCTCCACAAGGACCTCGAAGCGCCCGCAGTCCTCGGCAAGACAGGGGCCTGATCCATGACGACGACCACCACGGCAACCGCCGAGACCGTCCTCGACGCACGAGGCGTCACCATGCGCTTCGGCGGCCTCACCGCCGTCAAGAACGTCGACCTCACCGTCCGCAGCGGCGAGATCGTCGGCCTCATCGGCCCCAACGGCGCAGGCAAGACCACCTTCTTCAACTGCCTCACCGGCCTCTACATCCCCACCGAGGGCGAAGTCCGGTACAAGGGCACGGTCCTGCCCCCCAAGTCCTTCAAGGTCACCGCGGCCGGCATCGCCCGCACCTTCCAGAACATCCGTCTCTTCAACAACATGACGGTCCTGGAGAACGTCCTCGTCGGACGCCACACCCGCACCAAGGAAGGCCTCTGGTCCGCCCTCCTGCGCCTGCCCAGCTTCGGCCGGGAAGAACAGGCCAGCCGCGAGCGCGCCATGGAACTCCTGGAGTTCATCGGCCTCGCCCACAAGGCCGAGCACCTCGCCCGCAACCTCCCCTACGGTGAGCAGCGCAAGCTGGAGATCGCCCGCGCCCTCGCCAGCGACCCGGGCCTCATCCTCCTGGACGAGCCCACGGCCGGCATGAACCCGCAGGAGACCCGGGCCGCCGAAGAGCTCATCTTCGCCATCCGGGACAAGGGCATCGCCGTCCTCGTCATCGAGCACGACATGCGCTTCATCTTCAACCTCTGCGACCGCGTCGCCTGCCTCGTCCAGGGCGAGAAGCTCATCGAAGGCACCGCCGGCGAGGTCCAGAGCGACGAGCGCGTCGTCGCCGCCTACCTCGGCGAACCCTTCGAAGGCGCCCCCGGCGCCGAAGAGGCCGCAGAGGTCGAGGCCGCCGAAGCCGCCGCGGAAGCCGAGGTCGTGGCCGAGGCCGAGGCAGCCGTCGAAGCCGCCGAAACCGAGGCCCCCGAGGCGGAGGCCGAGGCGGCGACCGACGCGGACAGCACCACCGGCACCACCAGCACGGACGGAGAGGCCAAGTGACCGCACTCCTGGAGGTCGAGGACCTCCGCGTCGCCTACGGCAAGATCGAAGCCGTCAAGGGCATCTCCTTCAGCGTGAACGAGGGCGAGATCGTCACCCTCATCGGCACCAACGGCGCCGGCAAGACCACCACCCTGCGCACCCTGTCCGGCCTGATCAAGCCCAAGGGCGGACAGATCAAGTTCCAGGGCAAGTCGCTGAAGAAGGTCCCGGCGCACGACATCGTCTCGCTCGGACTCGCCCACTCCCCCGAGGGGCGGCACATCTTCCCGCGCATGACGATCGAGGACAACCTCCTCCTCGGCGCCTTCCTCCGCAACGACAAGGAAGGCATCCAGAAGGACGTCCAGCGCGCCTACGACCTCTTCCCGATCCTGGGAGAGCGCCGCAAGCAGGCCGCCGGCACCCTCTCCGGCGGTGAGCAGCAGATGCTCGCCATGGGCCGCGCGCTCATGTCGCAGCCGAAGCTGCTGATGCTGGACGAGCCGTCCATGGGCCTGTCGCCGCTCATGATGCAGAAGATCATGGCGACGATCGCCGAGCTCAAGGCGGTCGGCACCACCATCCTGCTCGTCGAGCAGAACGCCCAGGCCGCGCTGTCGCTGGCCGACCAGGGCCACGTCATGGAGATCGGCAAGATCGTCCTGTCGGGCCCGGGCCGGGACCTCCTCGTCAACGAGGACGTCCGCAAGGCCTACCTCGGCGAGGACTAGTCCCCGCCGGCCGGCCCCGAAATGCCGTGAGGCCCGTCTCCCCTCGGGGGGAGACGGGCCTCACTCGTGTCCGGACTACTTGTTGCCGGCGTTCTGCTTCTTCTCCTCGGCGTCCTCGATGACCGCCTCGGCGACCTGCTGCATCGACATGCGGCGGTCCATGGAGGTCTTCTGGATCCACCGGAACGCGGCCGGCTCGGTCAGCCCGTACTGGGTCTGCAGGATGCTCTTGGCCCGGTCGACGAGCTTGCGGGTCTCCAGGCGCGCGGAGAGGTCCGCGACCTCCTTCTCCAGCGCCTTCAGCTCGGCGAAGCGGGACACGGCCATCTCGATGGCCGGGACGACGTCGCTCTTGCTGAAGGGCTTGACCAGGTACGCCATGGCCCCGGCGTCCCGGGCCCGCTCGACGAGGTCGCGCTGCGAGAACGCGGTGAGCATGAGGACGGGGGCGATGGACTCCCCGGCGATCTTCTCGGCGGCGGAGATCCCGTCGAGGACGGGCATCTTCACGTCGAGGATCACCAGGTCGGGCCGGTGCTCCCGCGCGAGCTCGACGGCCGTCTGGCCGTCCCCGGCCTCGCCGACGACGGAGTAGCCCTCCTCTTCGAGCATCTCTTTCAGGTCGAGACGGATGAGCGCCTCGTCCTCGGCGATGACGACGCGGGTCGTCAGCGGCGGAACGTGCGACTGGTCGGCGTCGGGCGTGGGCGTCGACTCGTGCTCGGCGGTCACGGAGGCTCCTTGTTGCAAGGTGATTCAGCTCCCCCGAGCCTACCTAGCTCCTGTAAGGTGGTGCCACGCAGGGACGCCTCATCCCTTCGTTTCATAGGCCCCAGTACTCCAACTTGGTCAGAGAGGCCGCTCTCAAACAGCGGACAGTGTGGGTTCGAATCCCACCTGGGGCACCTTTCCTTTAATTCCAAGGTCACGCGAGAATCGCCGCCCTTCCCCCCTTTGGGGGAATCCACCGAGAAACTCACACGCAAGCGGTAAATTCTCCCCAGTGTCGACCGCATGTACGATCTGGCGACTCGCGAACACGCGCTAGCTGTATTGATCACGAGCGTTGTTGACACTCGGCAGGTCTTGAACATGACGAAGACCTCCGGTGTGGTGGGAGCTGTCTAGGAACTCACCGCACGGA
>NZ_JBWKEE010000034.1:0-69828 GCF_056435605.1 Streptomyces sp. NPDC043896
CCACACCTACAACCACCACCGCTGCCACACCGCACTGGGCGGCCACCCGCCCATCAGCCGAGTTAACAACCCTGCGGGTCAATACACCTAGAGCGCCGGGATCTCGATCGCGGGGCAGCGGTCCATCACCATCTCCAGCCCGGCCTCGCGGGTCCGCGCGAAGGCGGCCTCGTCGATCACGTTCAGCTGGAACCAGACGGCCGCGGCGCCCGCCGCGACCGCCTCGTCGGCGACCCGGCCCGCGAGCGCGCTGTTCACGAAGACGTCAACCACGTCGACCTTGAACGGAATCGCCTCCAGCGACGGGTACCCCGGCTCCCCGTGCACGGTCTCCGCCTTCGGATGCACCGGTACCACCCGCTTGCCGAACCGCTGGAGCACCTTCGCCACCCCGTAGGCGGCCCGGTCCGAGTTGTTGGACAGACCCACCACGGCCCAGGTGTCCCCGAGCTCGGTGAGGATCCTGCGGATGGTCTCCTGGTCGCCGTACACGTGCGCAGCCTCCTGCCGGGGGTCGTCCGGCCGGGCCTTCCCGCCGGATCGCTCGGCAGGATCAACGGCGCGGACACCCGTCCGATTCCCCGTAGGGTGGAGCGGTGAAGGCAGACCAGTACGTGACCGTGGCCCGTGAGGGGATGCACGAGGCGGAGATCAACCGATCGCGGTTCCTGTGCTCCATCGCGCCCGCCGCGACCGAGCGGGAGGCGCAGGAGTTCATCGCCCGCATCCGCAAGGAGCACCCCACCGCCACGCACAACTGCTACGCCTACGTGATCGGCGCCGACGCCTCCGTCCAGAAGGCCGGCGACGACGGCGAGCCCGGCGGGACGGCCGGGGTGCCCATGCTGCAGATGCTGACCCGGCGCGACGTCCGGTACGCCGTCGCCGTCGTCACCCGGTACTACGGAGGCGTGAAGCTCGGGGCCGGCGGGCTCATCCGGGCCTACGGCGGGGTCGTCGGCGAGGCGCTCGACGCCATCGGGACCGTCACCCGGCACCGTTACCGGCTGGCCACCGTCACCGTCGACCACCAGCGGGCCGGCAAGACCCAGAACGACCTGCGCTCCACCGGCCGCACCGTGCTGGACGTGCGGTACGGGGAGGCCGTCTCCATCGAGATCGGCCTCCCCGAATCGGACGTCGACGCCTTCCGGGCCTGGCTCGCCGACGTCACCGCCGGGACCGCCGGCTTCGAGCTCGGCGGAGAGGCCTACGGCGAGGGCTGAGCCCCGGTCGGGCGCCCGCCCAGGAGGCGGTCCGCGTTGCGCAGCGCGTGCCGGGCGACGGCCTCGCCGAGCCGTACGCCCGCCTCGTCCGCGGTACGGGTGTGGATCCCGGACCAGACGCGGGCGTCCACGTTGTCCCGGGTGAGCCCGCTCCACGCCGTGTAGGTGCGGCGTACCCCGGGCGCGGCCGGGCTGGTGAGCTCGAACGGCGCGGTCACCGGCCCCACGAGCGCGTCCAGCACGGTCTGGGCCGCCCCGGCGTACGTGGCGTGCCCGCTGGGGTAGTCGGGGTGGGACGGGGTCTGGTGCAGGGGCCGCCAGGCGGGATCGGCGTCGACCGTCCCGTTCCGTATCGCCGTCACCGGCCGCCAGCGCAGGTACGTGGACTTGCTGTCGGAGGTCGCGATCTGGGTGTCCACCGAGGCCGCGTGGAACAGCGCGACCAGCGACGCCCGGTCGGCGGCCGAGCCGTGCGAGCGGGCCACCGCCACCCGCAGCGGCTCCGTGAACAGGGGCAGCGAGCCCGCGTACCAGAAGCCGGCCGTCTCCGTCTGGCGCGGCGTGCGCACCGTGCTGTCGGCCGCGCCGTACGCCCGCACCTCCGCGAGGTCGGCCCTGTAGCGGCGCGAGTCCAGCGCGGGCGGCGGGCCCAGCCGGTACTGGTCGGCGCGGTCCAGCAGGAAGGGCCGGGCCAGCCGGTTGCCGTACTGGATCGCCGGCGCGTAGCCGTCCGGGGTGGGCTGCCACACACCGGGGGCGGCGCCCGGAACCGCGAACGGGGCGTTCGAGGAGGCCGGGTCGAGGCCGTCCCCGGCGCGGGCCGCGAGCACCGCCGCGGCCTGCCGGGAGCCGGCCGCCACCCCCCGCTCCTCGGCGGGCCCGTCCGGGATCCGGCCCAGCGTGGCGGCGAGCGCCGCGTCGAGGTCGGCCTTGCGGGACGGGGCGAGGGCGACCAGCGCGTCGTGCACGGCGGAGGCGACGGCCGCGTCCTGGAAGCGGCCCCGGCCCGGCCCGCCCGGGGCCTCGCGGGCGGCGCGGGCGGCGGCGGTTCAGCCGATCGCCCAGGTGCGGCTGTTGGTGATCTGGGTCGGGGCGGCGGTGGCGGCGACGGTCCGCGCGGTGGCGTCGTACCAGTCGAGCACCACCGCGCCGGCGGCGGCCGCGCCCGGCGGCGCCGGAACGGGCGCCGGGGGCGGGGTGCCCGAGGGCGAGGCGGCCGAGGGCGCGGCCGCGGTCAGCGCGAGGAGCGCGGCGGAGCCGGCGGCGAGCAGCGCGGGACGGATGCGCGGGGGTCCGGAGAACGGCATGCCGCGAAGCCAACCAGCGGCCCGGAAGGGCTTCAAGTACCCGAAGCCGCCGGCGGAGTTCGGCCACGCGGTATTCGCGCCGGCGCCACGGTCCCGCAACACACCGGCCCCGTCCGGCCCCTCCGGCCCCGTCCGGGCCCGGAAACGGCCCGGAAGCGGCCCGGAATCCCGGTCCGGCCGGGCCGCGTCCGGCGACGGGTTAGCCTGGATGGTCGGTGCGGAGCCAGAGGAGAACAAGCGTGCGGGTCGGAGCGGTCGAGTGAAGTTCCTGCACACCTCCGACTGGCACCTGGGCCGGTCCTTCCACCGCGTGAACATGCTCGGCGCCCAAGCCGCGTTCGTCGACCACCTCGTCGAGGCCGTCCAGGAGCACGAGGCCGACGCCGTCCTCGTCGCCGGCGACGTCTACGACCGGGCCGTGCCCCCGCTGCCCGCCGTCGAGCTCTACGACCGCGCCCTGCACCGGCTCGCCGACCTCGGCGTGCCGACCGTGATGATCTCCGGGAACCACGACTCCGCCCGCCGCCTCGGTGTCGGCGCCGGGCTGATCGTCCGGGCCGGGATCCACCTCAGGACCGACCCCGCCGGCTGCGCCGACCCCGTGGTGCTGGCCGACGTACACGGCGACGTGGCCTTCTACGGGCTGCCCTACCTGGAACCGGCGCTGGTCAAGGACACCTTCGCCGCCGAGAAGGTCAGCCACGAGGCCGTACTGGGCGCGGCCATGGACCGGATCCGGGCCGACCTGGCCGGCCGGGCCCCCGGCACCCGCTCCGTGGTCCTCGCCCACGCCTTCGTCACCGGCGGGCAGGCCAGCGACAGCGAACGCGACATCGCCGTCGGCGGGGTCGAGGCCGTACCCGCCTCCGTCTTCGACGGGGTCGACTACGCGGCCCTCGGCCACCTCCACGGCTGTCAGACGATCAACGAACGGGTCCGCTACTCAGGTTCCCCGCTCGCCTACTCCTTCTCCGAGACCGCCCACCGCAAGACCATGTGGCTGATCGACCTCGGCCCGGCCGGGGAGATCACCGCCGAACGGATCGACACCCCCGTCCCCCGCCCCCTCGCCCGGCTGCGCGGACGCCTGGAGGACCTCCTCGACGACCCCGCGCACACCGCGTACGAGGACTCCTGGATCGAGGCCACCCTCACCGACCCCGCCCGCCCCGACGACCCCATGGCCCGCCTCGCCGCCCGCTTCCCGCACACGCTCAGCCTCGCCTTCGACCCCGAGGGCCGCGAGGAGGACGGCACGGCCTCCTACGCCCAGCGCCTCAAGGGCCGCAGCGACCAGGAGATCGCCGAGGACTTCGTCGCCCACGTCCGCGGCGGCGGCACCGCCGACGAGGCCGAGCGGGCCGTGCTGCGCGGCGCCTTCGAGGACGTACGGGCCGAGGACGGCCGTCAGGAGGCCGGCCGATGAGGCTCCACCGGCTCCGGATCACCGCCTTCGGCCCCTTCGCCGAACCCCAGACCATCGACTTCGACGCCCTCTCCGGCGCCGGGATCTTCCTGCTGCACGGCCCCACCGGCGCCGGCAAGACCTCCGTCCTCGACGCCGTCTGCTACGCCCTCTACGGATCCGTCCCCGGCTCCCGCCAGGCCCCCGGCACCACCCTGCGCAGCGACCACGCCGCCCCCGACACCCCGACCGAGGTCACCCTCGAACTCACCGCGGGCGGCCGCCGCCTGGAGATCACCCGGCGCCCCGAACAGGACCGCCCCAAGAAGCGCGGCACCGGCACCACCAAGGACAAGGCCCAGTCCTGGCTCCGCGAGCACACCGGCGACGGCTGGACCGCGCTCAGCCGCTCCCACCAGGAGATCGGCGAGGAGATCGAACAGCTCCTCGGGATGAGCCGCGAGCAGTTCTGCCAGGTGGTCCTGCTGCCCCAGGGGGAGTTCGCCCAGTTCCTGCGGGCCGGGGCCGAAGCCCGCGGCCGGCTCCTCGGCCGGCTCTTCGACACCCGCCGCTTCGCCGCCGTTGAGACCCTGCTCGCCGAGCGCCGCCGCGCCGCCGAGGCCAAGGTGCGGGCCGGCGACGAGAAGGTGCTCGCCGCCGCCCAGCGCCTCGCCCAGGCCGCCGGGCACAGCGCCGACCTGCGGGCCTGGCCGCTCCCCGGACACCAGCCCGGCGACCCCGGCCTCGCCGAGGCCGTCCGCGCTTGGGCCGCCGTCGCCCGCTGCTCCGCCCGGGAGCGGCTCACCGTCGCCGAGTACGCGCTCGCCGCCGTCGAAGGACGCCACGCGGCCGCCCGGCGCGACGCCGAGGAGGCGCGGGAACTCGACCGGCTCCAGCGCCGCCACGCCGAGACCGCCCGCCGGGCGGCCCTGCTGGAGCAGGCCGCGCCGGAGCGCGAACGGGTACGGGCCCTGCTGGACCGGGCACGCCGGGGCGCCCTCGTGGCCCCCGCCCTGGAACTGCGCGGGGCCGCGGCCGCCGCCCACCTCACCGCCGCACACGCCGAGACCCTGGCCCGGGCGGAGCTGCCCCCGCCGCTCGCCGGAGCCGGCACCGAACAGCTCGCCGCCGTCGAGCAGCGCCTGCGCGAGGACCTCGGGGCGGCCGGAGCCGCCCAGCGCGCCGAGCAGCGCAGCGCCGAGATCGGCCGGGAGCGCGCCACGCTGGAGCGGGAGTCCCGGGACGCCGACGAGCGGTACCAGGAGTCCGCCGAGTGGCTCGCCCGCTGGGAGGCCACCCGGGCCGCCCTCCAGGAGCGGGTCGACTCCGCGCAGCAGGCCCTCACCCTCGCCGAGCAGCTGGCGGGGCGGCTGGAGCCGGCCCGGATGCAGCTGACCGCCGCCCGGCGCCGCGACTCCCTCGCCGCCGACGCCGAAGCCGCCGGGGGCGAACTGCTCCGGGCGCGCGAGGAGGCGTCCGCCGCCCGGGAGACCTGGCTGGAGCTGAAGGAGGCCCGGCTGCGCGGCATCGCCGCCGAGCTGGCCGCCGCCCTGACCGCCGGGGAGCCCTGCACGGTGTGCGGCTCCGCCGAGCACCCCGCGCCCGCCCGCCCCGCCCCCGGGCACGTCGACCGCGCCGCCGAGGACGCCGCCCACGCCCGCTTCGAGCGGGCCGAGGAGCGCAGGGCCGCCGTCGAGCGGCGGCTCGCCGCCGTCCGGGAGGCCGAGGCCGAGGCCGCCTCCGCCGCCGGGGACGCCACCACCGCCGAACTCCTCGACCTCACCGCCGACCTGAGCGCCCGCCACGCCGCCGCCCACGCGGACGCCGCCGCGCTCCACACCGCCCGCGAGCGGCTCGCCCGCGCCGAGCGGGAGCACGAGGCGCGCAGCTCCGACCGGCTCGAAGCCGAACGCCGGGCCGCCGCCCGGGCCTCCCGGCGCGAGGCCCTCGACCAGGAGCAGGCCTCTCTCGAAGCCGAACTGGTCCTCGTCCGCGCCGACTCGCCCAGCGTCGCCGCCCGCGCCCGCACGCTGGAGGACCGGATCCGGATGGTGACCACCGCCGCGGCCGCGCTGCGCCGGGCCGAGACCACCGCCGCCCGGCTGAAGGAGGCCGACGACCAGCTCGCCGACGCCGCCTTCAAGGCCGGGTTCGACACCACCGAGCAGGCCGCCGACGCCGTGCTCCCCGAGTACGAGCGCACCGCCCTCCAGCACCGCCTCGACGCCTGGCAGGCCGAGGAGGCGATGCTGGCCGACCGGCGCGCCGAGCGGGACACCGCCGCCGCGGCCGCCCTGCCCCCGGCCGACCCGGACGCCGCCGCGGCCGCCGAGGAACGGGCCGCCGCGCGGCTGCGCTCCGCCGGCTCGGCGGTGGACGCCGCCCGGGTGCGCTGCGCCGAGCTGGACCGGCTCTCGCGGCAGGCGGAGCAGGAGCTGCGCGCCCTGGGCCCGCTGCGCGAGGCGTACGAGCGCGTGGCCCGTCTGGCCGGACTGACCGCGGGCACCTCCGCCGACAACGAGCGCAAGATGCGGCTGGAGGCGTACGTACTGGCCGCGCGGCTGGAGCAGGTCGCCGCCGCCGCGACCGTACGGCTCCTGCGCATGTCCGGCGGCCGCTACACCCTGGTGCACTCCGACGCCCGAGCGAGCGGACGGGGGCGCTCCGGCCTGGGGCTGCACGTGGTGGACGCCTGGACCGGCAGCGAGCGCGACACCGCCACCCTCTCGGGCGGGGAGACCTTCTTCGCCTCCCTCGCCCTGGCCCTGGGCCTGGCCGACGTGGTCACCGACGAGGCGGGCGGCATGCGCCTGGACACCCTCTTCATCGACGAGGGCTTCGGCAGCCTCGACGACCAGGCCCTGGACGAGGTGCTCGACGTCCTGGACTCGCTGCGTGAACGGGACCGCAGTGTCGGCATCGTCAGCCACGTCGGCGACCTGCGCACCCGGGTCCAGGCCCAGCTGGAGATCGTCAAGCAGCGCGGCGGCTCCGTGGTGCGCCACCGCACGGCGGGCGCCGCGGACTGAGCCCGGCCGCGGTCACCGGGCGAGCGGCGTCACGGGCCGCGCGGTCACCGGCCGGGCGGCGTCACGGGCTGAGCGGGCGCCGGGCGAGCGGGGACGAGTACACGACGCTGGTGGTCACCGGGCCCAGCCCGGCGATCCGGCCCGTGACCTCCTCCAGGTGGGCCATCGAGCGGGCGGCCACCTTGAGGACGAAGCAGTCGTCCCCGGTGACGTGGTGGGCCTCCAGGATCTCGGAGGTCGCCTCCAGGAAGTCGTGGAACGGCTTGTAGTTGCCGTGGGGGTAGCGCAGCCGCACCAGCGCCATGATCGCCTTGCCCAGCTTCTCGTGGTCGACCACCGCCGTGTAGCCGGTGATGATCCCGGCCTCCTCCAGCCGGCGGACCCGCTCGGTGACGGCGCTCGCGGACATCGACACGGTGCGGGCGAGCTCGGTGAAACTGGCGCGGCCGTCCTGCTGGAGGGCCGCCAGGATCCGCCAGTCGGTGGCGTCGGGGGAATAACCGGTCATGGAGGAGGTCTAGCAGGGGAATCCCCGGAGGAACAAGGGAAAGGCCGGGGAAATCCACTTCCCGGCTTGATCGACTCTTCGTAGATTCTGAGCCATGACGACGACGCAGAACCAGAACACCGCCCCCGCCGCCGCCAACCCCGTGCTCCGGGTCCCGCCGGCCTCCCCGGCCGCCGCGGCCGCGTACTTCGCCGCGAGCCTGGCCTTCCACGCGGACGTGTCCGACGTCGCCGCCGCCTTCAAGGCCCACCGAGAGCAGGGCGCCGACCTCGGCTTCCAGCTGATCGACTCCCGCTCCACGCCCTCCTGGGACCAGGCCCACGTGCCCGGCGCGATCCACCTGCCCACCGCGCTGATCCCCGAGCAGGCCGAGAAGCTCCTCGACAAGAACGTCCCCGTCGTGACCTACTGCTGGGGCCCGGGCTGCAACGGCGGCACCCGCTCCGCCCTCGCCCTGGCCGAACTCGGCTTCCAGGTCAAGGAGATGCTCGGCGGCATCGAGTACTGGATCCGCGAGGGCTTCGAGGTCGAGACCTGGCAGGGCACCCAGCAGCGCGCCGAGGCCGACCCGCTGACCGCCCCCACCGACTCGGACGACTGCGGCTGCTGAGCCTCCGCACGGCGACGGGCCGTCCGCTCCCCGGCGGGATCGGACGGCCCGTCATGCCCGGCGCGGTGTGCGGTCAGAGCCGCGACAGCTCGTCCACCAGGTCGTCCAGACCTAGCGAGCCCTGCGACAGCGCGGCCATGTGCCACTTCTTCAGGTCGAAGGAATCCCCGTGCGCGGCCCGGGCGTTGTCCCGCCCCAGCAGCCAGGCGCGCTCGCCCAGCTTGTAGCCGATGGCCTGCCCCGGCATCGACAGGTAGCGGGTCAGCTCGCTCTCGATGAAGTCCGCCGGCCGCCCGCTGTGCAGGCCGAAGAACTCCTGCGCCAGGTCGACCGTCCAGCGCTCGCCCGGGTGGAACGGCGAGTCCGCCGGGATCTCCAGCCCCAGGTGCATGCCGATGTCCACGATCACCCGGGCGGCACGCATCATCTGGCAGTCCAGGTAACCCAGGCGCTGCTCGGCGTCCTTGAGGTAGCCCAGCTCGTCCATCAGCCGCTCCGCGTACAGCGCCCAGCCCTCGGCGTTCGCGCTGACGAGCCCGACGCTCGCCTGGTAGCGGGAGAGCTGGTCCGCGACGTGCGTCCACTGCGCGAGCTGGAGGTGGTGGCCCGGAACGCCCTCGTGGTACCAGGTGGAGACCAGGTCGTAGACGGGGAAGCGGGTCTGGCCCATCGTCGGCAGCCAGGTGCGGCCCGGCCGGGAGAAGTCCTCGGAGGGGTTGGTGTAGTACGGGGCCGCGGCGCCGCCCGGCGGGGCGATCATCGACTCGACCCGCTTGACCCGCTCGGCGAGCTCGAAGTGGGTGCCGTCGAGGTTCTCGATGGCCTCGTCCATCAGGCCCTGCAGCCAGGCGCGGACCTCGTCCACGCCCTCGATGTGCGTGCCGTGCTCGTCCAGGTGGCGCAGGGCGTCCCACGGGTTCGGCTCGCCCGGCAGGATCTTGGCCGCCTCGGCCTTCATCTCGGCGAGCAGCCGGTGGTACTCGGACCAGCCGTAGGCGTACGCCTCGTCCAGGTCCAGGTCCGTGCCGTTGAAGTAGCGCGACCAGCGGGCGTAGCGCTCGCGGCCCACCGGGTCCGGGGCGCCGGCCACGGCCGGGGCGTACACGTCGCGCATCCAGTCGCGCAGCCCGGCCACGGCGGTGGTCGCGGCGGCCGCCGCCGCGTCCAGCTCCGCCCGCAGGGACTCCGGTCCGGCGGCGGCGAACTCGCCGAAGAAGTCCCGGGAGCCGTCGCCGTCCTGGCCGGCCCAGGTGGTGAGCTGCTCCACGAAGGTGGCGGCCGGACGGGGGCTGCCGTGCAGCCCGCGCTCCAGGCCGAGCGCGAGGCTCTCGCGGTAGCCGGCGAAGCAGGCCGGTACGGCGCGCAGCCGTTCGGCGATCGCGGCCCAGTCCTCGTCGGTGTCGGCCGGGGTGAGGGTGAAGACCTCGCGGACGGCGTGCGCGGGGGAGTGGATGTTGCTGACGGCCCGGAGGTCCTCGTCGGCCTCGTACACGGCGAGTTCTGCGCTCAGCCGCTCGCGCAGCAGCCGGGCGCAGCGGCGCTCGGCGTCGGTGCCGGCGCCGGGCAGGAGTTCGGCGGCGTCCAGCCGGGCGAGGGTGTCGCGCAGCAGCTCGCCGAGTGCGGCGCGGCCGGCGGGGGAGTAGTCCGGCAGCCGGCTCGAACTGGCGGCGACGCCGAGGTAGGTGCCCTGGATCGGGTCGAGGGCGATGAGGTCGTCGACGTAGGCGTCGGCGACCTGGCGGGGCAGACGCGCTGCGCTGTCGGTGTGGAGGGTCTCTGGCATGCGGACATCTTCGTATGCGCGGGGCCCCCGCGTCATCACCATAACCGCCCAGCCTCCTGTCGGAAGCCGGGCGGCCACGGGACCGGGGGCGGCGCGGCCACGGCCGGGGACCGCGCCGGTCAGGCGCGGGGGCGGCACGGTCGCGTCCGGGGGGCGGCCGGTCAGTGTCCGGGGAGGTGCCGGGTCCCGTACGGGGCCTGCGCGCGCGGGGTCTCGTACGGCAGGCGCGAGACGACCGGGGTGGCGTCCAGGCGGGCGGTGATGACCAGGGTGCCCTCCTCGATCTGGTAGTCGAGGGGGAGCCCGAGGCCGCGCATCGCCGCGACCATCCCGGTGTTGGAGGCCTGCGTGACCGCGTACACACTGTCGCACCCGGCCTCGACGGCCATCGCGATGAGGCGGCGCAGCAGCTGGGAGCCGATGCCCCGGCGCTGCCAGTCGTCCTCGATGAGCAGGGCGACCTCGGTCTCGTCTCCGTCCCACAGCAGGTGGCCGAGGGCGACGAGCTTGCCCGAGGCCGTGGTCGCGGCGAGGGTGCGGCCGAAGCGGGGGCTGAGCAGGTGGCCGAGGTAGCGGTCCGCGTCGGCGACCGGGCCGTGGTACCGCAGGCCGAGGGTGCGCTCGCTGCAGCGCTCGTGCATGGCGGCGGCGGCCCGCAGGTCGGAGCCGTCGGCGCGGCGCACGGTGATCTCGTTGCCCTCGGGGAGGGTCAGCACGTCCTGGCTCCGGGGGATCCGCGGCCCGAGGCGCGCGTCGAGCTCGACGAGGGCGCGGGCACGGGCGAACTCGGTCGGGGTGAAGGGCAGGTGGGGCCGCTCCACGGTGATCGCGCCGCCCGAGGGGTCGCGCAGCCGCATCACCGTGGACTCCAGGACGCCCTCGACGGGGGCGTCGGCGCCCGCGTTGGGGCGGCCGGAGAGGGTCGTCGCGGGGATCGACTGGATGGTGCAGCGGCCGAGCAGCTGGCGCAGTGCGAGCGGGAGTTCGGCGGCGTCCAGGGCCGTGCGGGTGGCCAGGCCCAGGACCCGGGTGGGGGCGTCCACCAGGTCGTGGGCGTCGGCGCGCTCGATCCAGGTGCTGCGGCCGCCGGCCCGGGCGATGGCCCGGGTCAGGTCGGCGGAGGGCAGTTCGCGCGGGGCGCGGAGCAGGAACTCGTCCACCGTGCCGCCCTCGGGGAGGGGGTGGGTCTGGAGGGTCAGGATGTCGACGCCCTCGCCCGCGAGCGCGGTGCACAGCGCGGCCAGGCTGCCGGGTTCGTCGCGCACGGTCGTCCGCATGCGCCACAGCGCGGGGCCGGCGGGACCGGCCGTCGCCGTGGCCGCCGGGGCGGCGGCCGGATCGGAAGGGGCCTTGGCCGCCGGGGGCGGGGCATGGCTGTGCCGGCGGGCCCACCAGGTGTGGAAGGCCGCCGTGACCAGGAGCGCGACGGCCGAGGCGGCCAGCAGGACGGGGCCGTCCGGGCCGTGCACGACGAGGTTGGCGATGCCGTCGGCGACCGCGACGGCGCAGAAGAGCGCGGCGAGTTCGACGAGGTCCCGGCGCCAGTGGTGGCGGTGCGGACGGTGGGCGGCGGAGGCAGGGTTACGGTCAGTCATGCACACCACTCTTGCCGAGGGGTGTTGCGTGATCACGAACGGTCTGTGACCGACTGGTTAAGCGTCGATCCGGCCGATTTCGCCGGGTTTTCCGGCGGATTTCGGTTGGTTTCCGCCGACTGCCTGCGGCTCCCGCCGGCCCCTGCCGGCTGCCCCTGGCCCCCGGCCCCCGCCGGCCCTCTCGGCGGCCCGTCGCGCCCGCCGGCCGCTACTGCCCGACACGGCCCGGACGCAGGACCTTGGTGAACAGCACGCCGCCCCCCTGGCGCCGCAGCCGGACGGTGAGCTCCCCGCTCCCGCCGTCGATCTCCACCTCGCCGTAGTACGGGGGGTTCTCGGCGGGCGACATGTTGGCGACCGGAGCCGACTGGACGAACTCCGTACGCGGCCCGAACGTCGCGTCGAGCCGGCCGGCCGGGAAGCCGCCCGCGCCGATCGGGCCGGACACGAACTCCCAGAAGGGAGCGAAGTCGGCGAAGGCCGCGCGCTCGGGCGCGTAGTGGTTGGCGGCGGTGTAGTGGACGTCGGCGGTGAGCCAGAGGGTGCCGGTGATGTGCTGGTGCTTGATGTGGCGCAGGAGTTCCGCGATCTGGAGTTCGCGGCCCAGCGGCGCCCCCGGGTCTCCCTGGGCCACGGCTTCGAAGTTCGCCGCCCCGTCGGGGACGACGATGCCGAGCGGCATGTCGGCGGCGATCACCTTCCAGGTGGCGCGGGAGCGCGACAGCTCCCGCTTGAGCCAGCCCAGCTGCTCCGCGCCGAGGATGCCGACCGGGTCCTCGGTCCGGCGGCCGGGGGAGTTGGCGTCGCGGTGGGTGCGCATGTCCAGGACGAACACGTCCAGCAGCGGTCCGTGCCGCAGCACCCGGTACATCCGCCCCTCGGTGCGGCCGCCCCGCAGGTCGGTCACCGGGAAGTACTCGCCGAAGGCCCGGCGGGCGCGGGCGGCGAGGGTGTCGACGTCCTTGACGGTGTAGCGCGGGTCGTCCAGGAGCTGCCCCGGGTACCAGTTGTTGCGGACCTCGTGGTCGTCCCACTGGGCGAGGACGGGGACCTGGGCGTAGAAGTCGCGCAGGTTGCGGTCGAGCAGGTTGTAGCGGAAGTTGCCGCGGAACTCGTCGAGGGTCTCGGCGACCTTGGACTTCTCCTCGGTGGTGACGTTGTGCCAGACGCGGCCGTCGGGCAGCGGCACGGCGGCCTTGACCGGCCCGTCGGCGTAGATCGTGTCCCCGCTGAAGAGGAAGAAGTCCGGCTCGCGCAGCCGCATCTCGTCGAAGACCCGGTAACCGCCCAGCTCGGGGTTGATGCCCCAGCCCTGGCCCGCCAGGTCACCGGACCACAGGAAGCGCACGTCGTGACGGCGCGAGACGGGCGAGGTGCGGAAGCTGCCGCGGACCGGCTCGCCGGAGCGGCGCGGATCGTCGGGGTCGGTGAGCACGACCCGGTAGTGGATGCGCCGGCCGGGCGGCAGGTCCCGCAGGGTGGTGGTCCCGGTGTGGTCGGTGGCCGGTCCGAGGAAGGGGCCGCCGTGGCGGCGCACGCCGTAGCGGAACGATTCGCTCGGGGAGGTCTCCACGTACATCCGGGCGGGCCGGTCGGAACGTGTCCAGATGGTCGCCGAGTGGGAGGTGATCTCCCCCGACTGGATCCCCCAGAGCGCGGCCGGACGGCCGGAGCGGACGAAGCCGGGGGCCACACGGGGGGAGGCCAGGGCGGGTGAGGCCAGCGCGGTGGACAGGGCCAGGCCCAGCGGGACGGCCAGAGAGCCGCCGAGCAGGGTCCGTCGGGTGTGCGGCATCGGTGCCATGGGCGCGTCTCCAGGGGCCGGCGGGGGCGGGCCGGACCAGTGTGCCTTCGCACACGGGACCGACCGCGTCGCCCACGCGAACCGTGGGTGAACACCCGTCAGCCGGTCATGACCGGTGCGCGGCCGCCTCCGTGGCCGTGTCCACGATGACGCGCGCCACCAGTGCCGGGTCGTCGTTCATCGGCACGTGGCCGCAGCCCGGGAGCCGGACCAGCCGGGCCCCGGGGACGGTGTGCTTGGCGCGGACGCCCTGGCGGCGGAGCAGCAGCCGGTCGCGGGTGCCCCAGGCGATGGTGACGGGGATCCCGGGGACGTCGTGCGTGAACCGTACGGAGCCGCCCGCGGCCAGGGTCTGCTCGAAGCCGGCGGCCTCGCGCAGGGCGAGGGTCTCGGCGACCACCGCCTCCGGGGCGCGGTGGGCGGGGCGGGCGTAGATGGTGCCGGTGAGGGCGGCGCGGCCGGGGCCGCTGCGCGACAGCCGCTCCACCGCCGGGAGGGGCAGGGCCCGGGCGCCGAGGCGCATCGCGCGCAGGGTGGTGAAGGCGTAGCGCCGCTCGGGCTCCGACCAGAACCCGGCGGGGGAGAGGGCGGTGACCGAGCGGGCGAGGCCGGTGCGGCCCATGTCGAGGGCGAGCAGTCCGCCGAGGGAGTTGCCCGCGACGTGCGGACGCTCGACGCCGAGGGTGGCGCAGAGCGCTCCGAGGGCGGGGGTGATGGTGCCGAGGTCGTACGGGACGCCGTCGGGCAGAGGGCCGGAGGCGCCGAACCCGGGCAGGTCGACGGCGATGACGTCGTGGCCGGCGGCCAGGACGTCGGTCACCGGGTGCCAGGCCTGGAGGTGGTGGCCGATGCCGTGCAGCAGGAGAAGCGGTTCGCCGGCGCCCTTGCGCTCGTAGGCGACGGTGGCGGTGCGGGGGCCCAGCGGCGAATCGATCGTGAAGGAGACCGTGGCGGTCATGCTGCTCCTCGTCGGGTGGACGCGTGCGAGACAGGCCGTCAGTAACGACTGGGTCCATCATTACCGCCGAGTAGTGTCCGGCTACAAGACCTCGCCGGATCCGCGCCGGGTTCGTGTGAAGGACGCGCGAAGTACGCGCGAAGTCCTCGCGGCCGGGAGATCGTCGAGCGAGAACATCCTGTGAACGGCTTGCTACATATGCCCGATCTGCCCGGCGAAGCGGCCAGGATTGGTCTTGACCAAGGGGGTGCGCCGTCCTATCGTCGCGGATAGTGCAGGAACCTTTAATAAACAAGGGCGCGGAACTGCGGCGCGCAGACGCCGCTGGAACACGGCGATGCCGGACACGGTGACAGCGGCGAACGCAGGAGGAGTCAGGGTGGGGACGACGCAGCTCGAATCGGTGCCGGAGCCGAAGTACTGGCACCTGAAGACCGTGCTCAGCGACGCGCTGGACCAGGACTTCGCGGTCGGCGAGGTCCTGCCGAACGAGCGCGAGCTCGCCGCCCGCTTCGGAGTCGCCCGCGCGACCCTGCGGCAGGCCCTGGAGCAGCTCGAACTCGAAGGCCGCCTCCAGCGCCGCCGCGGCGTCGGCACCACCGTCGCCCCGCCGCGCGTGGGCGTCGCCGTCGGCAGCGCGCAGCACGGCTGGCCCTGCGAGGGCACCGACGGCTGGGAGGCCGCGGACGCCGTCGACACCGTTCCCGCCGCCGCCGTCCAGGCGCTCCTCGGGACCGCCGCCGACCAGGCCGTGCACACCGTGCGCCGGACCCGCGTCACGCAGGGCCAGGCCGTCGCCGCCGAGCTGCTGTACGTGCCCGCCGCCTCCGTGCCCGGGCTCTCCGCCATCGACGCCCCGACCGGCCCGGCCCGGGCGCGCGCCGTCCTGCGGGAGCTCCAGCGGCTCGCCCTGGAGGGGCAGGACCGCTCGGTCGAGCTGGGCTCCGCCCGGGCCGACGACGCCAAGGAGCTGGACCGGCTGCCCGGCGCGCCCGTGCTCCTGGTGACCACCCGCTACTTCACCGCCGCGGGCACCGCCGCCGTCTCCGTGGCCACGTACCGCGCCGACACCTGCCGCCTGACCTTCGGCGACTCCGGCGTGGAGATCACCGAGACCCGCGCGGCCTCCTGACCCCGCCGCACCCACGGACCCCGGGCGCCCCAAGGGCCCCGGGGTTTCCCGTTGCGCCGGGGCGGGCGCGTCTTCTTGCCGGACGGGCCCGGGGTGCGCGGGATGCCGGGGGAGCGCCTGCCGGGATCAGCGGCGGGCGGTGACCGTCTTCTCCACCGCGAACAGCTCTTCCTCGACGTGGTCCAGGGCGAGGCGCAGGGCGCCCGTCGCCACGGCGGCCTCGCCGAGCATGGACTGGGCCACCCGGGGCGGGCGCAGGCAGTACCGCGCCAGCTCGCGGCGCAGCGGCTCCAGGACCCCGTCCAGGCCGGCCGCCCAGCCGCCCACGACCACCAGCTCCGGGTCCATCGCCAGCACCAGCGCCGCCACGTCGTGCACCAGCCGCTGGAGGAACCGGTCCACCGCGGCCACCGCGTGCTCGTCGCCCCGCTTGGCCATCGCGAACACCTCGGCGACCGCGGGCTCGTCCAGGGGGTGCAGCGGTTCCCCCGTCGTCGACAGCAGCCGCTCCGGGGTGGCCTCCCGGCCCAGCAGGTGCAGCGCGCCGATCTCGCCCGCCGCGCCGCCGAAGCCGCGGTGCAGGCGGCCGCCGATCAGCGAACCCGCGCCCGGGCTGAGCCCGGCCATCACGAACACCATGTCGCCGGTGTCGCGCGCCGCGCCCTTCCAGTGCTCGGCGACCGCCGCCGCGTTGGCGTCGTTCTCCACCTGGACCGGGCAGCGGAACGAACGCCGCAGCCGCTCGCCGAGCGGCAGTCCCGTCCAGCCGGGCAGGGCCGTTCCGAGGCGGACCGTCCCGTCGGCCTCGACGATGCCGGGGCTGCCGACACCGACCGCCCGCAGGGAGTCACGGGGGATCCCGGCCCGGCGCAGCAGATCGGCGACCGCCGCCCTGACCCGCTCCAGGCGCTCGTCGGCCGAAGCCGTCTCCGAGACGTCCTTGGTGCCGGCTCCGATGACCCGGCCGTCGAGCCCGGACAGCAGCACCGCGATCCGGTGCGCTCCGATCTCGATCCCCAGCAGGTGTCCAGCCTCGGCGCGGAAGCGGAACCTCCTCGCCGGACGGCCCTGGCGGCGTGCGCCTTCCTCGGCGACCGCCTCGACCACCAGGCCGGTACCGATCAGCCCCTCGACGACCCCCTCGACGGTCGGCCGGGAGAGCCCGGTCACCCGGGTGAGGTCGGTGAGGGTCGGCGATCCGGCGGCCCGCAGTGCGCGCAGCACCACGGCCGAATTGATGCGCCGGAGCAGAGAGGGATCCCCGCCGGTCAGCTGCCCCAACGTGTGTCCTCCCAGCTAACGACCCTGTCAGCCGGATCGTACTGCGCCCCCGCCGCGGCGGCGAGAAGCGGCCCCCCGCCAGCCGGAAACGGTCCCTGCCTCAGGCCGGCGAGACGAATCCGGACTCGTACGCCGTGATCACCGCCTGGGTCCGGTCGCGCGCCCCCAGCTTGCCCAGGACCGCGCTGACGTGAGACTTCACGGTCTCCGTGCCGACGATCAGCTCACGGGCGATCTCCACGTTCGTCAGCCCCCTCGCCATGAGCCGCAGCACGGCCTCCTCGCGCTCCGTCAGCGCGGCCCGCGCCAGGACCGCACGCGCCTCCCGGTTCCCGTACTCGGCGGCGAGGGCCCGGACGGCGGCCGGGAAGAGCAGGGTCTCGCCCTCCGCCACGAGCCGCACCGCGTGCACGATCTCCGAGGGGCGGGCCCGCTTCAGCAGGAAGCCGTCGGCTCCGGCGCGCAGCGCCTGGTAGACGTACTCGTCGTTCTCGAAGGTCGTCACCACCAGGATCTTCGGCGGGGAGTCCACCGACCGCAGGACCGCCCGCGTCGCCTCGATCCCGTCCAGTAGCGGCATCCGTACGTCCATCGCCACCACGTCGGGCCGCAACCGCCGCACGAGCGGGATGACGGACGCTCCGTCAGCGGCCTCACCCACCACCTCGATGTCGGGCTGGGCCTCCAGGACGGCGCGCAGACCCGCGCGCACCAGGGGCTCGTCGTCGACGAGCAGTACGGTAACCGGCATCCGGTCAGGGTATTCGCTCCAGCGGAAGCCTCGCGCGCACCCGCCAACCCCCCTCGTGCGGGCCGGATTCCGCCTCGCCGCCGAGCAGCGCGGCCCGCTCCCGGATGCCCCGCAGCCCGCTCCCGCCGCCCGTCGTGACGGCCGGGCGCACCGGCAGAGGGTTCGTCACCTCCAGGTCCAGCCGGCCCCCGCCCATGTCGATCCGCACCCGGACCGGCACCGGACCGCAGTGCCGCAGCACGTTGGTGAGCGCCTCCTGCAGGATCCGGTAGCCCTCGCGGGTGACCGGGCCGGGCAACTTCTCCAGGGGGCCTGTCATCCGGGCGTCCACCGCCGCCCCCGAGGCACGGGCCGACTCCAGCAGCCGGTCCGCCTCCACCAGCGTCGGCCGCTGGGACGGGGGCGTGGCGGACTCCCGCAGCACCAGCAGGACCCGTTCCAGATCCTCCAGCGCGGCCCGGCCCGTCTCCTCGATCGCGCCCAGCGCCCGGTCGGTGAACTCCGGATCCCCGGCGGCCCGCGCGGCCCCGGCCTGGACCACCGCCACCGTCAGGGCGTGCCCGATGGAGTCGTGGAGCTCGCGTGCGATACGGGTCCGCTCCAGCAGCTGCTCGGTACGCGCCTCCAGCGCCGTCAGCCGCTCGGCGGCGGAAGGCCCCAGCAGCCGCCGGGCGATCGCGGTGATCATCTCGCCGAGCAGGACCACCACGGCGACCAGCAGCACGAGGGGCAGGGGAGCGAGCAGGGCGGCGGCCCAGCGCGCGGGGACGAACGGCACGGCGGGGTCGTCGGTCAGGGGATGCCCCGCCGCGACCGCGACGAGTTCCACGGCCGCCACGGGAAGCCACACGGAGGCGAACATGGCGGCCCCGGACACGACGAGCCGTATCTCCAGCCACAGCACGGTCCGCCACCGGTCCGCCCACCGCGCCGACGGGGCGGCGCTGATGCCGCTCTCGTCGCTGTCCCGGTGCTGGGGAGTGAGCAGGAACCGGGCCTGGAGCCCCTCGGCCAGCCGCACCCACGGCACGAACCCGAACGGTATGACGATCAGCAGCGGCATCCACGGCCAGCGCGGGTTGATGAACATCCAGATGGCGAGCAGCAGCAGCGGGACGCACAAGTGCAGCCAGCGCGAGTACGTCACCGGCCTGAGCGGGGCACGGAGAAGTCGGATCATGCACCCATCGTGGCAGGGGGAGGGGACGGGCCGTCTCCCCCACGTGGGGGAGACGGCACCCTCGCGTGGGGGAGGGACGGGCCCGGGCGCGACGGCGAATCTTGAGCCATGAACCGCATCGAGATCCGCGAACTGACCAAGGACCACGGCACCCACCGGGTCGTGGACCACCTCACCTTCGACGTCCTGCCGGGCAGGGTCACCGGATTCCTGGGGCCCAACGGAGCCGGCAAGTCCACCACCATGCGCCTGATCCTGGGCCTGGACCGGCCGACCGCGGGTACGGCCACCATCGCGGGCAGCCGCTTCACCGACCTGCGCAGCCCGCTGCGCGAGGTGGGCGCGCTGCTCGACCCCCAGGCGGCCCACCCCGGACGCAGGGCACGCGACCACCTCCTCGCCCTCGCCGTGAGCAACGGCATCCCGGCCGCCCGGGTCGACGCGGTGCTGGAGCAGGCCGGCATAGCGGCGGTCGCCCGCCGCCGGATCGGCACCTTCTCGCTCGGCATGCGCCAGCGCCTGGGCATAGCGGCCGCCCTGCTCGGAGACCCGGGAGTCCTGCTGCTGGACGAGCCGACCAACGGCCTCGACCCGGAAGGCATCATCTGGATCCGTGAGCTGATGCGCGGCCTTGCCGCAGAAGGGCGCACAGTCTTCGTCTCCAGCCACCTGATGGCCGAGTCCGCCGCGTTCGTCGACCACCTCGTCGTACTCGGACAGGGCCGGCTGCTCGCCGACACCCCGCTACAGGAGTTCATCGACGCCCGCAGTACGCCCAGGGTGCGGCTGCGGACCTCCGACCCGGACCGGCTGGAGGCGGTCCTGGCCCGCGAGGGCCTGCGCATGGACGCCGCCGAGGAAGGGCGCTGGACCGTCGACGGCATACAGGCCGAGCGGGTCGGGGCCCTCGCTGCCCGTGAGGGCATCGCCGTACTGGAACTCTCCGACGAGCGGGCCTCACTGGAGCAGGCCTACCTCGACCTCACCGCCGACCGCACCCCCTTCACCGCCACCGCCGCCTGAAACCGATGGGAGCCACTGCCGTGACCGCCGCCCTGCCCACCGTCCCCGTCCTGCACTCGGAATGGATCAAGATACGGTCCGCCCGCGCCGTCCTCGGATCGCTGATTGCCGTCTTCGCGGCCACCGCCGGCATCACGGCGCTCACCGCCGCCGCGATAGGCACCTCGGAGCCCGGAGCCCTCGGGGAGGACCGCTTGCTCGGAGCCTTCTTCGGAATCAACTTCGGTCAGATAGCGGCCATCGCCTTCGGCGCGACCGCCTTCGCCGGCGAGTTCCGGGCCGGCGCCCTGCGGGTCTCGCTCACCGCCGTGCCCAACAGGTCCCGGCTCTACCTGTCCAAGGCCGCCGCCGTGGCCGGACTCACCTTCCTGGTCGGGCAGATCACCGGCCTCGTCACCTTCCTGGCCGGGCAGGCCCTCATGGGGGAGTACGCCCTGTCCCTCGGCGACCCCGGGACGCTGCGCGCCGTCTTCGGCAGCGGGGTCTACCTGACGCTGATCGCCCTGCTGTCCGCCGGCCTGACCGCCCTGGTACGCAGCGGCACCCTCGTGATGAGCCTGCTCATACCCTTCCTGCTGATCGTGCCCTTCGTGGTCGGCCAGGTCGCCGGCGGGGCCATGCAGTTCATGCCCGACCGGGCGGGCCAGATGGTGATGCGGGCCCACGCGGAGGGGTCGCTCGGCCCCTGGAGCGGGCTCGGGGTGGCCGGGCTGTGGGCCCTCGCGGCCCTGGCCGCGGGCTGGTTGGCCGTACGGCGCCGCGACGCGTGACGCCCGGCCAGTTGTCAGTGCTCACCGGGATACTGACGACATGACCACGGCAGAGCATCTCGACACGATCGACCGGCTCAGGGCGCAGGACTTCCCGTCCGAGCCGGCCGTGTCCGGCGAACGGAGCACCGGCCCGGGATACCACCTCGTCCAGCTCAGCCGGACCCGGGACTTCCACGACGACGACGGTTCGGGCCGGAAGGAGGCGGCCGAGCAGATCAGCGCCGAGTACGGGGCGCTCACCCTGGCCCTGACCGACCGGTGGGGGCAGCCGCAGGTCTTCGCCGTGGGATCCATGCGCGACCAGGGGTTCGGCGGGCAGGACATACCGGAGCCGTGGAAGGAGCTGTGCGGCACCACCGACCACGTGCACCTGTGGCGGGCCGGCGACCGGTGGCTGGTGGTCTGCGTGGCGCAGTGGGACGAGGAACTCCCCTTCATGCTGATGGCAGGGGTGACTGTGGTCGACCCCCCGTAGCCCGGGGGGAAGACTCAGGGGCCGTCGGTGGACCGCGCGGCCACGCGCAGGCGGGCGTACTCCTCGGCCATGGACTCGGCGGTCCAGTGGGCGTTCAGGCCGCTGGGGTTGGGCAGGGCCCAGATGCGGGTGGCGCCGATGGTGCGGTCCTGGGGGCCGATCAGGGCACGCCGCTCCCCGAAGGCCGTGCGGTAGGCGGTGACGCCGACCACGGCGAGCCACTGGGGGCGCAGCCGTTCCACCTTCGCGGTCAGGATCCTGCCGCCCTCGCGGAACTCCTCGGCGCTCAGCTCGTCGGCGCGGGCGGTGGCCCGGGCGACGACGTTGGTGATGCCCAGGCGGTAGGAGAGCAGCTCCTCCTGCTCCTCGGGCGCGAGCCGGCGGGGGGTGAAACCCGACAGGTGCAGGACCGGCCAGAAACGATTGCCGGGGCGGGCGAAGTGGTAGCCCGTCGCGGCGGAGAGGAGACCCGGATTGATCCCGCAGAAGAGTACGCGCAGACCGCCCGCGACCACGTCCGGGACGACGCGGCCGCGGGCTGCTTCGAGCTCTTCGGGGGTCAGAGGATCGACCCAGGAGCGTAACCGGCGGCCTCCGGGTGCTCCTTGGCGATGGCCTCGATGCGGGAGACCACGGTGGCGACCTGGTCGCCCGCCGCGCCCGTGAAGGAGAGCTTGTCGGCCATCAGGGCGTCCAGCTGCGCACGGTCCAGCGGCATCCGCTCGTCGGCCGCCAGCTTGTCCAGCAGCTCGTTGCGCTCGGCGCCCTGCTCGCGCATGGCCAGCGCGGAGGCGACGGCGTGCTCCTTGATGACCTCGTGCGCGGCCTCGCGGCCCACACCGGCCCGCACCGCACCCATCAGCACCTTGGTGGTGGCGAGGAACGGCAGGTAGCGGTCCAGCTCGCGGGCGACGACGGCCGGGAAGGCGCCGAACTCGTCGAGGACCGTCAGGAAGGTCTCCAGGAGGCCGTCGAAGGCGAAGAACGCGTCGGGCAGGGCCACCCGGCGGACCACGGAGCAGGAGACGTCGCCCTCGTTCCACTGGTCGCCGGCGAGCTCGGCCGTCATCGAGGCGTAGCCGCGCAGGATGACCATCAGGCCGTTCACGCGCTCGCAGGAGCGGGTGTTCATCTTGTGCGGCATCGCGGAGGAGCCGACCTGGCCGGGCTTGAAGCCCTCGGTGACCAGCTCGTGGCCGGCCATCAGGCGGATCGTCTTCGCGATGGAGGAGGGCGCGGCGGCCAGCTGCACCAGGGCGGTGACCACGTCGTAGTCCAGCGAGCGCGGGTAGACCTGGCCGACCGAGGTGAAGGCCTGGGCGAAGCCGAGGTGGGCGGCGATCCGCTGCTCCAGGTCGGCCAGCTTGGCGGCGTCGCCGCCCAGCAGGTCGAGCATGTCCTGGGCGGTGCCGACCGGGCCCTTGATCCCGCGCAGCGGGTAGCGGTCGAGGAGGTTGCCGAGGCGGTCGTAGGCGACCAGCAGCTCGTCGGCGGCGGTCGCGAAGCGCTTGCCCAGGGTGGTGGCCTGCGCGGCCACGTTGTGGGAGCGGCCGGCCATGACCAGCTCGGCGTGCTCGCCGGCGAGCTTGCCGAGGCGGGCCAGGACGGCCACCGTGCGGTCGCGGACCAGCTCGAGGGAGAGCCGGATCTGCAGCTGCTCGACGTTCTCGGTCAGGTCGCGGGAGGTCATGCCCTTGTGCACGTGCTCGTGGCCGGCGAGGGCGTTGAACTCCTCGATCCGGGCCTTCACGTCGTGCCGGGTGACCTTCTCGCGCTCGGCGATGGAGGCGAGGTCGACCGTCTCCAGGACACGCTCGTAGTCGGCGAGGGCGGCGTCGGGGACCTCGATGCCGAGGTCCTTCTGGGCGCGCAGCACGGCGAGCCACAGCCGCCGCTCCAGCGTGACCTTGTACTCGGGGGACCACAGGACGGCGAGCTCCGCGGAGGCGTAGCGGCCGGCCAGGACATTGGGGATGCGGGGCTTGGCAGTCACGTGTAGGGATTCTACTTGGGCCGCGGCTGTGTGTTTACGCAGGTAGGGGCGGCCCTCGGAATTGTGGGTTGCTACGAGAGCGGCGGGGTGCCGTACGGCAGCAGCTCCGGCCGCTTGGCGGGGCGGCCGTCCCCCGAGGAGCGGCCCGTCAGCCGCCGCCCGATCCACGGGAGCAGGTGCCGCCGGGCGAAGCGCAGGTCCTCGGCGCGGCGCAGGGGCCAGCCCGGGGGCGCCGCAGGCGGCAGCGGGGCCCGCCAGTCGTCCTCGGCGGGCAGTCCCAGAGTCTGCCAGACGGCCTCGGCCACGCGGCGGTGCCCCTCGGGGGTCAGGTGCAGCCGGTCGACGTCCCACAGGCGCGGGTCGCCGAGCACCGGGGCCCCGTACAGGTCCACCAGCAGCGCCCCGTGCCGGGCGGCGAGCTCTTCGAGGATGCCGAAGAGCTCCTCCATGCGCGGGCGGAAGCGCTCCATCACCGGGCCGTCGCGGCCGGGCGAGCGCATCAGCACCAGGTGCTTGCAGGACGGCGCCAGGATGTCCACGGCGGCTTCCAGGTGAGCCCGGACCCGCCCCATGTCCACCTTGGGGCGCAGCGTGTCGTTGAGCCCGCCCACCAGGGCCACCACGTCGGCGCCCATCGCGGCGGCGGCCGGCGCCTGGTCCTCGGCGATCTGCCCGATCAGCTTTCCGCGCACCGCCAGGTTCGCGTAGCGGAAGCCCGGCTCGCGCGCGGCGAGCCGGGCGGCCAGCAGGTCGGCCCAGCCCCGGTAGGAGCCGTCCGGCAGCAGGTCGGACATCCCCTCGGTGAAGGAGTCGCCGACCGCGACGAAACTGGTGTACGAGGCATTCATCTCCATGGCGGAGCGATGCTACCGCGCGGTAGGCACCCCGTCCTAGGTGGACGCGGGCCGGCCGAACAGCTCGCGCAGCACGTCCTCCATCGTCACCAGCCCCGCCAGGGCCCCGTCCGCGCCCAGGACCGCCGCCAGGTGCGTACGGCTGCGCCGCATGGCGGTCAGCACGTCGTCCAGCGGGGTCTCGGCACGCACCTGGGCGATCGGGCGCAGCGCGGCCGCCGGGAAGGGCTCGTCCCGCTCCAGTACGTCCAAGGCGTCCTTGACGTGCAGGTACCCCTGGATCCGCTGCCGGGCGTCGACCACGGGGAAACGGGAGTACCCCGACTCGGCGGACAGCGCCTCCAGGGCGGCGGCGGTGATCCCCTGCCGGGCCGTGACGACCCGGTGGACGGGCATCACCACGTCCGCGACGGGCCGGCGCCCCAGTTCGAGGGCGTCGTGCAGCCGCTCGCTCGCCCGGTCGTCGATGAGCCCCGCGTCACTGGAGTCCTTGACCATCCGGGCCAGCTCGTCGTCCGAGAACGTCGCCGCGACCTCGTCCTTCACCTCCACCCGCAGCAGCCGCAGCAGGGCGTTGGCGAAGGCGTTCACCGCGAAGATCACCGGCTTCAGTCCCCGCGTCAGGGCCACCAGCGGCGGCCCCAGCGCCAGCGCGGTGCGCACCGGCTCGGCCAGCGCCACGTTCTTCGGCACCATCTCGCCGAACAGCATGTGCAGGTACGTGGCCAGCGCCAGCGCCACCACGAAGGAGATCCCGTGCGTCACCCCGGAGGGCACCCCGACCGCGTCGAGCAGCGGGCTCAGCAGGTGCGCGATGGCCGGTTCGGCCACCACGCCCAGCACCAGAGTGCACAGGGTGATGCCCAGCTGGGCCGCCGCCATCAGGGCCGACACGTGCTCCAGGCCCCACAGCACCGCGCGGGCCCGCCGGTCGCCCTGCTCGGCGTACGGCTCGATCTGGCTGCGCCGGACCGAGATCAGCGCGAACTCCGCGCCGACGAAGAAGGCGTTGACGAGCAGCGTCGCCAGGCCGATCAGCAGCTGGATCGCGGTCATCGGGTCTCCTCCGCGGTCTCGTCGCCGACGGGCTCGGCCGGCTCGTGCAGGAGTACGCGGGCGGCCCTGCGCCCGCTGGCGTCGACCACGTCCAGCCGCCAGCCGTCCAGCTCCAGGCGGTCGCCGACCGCCGGGATCCGGCCCAGCTCGGTCGCTATCAGCCCGGCCAGGGTCTCGTACGGACCCTCGGGCACCCGCAGCCCGATCCGCCGCAGCTGGTCGGTGCGCGCCGCGCCGTCGGCCGAGTACAGGGCGCGCCCCGACTCGTCCGTGCCGGCCGGGGCCAGGTCGGGGGTCTCGTGCGGGTCGTGCTCGTCGCGGACCTCGCCGACGACCTCCTCGACGATGTCCTCAAGGGTGGCCACTCCGGCCGTGCCGCCGTACTCGTCGATCACCACGGCCATCGTCTGCTTGCCGGACAGCCGGTCCAGCAGCCGGTCCACGGTCAGCGACTCCGGTACGAGGAGCGGCTCGCGCAGCAGCTGCGACACCGGATGGCGGTGCCGCTCCCCGGCGGGCAGGGCCAGGACGTCCTTGATGTGGACGATGCCGACGACGGTGTCGAGGCTGCCCCGGTAGACGGGAAAGCGCGACAGGCCGGTGGCCATGGTGGCGTTGGCCACGTCCTCGGCGGTGGTCTGCACGTCGAGCGCCGTGACCTGCACGCGCGGGGTCATCACGTTCTCCGCGATCAGGTCGGCCAGGTTCAGCGTCCGCACGAACAGCTCGGCGGTGTCCTTCTCCAGCGCGCCCGCCTTCGCGGAGTGCCGGGCCAGGGCCACCAGCTCCTGCGGGCTGCGGGCGGAGGCCAGCTCCTCGGCGGGCTCCAGGCCCAGGCGCCGCACCATGTGGTTGGCGGTGGTGTTCAAATGGCTGATCAGGGGCTTGAAGGACCGGGAGAAGACCCGCTGCATGGTCGCCACGCGTTTGGCGATGGCCAGCGGCGAGGAGATCGCCCAGTTCTTCGGGACCAGTTCGCCGATCACCATCAGGACCACCGTCGACAGGACGGTGCCGAGGACCAGGGCGGTGGAGGACGCGGCGCCGGCCGACAGCCCCACGTCCTCGAAGGGGCCCGTGAGCAGGGCGGCGATCGAGGGCTTGGAGATCATGCCGATGACCAGGCCGGTCACGGTGATGCCGAGCTGGGCGCCGGAGAGCTGGAAGGTGAGACTGCGGACCGCGGCCAGGGCGCTGTCGGCTCCGCGCTCGCCCCGCTCGACGGCCCGTTCGAGCTCGCTGCGCTCGACGGTGGTCAGCGAGAACTCGGCCGCCACGAACACCCCGCAGGCAAGACAGAGCAGCAGCGCCACGACGAGCAGGAGTACCTCGGTCATCGGTCGTTCACCTCCGTCCCATGATCGGTCAGGAGGAGGGGGGCCGCGCGGTGTCGCGCGCCGGGATGTCGGGGACCGGGAGGCTCGCCCATGGGCGGACGCTCACACCTTTCGTACGTGCTCGGGAGGAAACAGTTGATCACATGGTAAAGGAAAGGCAAAGGCGATGGCTCATCCTTTTGGGCGAGTGAGCGCGGATGATGGGATCCCGGGATGAACGATCTCCACATCGCCCCGGCCTCGGCCGCCGACCTGTCCACCGTGCTGGACTTCTGGAAGGGCGCCGCCAAGGGCGCCAGCATCAGCGACGACCTCGCCGGGGTCGAGCGGCTGTACGCCCGGGACCCCGAGGCCCTGCTGCTCGCCCGGCGCGACGGCGCGCTCGTCGGCACCGTGATCGCGGGCTTCGACGGCTGGCGCTGCCACCTGTACCGGCTCGCCGTACACCCGGACCACCGCCGGCAGGGCATCGGCTCCGCACTGCTCGCCGCCGCCGAGGAGCGGTTCGCGGCACTGGGCGGGCGGCGCGCCGACGCGATGGTGCTCGACGGCAACGAGGACGCGCACGGGGCCTGGCGGGCGGCCGGCTACGGCCCCGAGGACATCTGGAGCCGCTGGGTGAAGCCGCTCACGGCCTGACCCGGCGGACGGCCGCCGCTCCCGGGCGACTTCCCCGAGCCCGGGGCGGCCCCGGCCGATGCCCCTGCCCGGCGGGCCGTCACCGGTCGCACAGGGACGTGAGGGCCCGCTCCTCCTCCGAGAGGACCGAGTCCTCTCCGTTCTCCCCGGCGTGCTTCGCGCAGGCGGAAGCCTGGAGGGCGAGTTCGTCAGCCCGGGCCCGGGCGGCCTCGGCGCCGCGCATCACGATCGTCCCCTCGACCTGGTGCCGCAGGTGCGACGGCAGGTAGCGCAGCTCGATTTCGGGGCGGTCGGTCTCCACCTCCGACAGCGGGAAGGGGCCCAGCTTCTGGCTGAGGCCCCGGTACACGGCGACGTGGCCGTCGTTCACGCCGACGTAGTACTGCGTCCGCGTCCAGAGGTGACCGCCGTACAGGGCGCCGCCGATCAGGACGGCCGCCGCGGCGAGGAGCGCCGCACGGCGCAGGCCCCTCCGTGGCGAAGGGGCCGGGGGAGTCGCCCGCCGGGCCGCGCCCCCCGCGAGGATCCGGGCCCCCGGCGTCCCGGCGCCCCCCGAAGCGGCCCGGGCCGGCGCCGGGCGCGGCGTGGGCCGCGCGGCGGAGGGACGGTTCAGGAAGGCAAGCGCTCCCGCCGGAGGGGCCTCTGACGCCGGTGCGGGTCGGGGTACCGGCCGTGGCCTCGGCGGACCCAGCAGTTCCAGTGCCCCGGACACCGTCAGGCGCGCGTCCTGGTCCTTCTTCATGAGCCCCTCGATCAGCGGTGCCAGCCGCCCCGCGTGCCGCAGCGGCGGGGCCTCGTCGTGCGCGACCGCGTACTGCGAACCGACCGGGGTCTCCCGGAGGAACGGCGACACGCCCTCGACGGCCTCGTACAGGGTCGTCCCCAGGGAGAACAGGTCGCCGGCCGCACCGCCCTTCGCGCCACGGGCCCGCTCGGGCGAGAGGTACGCCATCGACCCGATGATCACACCGGTCCCGGTCAGTCCGTCATCGGACTCGTTGAGGGCGATCCCGAAGTCGGCGAGCAGGATCCGGCCGTCCCCGGTCAGCATCACGTTGGCCGGCTTGACGTCGCGGTGGACGATGCCCTCCTTGTGCGCCGCGTCCAGCGCCTTCAGCAGCGCCGAGGCCACCTCCGCGACCTCCTCCACCGGCAACGGGCCCTCCGCCCGCAGCCGTTCCTGCAACGTCGCGCCGCTCACCAGCTCCATCACGATCCACGGCACCCGGCCCACCAGGGCCACGTCGTGGACCGTGACGATGTTGGGGTGGTGCCGCAGCCGGGCGGCGCTGCGGGCCTCCCGCAGGGCGCGTTCCAGACGGTCCGACGACTCCGCCGCCGACAGGCCCGGCGGCAGGAGCAGTTCCTTGACGGCCACGGGCGTGTCGAGCTGTTGGTCGTGTGCCTTCCAGACGCGTCCCATGCCGCCGGACCCGAGGGTCCGGACGAGCCGGTAACGGCGGTTGACCAGTTGTCCGGGCTGCGCCTCGTGTGCCACGCTCCCCCTCCGCTCCACCTCAGACACGGCTGCGGGCCACCGCGGACGGCGCGGCCCCGGCTCGATTGTGGTGCCTGCCGGCCGCCTCTGACTGCCGGTCCGCCGGAAGGGGTACGGGATTCGGCCCGGACACCCCCTAGTCGTCGAGGCGGCGGGCCGAGCCGAGTACGCAGTACGAGGTGGGCAGCGCCGGGCCGCGCTCGGGCAGGCGGAAGGAGCGGTGCGAGGCGATCCGGAAGCCGGCCGCCTCCAGTGCCGCGAGCGGGTCACGGGCGGTGTGGCAGCCGCCGAACAGCCGGGGCCACACCGTCCGGTCGAGCGCCCGCTGCACGGCGGCCATCCCCGGGCCGGGGGCGAGCCCGTGCTCCAGGAACCGGAGTTCGGCGCCCGGGCGGAGCACCCGGTGCAGTTCGGAGAGGGCGCGCGGCAGGTTGCGTACGGTGCACAGCACCAGCGAGGCGACCGCCGCGTCGAAGGCCTCGCTCTTGACCGGGAGCGCCTCGGCGACACCCGGTACGAGGTCCACCGGTACCTCGGCGCGCAGCGCGGCCGCCGCGGCGAGCCGGCGCAGGGTGCGCTCGGGCTCGATGGCCACGACCTCGGAGACGGCGGACGGGTAGTGGGCGAAGTTCAGGCCGTTGCCCGCGCCGATCTCGATGACCCGGCCGGACAGGCCCTCCAGGAGTTCGCGGCGCAGGGCCCCGATCCCGGCACGGGTCTCGGCGGCGGTGCTGGCGCGGGCGTAGAACCGGGCGAAGTACGGGTGGTGCACCGGATCGGGGGCATGGCTGCGCATGGCGGGCCTCCGGGCGCGGATCGGCGGCGGACGGACGACACGGCTGCGCGTGCCCTTCGGGGCTGTTCCCCACCGGGGGTCGTCCCGAAACCGGACCCGCCCGTGCGGCGGAGGCCATAATCGGCACTCCGGCCACCGCACTCGGGGGCGGTGCACACAGGAGGGTGGACGACCTTGACTTCCCGTACGGTCCCCGTCAGGGGCGCGGCCTGCGCGCTGCTCACCGTCGCGGCGTTCCTGACGGCCGGCTGCGGGTCCGATCCCGCTCCGGCCCCCCGGGCCGGGGCGCCCGCCGCCGACCCGAACGCCGCCGACCCGAACGCCGCCTTCGTGGCGGAGGTGGCCGCGCGGTGTGCCGGAGCCCCCGCCTCCCCGACCGCCACAGCCCCCGGCACCCGTACCGGGGCGGACGCGGCCCCGCCGGATCCGGAGTCGCGCAAGTACGCGGAGAACCACGCGTACCGGCAGCGGACCGAGCTGAGCCCCGAAGCCCGCTGCCGCGGGGAGGCCCACGCGGCCCGCATCGGCGCCAAGCTGGCCGCCGCCCCCGCGGGGAACGCCGCCGAACTGACCGCCCTGCTGCGCGGCCTCGGCTACCCCGTGGCGAGCGGGGACGTGTACGAGGGCGGCGGCTCCGCCGGACCGGGCTTCGCGCTGATGCTGCCCGGCACCGGCCCCTGCGTCTCGGGCCGGGCCGCGGCACCCGCCGCCGTGGCACCCGCCCCCTCGGCCCCCACAGCCGCGGCCCCCGCACCCCCCGCCCGCGTCGAGGCGCACGGGGTGTACGTGGAGGGCGGCTGCAAGGAGCCGGCGGGAGGCCACTGACCCCCCCGCCGCCGCGTCACGTCAGGCGGGCCACTCCGCGAGGAAGGACTCCGCCGACCAGGTGCCGCCCAGCGCGGCCCCCAGCCATCCCGGCGCGGCCGCGCGGAAGGCGGCCGGATCCAGCCCGCCGGCACCCTCCGGTACGGCCCCCAGCAGCGGCAGTCCGGACTTCGGCAGGTCGGCGAGGTTGCACCGCGAGGCCAGGTCGGGTGCGGCGGGCCAGCTCCCGACGACCACGCCGAGCGCGCTGAGGGACCGGGCCGCCAGCGCCTCCGCCGTGAGGCCGGTGCTGTTCAGCGTCCCGAGCCCCGCCGGGGCCACCACCAGCACCGGCGCCGCCATCAGCCGGGCCGCGTCCGCCAGGGTGTGGCCGTCCTCGTCGAACCGGACGAGCAGCCCGCCCGCGCCCTCCACCAGCACGAGGTCGTGCTCGGCGGCCAGTCGCGCGGCCGCCTCCGCGATCCCGGCCGGGGTGAGCGTCGGCAGCCCGGAGCGCCGCGCGGCGGTGTCCGGGGCCAGGGGCTCGGGGTAGCGGGCCAGTTCCAGCGGGGTCACGGCCGGGCCGGCGAGGCGTACGACCTCGGCGGCGTCCCCGGGTTCGTCCGGGCCGACGCCGGTCTGCGCGGGCTTGAGCACGGCCACCGAGCGGCCCGCGGTCAGGGCGGCCGCCGCGAGGGCCGCGGTGACCACGGTCTTCCCGATCTCCGTGCCGGTACCGGACACGACGATGACGGACATCTCAGCCTTCCTGCGCCGCTGCGACGGCCGCACGGCAGATCCGGGCCACGTCGGCGTCGCCGGTGACGAAGGGGGGCATGGTGTAGATCAGGTCGCGGAACGGGCGCAGCCAGACGCCTTCCCGGACCGCCGCCCGGGTGGCCGCCCACACGTCGACCGGGTGGTCGAGCTGGATGACGCCGATGGCGCCGAGCACCCGTACGTCCTTGACCCCGGGCACGGCCGAGGCCCGTGCGAGGCCTTCGCGCAGTCCGGCCTCGATCCGCTTGACCTCGCCCGCCCAGTCCTGGCCGAGCAGCAGGTCGACGGAGGCGAGGGCCACCGCCGTGGCGAGCGGGTTGCCCATGAAGGTGGGCCCGTGCGCCAGGACCGGCACCTCGCCCTGCGAGATCCCGTCGGCGACCCGCTCGGTGCACAGGGTGGCGGCGAGCGTGAGGTAGCCGCCGGTCAGGGACTTGCCCAGGCACAGCACGTCGGGGGTGATGCCCGCGTGGTCGGCGGCGAAGAGCGCGCCGGTGCGGCCGAAGCCCGTGGCGATCTCGTCCAGGATCAGCAGCACCCCGTACTCGTCGCACAGTTCGCGCAGCACCCGCAGGTAGCCCGGGTGGTGGAAGCGCATGCCGCCCGCGCCCTGGACGACCGGCTCGACGATGACCGCGGCCAGCTCGTCGGCGTGGGCGGCGACCAGCGCGCGCAGGTGGGCCGTGTACTCCGGGTCGACGGGGGTGTCGAAGTCCCCGGGCGGGGCGTCGGCGAAGACCTGCCGGGGCAGGTGGCCCTGCCACAGCTCGTGCATGCCGCCGTCGGGGTCGCAGACGGCCATGGGCTGCCAGGTGTCGCCGTGGTAGCCGCCGCGCCAGGTCAGCAGCCGGGTCTTGCCGGTGCGGCCCAGCGAACGCCAGTACTGGAGGCACATCTTGACGGCGACCTCGACGGACACCGAGCCCGAGTCGCAGAGGAAGACGTGCTCCAGGCCGGCGGGGGTGATCTCCACCAGGCGGGCGGCCAGCCGGACGGCGGGCTCGTGGGTGAGCCCGCCGAACATCACGTGCGACATCCGGCCCAGCTGCGAGGTCGCGGCCTCGTTCAGCACCGGGTGGTTGTAGCCGTGGATCGCCGACCACCAGGAGGACATCCCGTCGACCAGCTCCTCCCGCCCCTGGGCGGGGGAGGCGAGCCGCAGCCGGACCCCCGAGGCGGAGGAGACCACGAGGGCCTCCTGCCGCCCGGGCATGGGGCCGTACGGGTGCCAGACGTGCTGCCGGTCGAGGGCGAGCAGCCCCGCCGTGTCCGACGCGGGGTCGAGCGGGTCGTGCAGGGGGAACCGGTCACGCATTGGGGGCGATGTCCGTCCCCGCGCCGCGGCGGCGCACCGCCACCAGGTCCGGGCGCACCTCGCCCGGTTCGGCCTGCGCGGGCGCGGCCTGGGCCGGCGCCGCGGCCGCGGCGGGGACCGCCTCGGCGTGGCCGGAGCAGCCGCCGCAGGCCGAGCCGCAGCCGGGGGCCTCCGCGTCGGCGGCCGGTCCGCAGCCGCCGGAGCCCGCCGAGGATCCGCACACTCCGCCCGCGTGGGCGGCGGCCGCGGCGTCGGCGCGGTGCGCGGGAAGGGTCGTCGTACCGGCCCCCTCCACCTCGAAGCCGGCGTCCGCGATCATGTCGAGGTCGGCCTGGCCGGCCTGGCCCTCACTGGTGAGGTAGTCGCCGAGGAAGATGGAGTTGGCGATGTGCAGCGCGAGCGGCTGCATCGAGCGCAGGTGCACCTCGCGGCCGCCGGCGATGCGGACCTCGACGTCGGGGCAGACGAAGCGCACCATCGCGAGGATCCGCAGGCAGCGCTGTGGGGTCAGGTTCCACTCCTTGGCGAGGGGGGTGCCCTCGAACGGGATCAGGAAGTTCACCGGGACGGAGTCCGAGTCCAGCTCGCGCAGCGAGTAGACGACGTCGACCAGGTCCTCGTCGCTCTCGCCCATGCCGGCGATCAGGCCGGAGCAGGCGGACAGGCCCGCCGCGTGCGCCTTCTGCACCGTGTCGACGCGGTCCGCGTAGGTGTGCGTCTTGGTGATCTGGCCGTAGGTGGCCTCGGACGTGTTCAGGTTGTGGTTGTAGGCATCCGCACCCGCCTCGCGGAGCTTCTCGGCCTGGCCCTCGGCGAGCAGGCCCAGACAGGCGCAGACCTCGACGCCCTCGTTCTGCTCCTTGATGGCGGCGATCGTCTCGCCGACGCGGGCCACGTCACGGTCGGTCGGACCGCGTCCGCTGGCCACGAGGCAGACCCGCTTGGCGCCGCCGGCGACACCGGCGGCGGCCGCCTTGGAGGCCTCGTCGGGCTTCAGCCACGTGTACTTGAGGATCCCGGCCTTCGACCCCAGGCGCTGGGAGCAGTACGAGCAGTCCTCGGGGCAGAGCCCCGACTTCAGGTTGACCAGGTAGTTCAGCTTGACGCGGCGCCCGAACCACTGGCGGCGCACCTTGCCGGCGGCGGCCACCACGTCGAGCAGTTCGTCGTCGGAGGTCGCCAGCACGGCGAGCGCCTCTTCGCGGGTCGGCAGCTCGCGCCGCAGTCCCTTTTCCACCAGGGTGTTCAGCAGGTCCATGCGCCCGATCCTGTCCCACGCGACCACTCCCGGCCAAGGAGAGATCGGACAACATGGCCGGAAGGGAGTGTGTGGATCGCCACACCAGTCCCTCGGGTCACGGCGGATAGGGTCGAGCAGATCTGTCGACTGCCGACAAATCGCGAGACACATCGCGAGACGCGACGCGAGGACCGCCGATGACCCAGCACACCCCGCAACCCGAGGACGTCTTCGCCTGGATCGACGGCGCGGAGCGCGTCCGCGAGCAGGCGGGGCTGGTGCGGACCCTCCGTCCGAGGCCCGCCTCCTCACCCCTGCTGGACCTGGCGAGCAACGACTACCTGGGCCTGTCCCGGCACCCGGAGACCGTGCGCGGGGCCTGCGAGGCGGCCGAGCGGTGGGGCGCCGGGGCCACCGGGTCGCGCCTGGTCACGGGTACGACGGAACTGCACGCCGAACTGGAGCGGGAGCTCGCCGCGTTCGCCGGATTCGAGGCGGCCCTGGTGCTTTCGTCCGGGTATGCCGCGAACCTTGCCGCCGTGACCGCGCTCAGCGGCCGGGGCACGCTCGTGGTCTCCGACGCGGGGAACCACGCCTCGATCGTCGACGGCTGCCGGCTCTCGCGGGCCGAGGTGGCGGTCACCCCGCACGCGGACCCGGAACCGGTCCGCAAGACCCTGGCCGCCCACGAGGGCCGTGCCCTGCTGGTGAGCGACTCGGTGTTCTCCGTCGACGGGGACGCCGCCCCGCTCGCCGCCTACCACGCCGCCTGCCGGGACGCGGGCGCCGCGCTGGTCGTGGACGACGCGCACGGCCTGGGGGTGCTGGGCGAGGGCGGCCGCGGCGCGCTCCACGCCGCCGGGCTCGCGGGCGCGCCGGGAGTGGTCGCCACGATGACCCTCTCGAAGTCGCTGGGCAGCCAGGGTGGCGCGGTGCTGGGACCGGCCAAGGTCATCCGGCACCTGGTCAACACCGCCCGCGCCTTCATCTTCGACACCGGGCTGGCCCCGGCCGCGGCCGGCGCGGCGCTGGCGAGCCTGCGGCTGCTGCGCCGGGAACCGGAGCGCGCGGCCCGGGTCCGGGAGGTGGCCGCCGAGCTGTACGGGCGGCTCACCGCGTCCGGCCTGACCGCGGCCCGGCCGGACGCGGCCGTGGTGTCGGTTCGGGCCCCGTCGGCTTCGGCGGCACTGCGCTGGGCCGCCGACTGCCGCGAGGCAGGTCTGTCCGTGGGGTGCTTCCGTCCGCCGTCGGTGCCGGACGGCATCTCCCGGCTGCGGCTGACGGCGCGGGCGGATCTCACGGGGGACGAGATCAGCCGGGCCGTCGGCACGGTCCTCGGGACCGCTCCGGCCGGAGCCACGGACCGTTAGGCGTCACGTCACACGTGCACGTCCGCCCTCACGGAGGCGAGGAAGCCGTCCCAGGCCGGCCCGGTGAAGAGCACGGCCGGGCCGTCCGTCCGCTTGGAGTCGCGGACGGCCAGCAGACCGCCGGTCAGGGCGGCCGCTTCCACGCAGTTGTTCATTCCGGTGCTGCGGCTGCTCCGCCGCCACCGCGCGCTGCTCAGAAGTCCGCTGGTGGATAAGGGGGTTGCGGACACGGGGGTGCCTCCTTACGCGTCGTCAGCGATAGAGCTGATGAGATCCGACGAGTCACGGGGCGGGAGGGCGTGCGCCTGGATGGTGCGGAACGCGGCGCTGTACGCCTCTAGGTCTTCCTTCCGCTCCAGATAGAGGCTACTCGTCAAATGGTCGAGCACCACCACATCCAGATCGGCGATGTTCGGAAATGAGAAAATTACGAACGGTCCGGTCAGGCCGAGATGGCCCCCCACGGTGAACGGCAGCACCTGGAGCCGCACTTGGGGCAGCCGCGCCACCTCCACCAGATGCCTCAGCTGCTCCTCCATCACCCCCGGCCCGCCGATCTGCCGGCGCAGCACGGCCTCGTCCAGTACCGCGCTCAGCTCCAGCGGCGGATCGGCCCTCAGCACCGCCTGCCGCGCCAGCCGTACGTCGACCAGCGCGTCCACCTTCGGCTCCGGCAGCCCGCCCAGCGCGGCCCGGGTCACGGCCCGCGCGTAGTCCGGGGTCTGGAGCAGACCCGGCACCACCGACAGCTCGACGGTCCGCGCGGCCCGGGCCCCGGCCTCCAGGCTGATGAAGTCCCGGTACTCCTGCGGGAGCAGGCCCCGGTAGTCGTGCCACCACTGCCGCCCGCGCGCCGCGTCCCCGCTCGCCGCCGGACCGGCCGCCGAGGCACCCAGGGCCTCCAGCAGCGCGCGCTGCTGGGCGCTCACCACCTCCCCGTAGGCGTCCAGCAGCAGCCGGATGTCCTCCGTCTTCACGCCACTGCGGCCCGTCTCGATCCGGCTGACCTTCGACTGGTGCCAGCCGACGATGCGGGCCACCTCGCCGCTGGTGAGCCCGGAGCGGTCGCGCAGGGCGCGCAGCTCCTCGCCGAGTTTGCGCCGACGTACCGCGGGACCGTGCTGCATACCCGCTCTCCTTCCACCGGCACACCTCGCACCAGTCTGCCGTCCAAATACGCTCTTCCGTAGCAGAGTTCACCGCATTGAGCGACAGATATATGCATATCTTGGGGGAACAGCGGAAACGGCGGCACGATCGGTGGCACTCTGGCGCTCAGCGTAGATCCGGGACGGCTTCCGCCCCGGTGGGAAAGGGACGTCGCCATGGCAGATCAGCTGGAAGCATCCGTCACTCTGCCGAGCGACCCGGTCTCGGTCGCCGCCGCCCGCCGCTACGTGGCACAGGTGCTCACCGACTGGGGACTGCCGGAAGACGCCGCCACCGCCGACACCGTCCGGCTGATCGTCTCCGAGCTCGCCACCAACTCCGTGCAGCACACCTTCGGCCAGTCGCCCACCTTCACCGTCGACGTCCGCCTCGAACGCGAGGAATGGCTGCGCGTCGGAGTGACGGACAGCCACCCCCGCTGGCCCAGGCGGCTGCCCGCCGCCGTCCAGCAGGACAACGGCCGGGGGATGGTCATCATCCGCTGGCTCGCCGCCGAGGCCGGCGGCCGGCTCTCGGTCAGCCCCACCGACGACGGCGGCAAGACCGTGTGGATCGCCCTGCCCTGGCCCGCCGGCGCCTCCGCACGCACCCTCAGGGGCTGCTGAACCGACCGGGCCGCACGGCCACCCGCCGTGCCCGCCCCCGCCGTATACGGACCTCCCCGCCGGGACCGGGGCGGACCTGAACCGAGTGCCTTCCCGAAACGTGGGTTAACTCGGCGGAAAAATACGGCGCCTACGGTATGGTCCTCGCTCTTCCGCCAATGATCACCCACGCTCCGGTAAAGCGGCGGTGATCGGGACGGAAAGCCTCGTCCTGTGTTGGGCAAGACATGCCTGGCACGGATAAGAGCAGGTCAACAAAGTACTGACGGCCGGTACGGTCACCCCGGCGCGACGACGACCATGTCCCGGAAGCTTGGTGATACAGGTGCGACTGACACCGCACGAACAAGAGAGACTCCTCATCCACGTGGCCGCCGACGTGGCCGAGAAGCGCAGGGCGCGCGGAGTGCTCCTCAACCACCCCGAAGCCGTCGCCCTGATCACCTCGCACCTCCTCGAAGGCGCCCGCGACGGGCGGACCGTGGCCGAGCTGATGACCTCCGGCCGCACCGTCCTGACCCGGGCCGAGGTCATGGAGGGCATCCCCGAGATGATCCACGACGTGCAGGTCGAGGCGACCTTCCCCGACGGCACCAAGCTCGTCACCGTCCACGACCCGATCGTCTGAGGGGGAGCGGCAGCATGATCCCCGGCGAGATCGTCCACGGGGAGGGCCCGGTGCGCCTGAACGAAGGCCGCCCCGTCACCCGCCTCACCGTCCTCAACGCCGCCGACCGGCCCGTCCAGGTCGGCTCCCACTACCACTTCGCCGAGGCCAATCCCGGCCTCGACTTCGACCGGCGGGCCGCGCGCGGCCTGCGCCTGAACATCGCCGCCGGCACCGCCGTCCGCTTCGAGCCCGGCATCCCCGTCGCCGTGGAACTCGTACCGCTCGGCGGACTGCGCACCGTACCCGGACTGCGCGGCGAGACCGGAGGGCCCCTCGATGGCTGAACTCTCGCGCCAGGCCTACACCGACCTCTTCGGACCGACCGCCGGCGACCGCGTCCGGCTCGCCGACACCGCCCTCTTCGTCGAGATCGAGCAGGACCTCAGCGGCGGACCCGGCAACTCCGGCGACGAGGCCGTCTTCGGCGGCGGCAAGGTCATCCGCGAGTCCATGGGACAGGCCCGCACCACCCGCGCCGAGGGCGCCCCCGACACGGTGATCACCGGCGCGGTGATCCTCGACCACTGGGGCGTCGTCAAGGCCGACATCGGCATCGCGGGCGGCCGCATCAGCGGCATCGGCAAGGCCGGCAACCCCGACACCATGGACGGGGTCCATCCCGCACTCGTCATCGGCCCCGAGACCGAGATCATCGCCGGCAACGGGAAGATCGTCACCGCCGGCGCCATCGACGCCCACGTGCACTTCATCTCCCCGACCGTCGTCGACGAGGCGCTCGCATCCGGCATCACCACCCTCGTCGGCGGCGGCACCGGCCCCGCCGAGGGCTCCAAGGCCACCACCGTCACCCCCGGACCCTGGCACCTGGCCCGCATGTTCGCCGCGCTGGAGGCCTACCCCGTCAACATCGGCCTGCTCGGCAAGGGCAACACCATGTCCCGCGAGGGCATGCTCTCCCAGCTGCGCGGCGGCGCGCTCGGCTTCAAGATCCACGAGGACTGGGGCTCGACCCCCGCCGCCATCGACGCCTGCCTGAGCGTCGCCGACGAGACCGGCGCCCAGGTCGCCATCCACACCGACACCCTCAACGAGGCGGGCTTCGTCGCCGACACCCTCGCGGCCATCGCCGGGCGGACCATCCACTCGTACCACACCGAGGGCGCCGGCGGCGGCCACGCACCCGACATCATCACCGTGGTCTCCGAGCCCAACGTCCTGCCCAGCTCCACCAACCCCACCCGGCCGCACACCCTCAACACCGTCGAGGAACACCTCGACATGCTGATGGTCTGCCACCACCTCAACCCGGCCGTCCCCGAGGACCTCGCCTTCGCCGAGTCCCGGATCCGCCCCTCCACCATCGCCGCCGAGGACGTCCTCCACGACCTCGGAGCCATCTCCATCATCTCCTCCGACTCCCAGGCCATGGGCCGGGTCGGCGAGGTCGTGCTGCGCACCTGGCAGACCGCCCACGTCATGAAGCAGCGCCGCGGGTTCCTGCCCGGCGACGGCCCCGCCGACAACCACCGGGCCCGCCGCTACGTCGCCAAGTACACGATCAACCCCGCCGTCGCGCAGGGCCTGGCCAAGGAGATCGGCTCCGTCGAGGTCGGCAAGCTCGCCGACCTCGTGCTCTGGGACCCCGCCTTCTTCGGGGTCAAGCCCGAGCTCGTGGTCAAGGGCGGCCAGATCGCGCACGCCCAGATGGGCGACGCCAACGCCTCCATCCCCACCCCGCAGCCGGTCCTGCCCCGCCCCATGTACGGAGGCATCGGCCGGGCACCCGCCCTCAACTCGGTCAACTTCACCGCCCAGGCCGCCCTCGACGACGGCCTCCCCGAACGCCTCGGACTCGGCAAGAGGTTCACGGCCATCGAGAACACCCGCAAGCTGGGCAAGGCCGACATGCGCAACAACGACGCCATGCCCCGGGTCGAAGTCGACCCCGACACCTTCACCGTCACCATCGACGGCGAGACGGTGGAACCGGCACCCGCCGCCGAACTGCCCATGGCACAGAGATACTTCCTCTTCTGATGGCCCCCACGACGGCACCCGCCCCGCCGAAGGGGCCCCGCCGATGAGCCTCGCCGCGCTGCTCGTCCTCGCGGACGGCCGCTTCCCCGCCGGAGGGCACGCCCACTCCGGCGGGGCGGAAGCCGCCTGCAAGGCGGGCCGCATCCACGACGCCGCCACCCTGGAACAGTTCTGCCGGGGCCGGCTGCACACCGCCGGACTCACCGCCGCCGGGCTCGCCGCGGCCGCCGCCCTGGGCCTCGACCCGGCCGGACTCGACGCCGCCGCGGACGCCCGCACCCCCTCGCCCGCGCTGCGCGCCGCCGCGCGCCGCCTCGGCCGGCAGCTCCTGCGCGCCGCCCGCGCCACCTGGCCCGCCGCCGAACTGGACGCCCTCGCCCAGGCCTTCCCGCGCGGGGCGCACCAGCCCGTCGTGCTCGGCGTCGCCGCCCGCGCCGCCGGGCTCGGGGCCCTCGACGCCGCGCACGTGGCGGCGTACGAGAGCGTCAGCGGACCGGCCACCGCCACGGTCCGGCTGCTGGGCCTCGACCCCTTCGAGGCGAGCGCCGTACTCGCCCGCCTCACCCCCGCACTCGACGCCGTCGCCGCGCGGGCGGCCGAAGCGGCCCTGCTCGCCCGCACCGAAGGCGCGCACGCCCTGCCCGCGGCCTCCTCGCCCCTGCTGGAGATCACGGCAGAGGCACATGCCGACTGGGCGGTACGCCTCTTCGCCTCCTGAGCCCCGGCATCCCGACCCCCCCCTTCCCAAGGAGACCCTCCGTGCACCTCGACCACGACGTGGCCCACCCCCACCGCCACACCCACAGCGCGGCCCCGCTCCGCCCCGACGGCACCCGCCGCGCCCTGCGCGTGGGCCTCGGCGGACCTGTCGGCTCCGGCAAGACCGCCACCGTCGCCGCGCTCTGCCGCGCCCTGCGCGCCGAACTGTCCATGGCCGTCGTCACCAACGACATCTACACCCGCGAGGACGCCGAGTTCCTGCTCCGCGAAGCGGTCCTGCCCCCCGAGCGGATCAGCGCCGTCGAGACCGGGGCCTGCCCCCACACCGCGATCCGCGACGACATCTCCGCCAACCTGGAGGCCGTCGAGGAACTGGAGGACACCTTCCGCAGCAGCGCCCCCCTCGACCTGATCCTCGTCGAATCCGGCGGGGACAACCTCACCGCCACCTTCTCCCGGGGCCTGGTCGACGCCCAGATCTTCGTTATCGACGTCGCCGGCGGGGACGACATCCCCCGCAAGGGCGGACCCGGCGTCACCACCTCCGACCTCCTCGTCGTCAACAAGACCGACCTCGCCCCCCACGTCGGCTCCGACCTGGAACGCATGGCCCGCGACGCCGCCGCCCAGCGCGGGGCCCTCCCCGTGGCCTTCCAGTCCCTGCGCGGAGCCGAGGGCGTCACCCCGGTGGCCGACTGGGTGCGCGGCCGGATCGCCGCATGGGCCGTACGGTGACCAGCGCACCCCCCGCCGCCCCCCACCCGGCCGCCCTGCGCGCCACCGCCCGCATCCGCGCCGCCGCCGACGGGCGCGGCGGCACCGCCCTGCCCCTGCTGGCCGGGGAGGGGCCGCTCGCCCTGCGCCGCGTCCGGGGCACGGGCGCCGAAGCGGGGGTGATGCTGGTCGGCGCGATGAGCGCCCCCCTCGGCGGCGACCGGCTCGCGGTGGAGGCCGAGGCGGGACCCGGCGCCCGCCTCGCCCTCCGCTCGGCCGCGGCCACCCTGGCCCTGCCCGGCCGCGGCGGCGAACCCGCGCGGTTCGACGTACGGCTGGCGCTGGCCACCGGGTCGGCGGTGCGCTGGCTGCCCGAGCCGCTCGTCTCCGTACGCGGCAGCGACCTGCGCGCCACCACCCGCGCCGAACTGGCCCCCACCGCCCGCCTCCTGCTGCGCGAGGAACAGGTGCTGGGACGCAGCGCCGAACCGCCCGGCCTGCTGCGCAGCCGCCTCACGGTCACCCGGGACGGCCGGCCCCTGCTGGACCAGGAGCTGTCCTGCGGCCCCGGCGCCCCCGGCGGCTGGGACGGCCCGGCCGTGACGGCGGGCCACCGCGCCCTCGGCCAGCTCCTGGTCGTCGACCCGCGCTTCGCGACCGACCCGCCCCGGGCCGCCGTGCTCGGGGAGTTCGCCGCGGCCACCCCGCTGGCCGGCCCCGCCGTCCTGGTCACGGCCCTCGCCCCGGACGCGCTCCGGCTGCGCGAACTGCTCGACGAGGCGCAGCGCGCGTACGGGTGGTGACGAGGGGACAGATGAGGGGCAAAGGGACACCGCTCAGCGGTACACACGTTTCCGGTTATCGGGTTGGCAAAGAAGTCGACCATGCTCTGTTGCCGGGTACCGGTCAGACGAAAGGATCCCCCTGACCCAAACCTGCCGCTCCGGGCGGCACATGACCAGGGGGATCAACCACGTGATACGCAATGCGACGCTGGGGAGCGCCGCCACCCTCATCACCGGCGCACTGGCCGCGGGCCTGCTGCTCGCGCCGTCCGCCTCGGCGGCTCCGGCAGGCCGGGACAACGGCGGCGCCGAGGCGATCGGCGTCCAGATCGCCGCCGCCCGCGCCGCCCGCGCCGGCATCGACTGGAAGGACTGTCCTGCCGACTGGGGCTTCGAGAAGCCGATCCAGTGCGGCTGGGTCAAGGTCCCGCTCGACTACGCCAAGCCCTTCGGCAAGACCATCGAGCTCGCCGTCGACCGCGCCGTCTCCACCGGCACCAAGGAGGAGCGCCAGGGCGCCCTCATCTACAACCCGGGCGGCCCCGGCGGCTCCGGCATGCGCTTCCCGCGCCGGGTCACCACCAAGAGCCCGCTGTGGGTCAACACCTCCAAGGCCTACGACTTCGTGGGCTTCGACCCCCGCGGCGTCGGCCACTCCGCGCCGATCTCCTGCATCGACCCGCAGGAGTTCGTGAAGGCCCCCAAGGCCGACCCGGTCCCCTCCAGCGAGGCCGACAAGCGCGCCCAGCGCAAGCTCGCCGCCGAGTACGCGGACGGCTGCAAGGAGCGCAGCGGCGAGATGCTGCCGCACATGACCACGCCGAACACCGCGCGCGACCTGGACGTCATCCGCGCCGCCCTCGGCGAGAAGAAGCTGAACTTCCTCGGCGTCTCCTACGGCACCTACCTGGGCGGGGTCTACGCGACCCTCTTCCCGACCCACGTGCGCCGCATGATCGTCGACAGCGTCGTCAACCCGTCGCAGGACAAGATCTGGTACCAGGCCAACCTGGACCAGGACGTCGCCTTCCAGATGCGCTGGAACGACTGGCAGGACTGGGTCGCCAAGAACGACGCCGTCTTCCACCTCGGCGACACCCGCGCCAAGGTCGAGGCCAAGTACCAGGAGCTGCGCGCCCAGGCCAAGGCCAACCCGCTGGGCGGGGTCGTCGGCCCGGCCGAGCTGATCGGCTTCTTCCAGGGCGCTCCGTACTACGACTCCTCGTGGGTCCCGGTCGCGCAGGCGTTCAGCGCCTGGGCCGCCGGTGACGAGAAGCCGCTGATCGAGGCCATCGCCCCGGACATGTCCGACACCAAGGGCAACGCCGCCTCCGAGAACTCCAACGCCGTCTACACCGCGGTGGAGTGCGCCGACGCCAAGTGGCCGACCAGCTGGACCAAGTGGGACCGGGACAACAGCGAGCTCCACAAGAAGTACCCGTTCCTGACCTGGTCGAACGCCTGGATGAACCTGCCCTGCGCGACCTGGAAGTCCAAGCAGAGCACCCCGATCGAGGTCGGCGCCAAGCGCGGCATCGCCCCGGTCCTGATCGTCCAGGCCGAGCGCGACGCGGCCACCCCGTACGAGGGCGCCGTCGAGCTGCACCGCCGCCTGCCGGGCTCGCGCCTGATCACCGAGCAGAACGCCGGCTCGCACGGCGTGACCAGCCTCGTCAACCCCTGCATCAACACCCGCGTGGACGCCTACCTGCTCACCGGCAAGGTCGACGCGCAGGACGTGAAGTGCGGCCCGCACGCCACCCCGGTCCCGCCGGCCCCGGCCGCGGCGAAGTCCCTCGCCGAGGCTCCGGCCGCCGCGCCCGCGCAGACCGAGGAGCTTCCGGCCGTCGTCCGCTAGGACCCCGCGGCAGTACCTGACACCGGCAGTACCCCGTGACAGGGGCGGGAGGAGGCTCAGCGCGTCAGGCGCCGGGCCTTCTTCCGCTTCTCCTCCTCCTCGGCCTTCACCTCGGCGGCGTACCGGTCCACGTACTCCTGGCCCGAGAGCCCCAGGATCGCGTACATGATCTCGTCGGTGACCGCGCGCAGCACGGCCCGCTCGCCCTCCATGCCCGCGTACCGGGAGAAGTCCAGTGGCTGCCCGAAGCGGATGGTGACCCGCCGGATCTTCGGGAGCTTCTGGCCGGGCGGCTGGATCTCGAAGGTGCCGAGCATCGCGCAGGGCACCACCGGCACCCCCGCGCCCAGCGCCATCGCCGCCACGCCGACCTTGCCCTTGTAGAGCCGCCCGTCGTGGGAACGGGTGCCCTCCGGGTAGATGCCGAGCAGCTCGCCCTTGGCCAGTACGCCGAGCCCCTCGCGCAGGGCCGCCTGCCCGGCGTCCTTGCCCGAGCGGTCCACCGGGATCTGCCCGGCGCTGCGGAAGAAGGCGGCCGTCAGCCGGCCCTTGAGGCCCGGCCCGGTGAAGTACTCGGCCTTGGCGAGGAAGGTGATCCGGCGCGTGAGGATCGCGGGCATCAGGAAGTGGTCCGAGAAGGACAGGTGGTTCCCCGCGACGATCGCGGCGCCGTCCGGGGGGATGTTCTCCAGCCCCTCGATCCTCGGCCGGAACAGCAGCCGCAGCAGCGGACCGAGCAGAACGTGCTTGAGCAAGTGGTAGAACACCAGGCCGCTCCCGTCGATGCCCCTATGTCACGGCCATCCTACGGACGGTCAGCACGGGGCGGGGAGGGTCAGGCGCTGTGCGAGGCGGCCAGCCCCATCGTCAGCAGGCCCAGCACCACCCAGCCGAACCACAGCCAGCCGTTGCTGCCGAGCGCCACCGAGTACGTGGAGACGGCCACCAGGGCGGCGAAGGTCGTGACGGCCATCGCCTTAACGGATCCGGTCATGCCCCATGGTGGCGCCTGATGCGGGCTCCGCGCTACTGGCCGCGCTGCTGGAGCGAGGCGAGATACGCGTTGTAGGCGGCGAGCTCCTTGTCGCCGTCCCGGTCGGCCGCCCGGTCCGAGCGCCGCGCCACCCGCTGCTCCGAGTGGTACCACTGGTAGATCAGGGCGATCAGCACCAGCACCGAGGGGATCTCGCTGAACGCCCAGGCGATGCCGCCGCCCCACTGCTGGTCGAGCAGCGGGTCGATCTCCAGGGAGGCCGACGGACTGGCGTACGTCTTGATCATCGGCTCGCTCGCCATCATCAGCGCGATGCCGAAGAAGGCGTGGAAGGGCATGCCCGCGAACAGCTCCAGCATCCGCATCACGTAGCCGGGTCGGTGCGGACCCGGGTCCACGCCCATGATCGGCCAGAAGAAGATCAGGCCGACGGCGAGGAAGTGGACCATCATCCCGATGTGGCCGGGCTTGCTCTCCATCAGGAAGTCGAAGAGCGGGGTGAAGTACAGCGCGTAGAGGCTCGCGATGAACATCGGGATCGTGAAGGCCGGGTGGGTGATGATCCGCATGTACCGGCTGTGCAGCAGCATGAGCAGCAGCTCGCGCGGCCCCTTGTGGCCCCGCGCCGCCGGCGGCAGCGCCCGCAGGGCCAGCGTCACCGGCGCCCCGAGCAGCAGCAGGATCGGCGTGATCATGCTGATCACCATGTGCTGGACCATGTGCACGCTAAACATGACCATGCCGTAGTCGTTCAGCTTGGTGCACATCACCAGCAGCACCGTCAGCACACCGGTGACGAAGGCGATGGTCCGGCCCACCGGCCAGGAGTCTCCGCGCCCCCGCAGCCGCAGGACGCCCCACCCGTAGAGGGCGAGCCCCAGCAGCGAACCGAAGAGGAAGAAGGCGTCGAAGGAGAACTCCAGCCCGCGCCCGAGAGTGAACGGCGGCAGGTCCATGTTCATGTCCATGCCGTGCCCGCTGTGATCCATGCCTTCACTCCCTTGACTGTGGCGCCCCACCACAGTAGTGCCGCCCCCGGACGCGATCGCGTCCGGGGGCGGTCTCAGAAGGGGGGAAACATCACAGCACGTTCTGGGCTTCGTCGTAGCGGTTCGCCGGGACCGTCTTCAGGGTCGAGGTGGCCTCCGCGAGGGGGACCATCACGATGTCCGTGCCGCGCAGGGCCGTCAGCATGCCGAACTCGCCGCGGTGCGCCGCCTCCACCGCGTGCCAGCCGAAGCGGGTGGCCAGGACGCGGTCGTACGCGGTGGGCGTGCCGCCGCGCTGGACGTGGCCCAGGATGACCGGACGGGCCTCCTTGCCCAGGCGGCGCTCCAGCTCGACGGCCAGGATGTTGCCGATGCCGGCGAAGCGCTCGTGGCCGTACTGGTCCTTGCCGCCCGCCTGGTACTCCATCGTGCCGGGCCGGGGCTTGGCGCCCTCGGCGACGACGACGATCGCGAACCGCTTGCCCGCCGAGAAGCGCTCGCCGACGATCGCCGTCAGCTCCTCGATGTCGAAGGGCCGCTCGGGGACGACGATGGCGTGCGCGCCGGCCGCCATGCCCGAGTGCAGGGCGATCCAGCCGGTGTGGCGGCCCATGACCTCCACGACCATCACGCGCTGGTGCGACTCGGCGGTGGTCTTCAGCCGGTCCAGGGCCTCGGTCGCGACCCCGACGGCGGTGTCGAAGCCGAAGGTGACGTCGGTGGAGGCGATGTCGTTGTCGATGGTCTTCGGGACGCCGACGATCGGCAGACCGCCCTGCGCGAGAAGGTTGGCGGCCTTCAGGGTGCCCTCGCCGCCGATCGGGATGATGGCGTCCAGGCCGAGGTCCGCGACGTGCCCGCGGGCCCGCTCCACGCCGTCGCGCAGGTGCGCGGGCTGGACCCGGGAGGAGCCGAGGATGGTGCCGCCGCGGGCCAGGATGCCGGCGACGGAGTCCAGGTCGAGCTTGCGGTAGTCGCACTCCAGGAGGCCGCGCCAGCCGTCGTGGAAGCCGATGACCTCGTCGCCGTGGTCGACGACGGCGCGGTGCACGACGGAGCGGATGACGGCATTGAGGCCGGGGCAGTCGCCGCCGGAAGTGAGCACACCAATGCGCATGGCAGGAAGAACCTTTGCAACGTGGGCCGACGACCGGACCACGTCGTCCGGTTGGAACTACCCGTCACCCTACAAGCGGTTTCCCGGTGGACTGAACCATCCTCCACAGGATGGTCGGAACAAACAGAAGATCGTACGAAAGCACACCGGCCCGGACCCCCGAAGGGGTCCGGGCCGGAAGCCGGGCGGGAAGGGCGGAGCGCCCTCTACGCGGTCTGCGTGGCAGCCGCGATGCGCTCCGCGCGCAGCGCGTCATACCAGCGGTCGTCTATGGCCGGCAGCGCGTTCACGTCGAGGGCCAGCTTCAGCAGGTGGTCCGCGATGAGCGGGTTGCGCGCCATCACGGGGCCGTGCATGTACGTACCGAACACGGTGTCGTTGAACGCGCCCTCGGTGCCGTCGCCGGTGCCGTTGCCGCGGCCCATGGTCACCCGGGCGAACGGCCGTGCCGTCGGGCCGAGGTGGGTGACGCCCTGGTGGTTCTCGAAGCCGGTCAGCTGCGGCAGGCCCAGGCGCGGGTCGATGTCGGCGATGACGTCGCCGACGCACCGCTCGCCCTCACCGCGCACGGTCACCACGTCCAGCAGGCCCAGGCCCTGCTGGCGCTCGCCCATGTCGTTGACGAACTCGTTGCCGAGGATCTGGTACCCGGCGCAGACGGAGAAGACGATCGCCCCGTTCGAGACGGCGCGCTCCAGGCCGCCGTCGCGCAGCAGCCGCTCGGCGGCCAGCCGCTGCGGCCGGTCCTCGCCGCCGCCGATCAGGTAGATGTCGCCCGAGGTCGGAATGGGCTGGTCGCTGCGCACGTCGACGCGCTGCACGTCCAGGCCGCGCTGGCGCGCCCGGCGCTCCACGACGAGGCAGTTGCCCTGGTCTCCGTACGTGCTGAGCAGGTCGGGGTAGACCCACACCAGACGCAGGCTGTTGTCGCTCATGCTCTTGTCCTTCGAAGGTCCGGTTACTAGTTGCCGACGCGGCGGCGCACGTCCTGGAACGCCGTGTAGTTGGCGATCAGCTCGATCTGCCCGGGCGGCGCCAGCTGGACGGCCTCGTCGAGGGTCTCGCAGACGCGGAAGTCCAGCCCGGCGACCTCCAGACGTACCGCGAGGTCCAGCTTGCGGTCGCCGATCACGAAGATCGGGTGCCCGGCGAGGCGCGGGTAGTCCACGTCCCAGAGCCAGGAGGTGTCGGTGCCGTCCGCGCCGCGGGCGTTCACCGAGAGGATCACCGGGGCCGGCGGCCCGTCGATCAGCGAAAACGTTTCGAGCCAGCCCGCCGGGTTCTTCGCGAGCAGCAGCCGCAGCTCACGGCCCATGAAGTTGACCACGTCGTAGCGGCCGGCGACGGCCTGCACCTGGTACATGCGCTCCAGCGCGACCTGCGGGGGCACGCCGAACACGGCGGCCACGGCGGCCGAGGTGGCGGCGTTGGCCTTGTTCGCGCGGCCGGGCAGCTGGAGGTGGATCGGCCAGGCGCTGCCGTGCGGGTCGAGCACGTGGTCGCCGGAGAGCACCCAGCTCGGGCTCGGGCGGCGGAAGCCGCACTCGCCGCAGAACCAGTCGTCGCCCGGGCGCTGCATGACGCCACCGCAGGAGGGGCACGACCAGGCGTCGTCCTTCCACTCCTGGCCGGCGGCGACCCAGACGACGTTCTGCGAGGAGGACGCCGACCACACGATCAGCGGGTCGTCGCAGTTCGCGACCACGACCGCCTTGGAACCCTGGAGTCCCTCGCGCCACTTCTCGGCGAGCATGCGGGTCTCGGCCGCGCGGTCCAGCTGGTCGCGGGAGAGGTTGAGCAGGGCGATCACCTTGGGGGTGACGTCCCGGGCCACCCCGGCCAGGTACTTCTCGTCCACCTCGATGACGCCGTACTTGGCGTCCGAGCCTCCGGCCAGGGCCGAGGTGATGCCCGCCGGCATGTTCGCGCCCAGCGCGTTCGACACGACCGGACCGCTGGCCCGCAGGGCCTCGGCGATCAGTCGGGTCGTCGTGGTCTTGCCGTTCGTCGCGGAGACGAGGACGACATCGAGATGCTGCGCCAGCGCGCCGAGAAGATCGGGGTCCAGCCTGAGTGCGACCTTGCCTCCGATCACCGATCCGCTTCCGCGTCCCGCGGCCCGCGACACCGCCGCCGCGGCCTTGCCCGCCGTCACGGCCAGCTTGGCCCGCGGCGAAAGCGGCTCCGTGTTGCCTGCCATCGTCCCTTGTCCTCCTAGCGTCGGTCGCCCCAGCCTATCCAGTACCGGCCGCGGCCTTGACCGCGGCGCCCCAGGTCGCCGCGGATCTCCTCATATATTCGCCCGTCGTACGCTTACCGCCATGCGACAGCGTCCCCTCCCCGGTACCACCGGTTCCGTCCGCCCCATGAGCCTCCTGGGTGACCCGGTGCTCCACACGCCCTGCGCGGAGGTGACCGCCTTCGGCCCCGAACTCGACCGTCTCATCGAGGACATGTTCGCCACGATGTACGCCGCCCAGGGCGTCGGCCTCGCCGCGAACCAGATCGGGACCGGGCAGCGGGTCTTCGTCTACGACTGTCCCGACGACGAGGACGTCCGTCATGTCGGTCATGTCGTCAATCCCCGCCTGGTCGAGGCCGACGGGGACGAGTTCACCGGTCCCGAGGGCTGTCTGTCGCTGCCCGGCCTGGAGGCGGGCACCCCGCGCTTCGACCGGGCGGTCGTCGAGGGCGTCACGTCCGACGGGGCACCGGTGCGGATCGAGGGCACCGGGTTCTTCGCCCGGTGCCTCCAGCACGAGTGCGACCACCTCGACGGCACCGTCTACGCGGACCGGGTGACCGGGCTGCGCGCCCGCCGGCTGCGCCGGGCCATCCGCAAGGCCCCGTGGGGTGGGACCGGGGCCTGACGGGCGGCGCGGTCAGAAGCCGGGGCCGTCCTCGCGGTTCCCGGCGGTGGCCAGGCGGCCCCAGAGCAGGTCGGTGAGGCCCGCCACCAGCGCGGCCCGATCGCAGGGGCGCTCGCCGAGCCACCAGTCGCCGGCGGCGTGCATCATGCCGACGATGCCGTGGCCCCAGATCCGGGCGAGCTGTTCGCCGCCGGGGCCGAGGTCGACCCGTTCCCCGACCACCTTCGCCAGCTCCTCGCCGAGCCGCCGCAGCAGCGGGGCGGAGTGCAGGCCGACGTCGAAGCCGCGCTCGCTGCTCTGCGAGTCCTCGGCGGGGTGCATGAGGAACCGGTAGACCTGCGGGCGGGCCTCGATGGCGGCGAGGTAGGTGTCCAGGGTGGACTCCACCCGCCGGCGGCGTTCGGCCGGGGCGTCGAGCGCGGCGCGCAGCGAGTCGAGCAGGGCGTCGGTGTGCCGGACGGCGAGCGCCTGGTAGAGGCCCGCCTTGTCGCCGAAGTGCCGGTAGAGGATCGGCTTGGTGATGCCGGCCTCGGCCGCGATGGCGTTCATGGAGGCCTTGGGGCCGTCCCTGAGTACGACGCGGTCCGCCGCCTCGAGCAGCTCGCGCCGGCGGCGTTCTCCCGCTCCCGGCTCGCCCGCCTGCTGACTGGTCTCCATGACGTGTTTCTCTCCCCGCCCTTGCGATGGTGCGTGACGCCCACGCAACGTAACACCCCGCACACCCCCGTCACCGAATCGGCGGCGCTTGACAGTGCTTACCGGCCGGTAACAGACTGTGGCCACGGTGTGGGTTACCGGGAGTAACGGTAATCGAGCGAGACAGCTGGAGGGGACATGGCGGAATTCACCATGGAGCTCAACGACGACCAGAAGCAGGTCCGCGACTGGATCCACGGCTTCGCCGCCGACGTGATCCGGCCCGCGGCCGCCGAGTGGGACGAGCGGGAAGAGACTCCGTGGCCCGTCATCCAGGAGGCGGCCAAGGTCGGCATCTACTCCCTGGACTTCTACGCCCAGCAGTTCTTCGACCCGACCGGCCTCGGCATCCCCATGGCGATGGAGGAGCTCTTCTGGGGCGACGCGGGCATCGCCCTGTCCATCGTCGGCACCGGCCTCGCCGCCATCGGCGTCGTCGCCAACGGCACCGAGGAGCAGATCGGCACCTGGATCCCGCAGATGTACGGGACCCCGGACGACGTGAAGGTCGCCGCGTTCTGCTCCTCCGAGCCCGACGCGGGCTCCGACGTCGGCGCGATGCGCACCCGGGCCGTGTACGACCAGGCCAAGGACGAGTGGGTGCTCAGCGGCACCAAGACCTGGGCCACCAACGGCGGCATCGCCAACGTCCACATCGTCGTCGCCGTCGTCGACCCCGAGCTCGGCACCAAGGGCCACGCCTCCTTCATCGTGCCGCCGAACACCCCCGGCCTGTCCCAGGGCCAGAAGTTCAAGAAGCACGGCATCCGCGCCTCCCACACGGCCGAGGTGGTCCTGGAGGACGTACGGGTCCCCGGGTCCTGCCTGCTCGGCGGCAAGGAGAAGCTGGACGAGAGGCTCGCGCGGGCCCGTGAGCGGGCGGCGGCGGGTGGCGGTGAGCGGGTGAAGAACGCCGCGATGGCCACCTTCGAGGCCTCGCGGCCGGCGGTGGGCGCCATGGCCGTCGGCACGGCGCGCGCGGCGTACGAGGTCGCCCTCGACTACGCGAAGACCCGCACCCAGTTCGGCCGCCCGATCATCGACAACCAGGGGGTGGCCTTCCAGCTCGCGGACATGCGCACGCAGATCGACGCGGCGCGGCTGCTGGTGTGGCGGGCGTCCTGGATGGCGGTCGCGGGCAAGCCGTTCACCTCGGCGGAGGGTTCGATGTCGAAGCTCTTCGCGAGCGAGGTGGCGAAGAAGGTCACCGCCCAGGCCGTCCAGATCCTCGGCGGCAACGGCTTCACCCGGGAGTACCCGGTGGAGCGGATGCACCGGGACGCCGCCATCTACACGATCTTCGAGGGGACGAGCGAGATCCAGCGCCTGGTGATCGCGCGGACGCTCTCGGGCATGCCGATCCGCTAGCCGCGGCCTCACCGGGCCAGGGGCGCGCCCGCCCCCGGACACCCCCGGGCCGCGCCCCGGTCCCTACGGGTGGAGGAGTCTGGTCAGGGCTCGGGCGAAGAGGCGGTGGGCCGTCCAGGCCACCAGGGGGTCCAGGGCGCGGGGGAGGGGGCGCAGGCGGAGGTCCTCGCGCCACAGGGCCTCCGTGCCCCCGCCGGGGGCCGGGCGGAGTTCGATTTCCGCCCAGCCCGTCACCGTCCGGCCGCGCTTCTCCAGCCGGACCAGTCGAGGGGGGTCCCAGACGACGACCTCCATGGGGTCGTCCAGCGTGATGCTTCCCACTCCGGTGCGCGCCGTGAAGCGCGTTCCGGCGCGCGTCGGCGGCTCCGTCTCGATGATCGTCCGGGTCAGCGGCACCTGTGCGCCGTGGCGTTCCCAGTCCGTCAGCCGCTCCCAGGCCTCGGCCGGCGGGAGGGGCGTGCGGCGAATGATCCGGATAACGGGCATGAGCGCATGGTAAGCGGGCATACACACCCTGAACTGGACGTCGAATATGGCTTCCGTCGGAGGGTGGCGATCAGTAATACTCACCGCCACCGTGGATCGCGGATCAGACCGGGTGACCACCGGCCCTCCCGCGCCACACTGCGAGGAGGTGCGCCATGTGCTCCCACCAGCCCCCCTGCCCGCCCGCCGACAGCGCCGACCACGAAGCCGCACGCGTGGTGGCCTCCCATCCCGAACAGGGCTGGAGCCTGCTGTGCAACGGCGTGGTCATCTTCGACGACACCGGTGAACTGCTCCCCGAAGGCCGGACGGTGGAACCCCGTCGGCCGGCCCTGGTCTGAGCGAGGAGGCAGCATGCGCCAGCAGCTGATCCGCAAGCCCGTCCCCAAGCCCGCCCCCCGAGACCTGGACCTGCGCACACCGTCGGGCAGACCCCTCCCGTACTGACGGGAGCCCAGGCATTACGCGGCCCCACCGGCTGCCGCTCGGCCGTACGACGCGGTCAGCCGGTGGGTGCCGCGGCACCGCCCCGGAACGCGGTCTCGTACGCCGCGTCGCCGATCGCCTCCCTGGCCTGCCGTTCGCCCTGGTCCCGCAGGGCCGTCAGCGAGGGGGAGCCCATCTGGGGCCGTCCCACCGTGCGCCACCACGCGTGCGCGGTGCCGAGCAGCCGCGCGGCCAGTTCCCCGTCGCCGAGGGCCGCCACCGCCGCCGCGAGCAGGTCCAGGCCCAGCGCGATGCCGAAGCGGTCGCCGAGCAGCCGCTTGCCGGACAGCATGGCCCGTACGTGCCGCGCGGCCTCGCCGTGCTGGCCCAGCCCGAGCGCCGCGACGGCCAGGACGTAGTCCGCGTACGCCCGCAGCCAGCGCTCGCCCAGGTCGGCACAGGCCTCCCGCAGCCCGTGCGCCTCCTCGGTGGCCTCCTCGAAGCGCCCGAGGTCGCACAGCGCGTACGCCGTGACCAGCCGGCACAGCAGCCGGCCCGCCCCCTCGGCCCGCCCCCCGTGTCCCTCCCGCGCCCGGGGCCCCGCCACCGCGAGCGCCCCCACCGGGTCGCCCGGCATCAGGATCGACACCCCCCGCAGGTAGGCGGCGCGCAGCCGCCGCTCCGGGTCGGCGAGCAGCGCCGCGGCCCGGGTGCACTCGGCGCCCACCGCCTGGGCCCGCGCCATGTCGCCCTGGAGCAGCATCGTCAGCCCGAGCGCCCACTGCGCCTGGACGTGGGCGGGTCCCGGTGCCGGTGCCCCGCGCAGGGCCCGCTCCAGGAAGGCCCGGCCCTCGTGGAGGTGCCCGCACGAGAACCAGAAGAACCACAGGGCCCCGGCCATCTCCAGGGCCGCCGAGGGGTCGGTGCCGAGCAGGTGCTCCAGGGCGGTGCGCAGCTGCGCGTGCTCGGCGCTCATCCTGCGGTACCAGTCGAGCTGGCCCGGCCCCAGCCAGCCCCGTTCGGCGGCCGAGCACAGGGCCGCGTACCAGTGGGCGTGCCGGTCCGCGACGGTCCGTACCTCGTCGAGCTCCGCCAGCCAGTCGTGGCCGAACTCCCGGATGGTGTCCAGCATCCGGTAGCGGGCCCCCGCCCCCCGCTCCTCGGAGCGCCGCACGACGGACTTGGCGACCAGGCCCTCCAGTACCCGTTCCACCCGCGCGGCCGGCAGCGGGCCGCCGGCGCACACGGCCCGGGCGGCGGCCACGTCGAAGTCCCCGCTGAAGACCGACAGCCGGGCCCACAGCAGCCGTTCCACGGGCTCGCACAGCTCGTGGCTCCAGCCGATCGCGGTCCGCATGGTCTGGTGCCGGGGCGGGAGCACGGCGCGGGGGCCGGAGAGCACCTCGAAGCGGGTGCCGAGGCGCTGGGCGATCTGTTCCAGGCTCCACAGCCGCATCCGGGCCCCGGCCAGTTCGAGGGCGAGCGGGATGCCGTCCAGCCGGCGGCACACCTCGGCGGCGGTCCGGGCCCGGTCCGGATCGGCGAAGTCGGCGGCGGCCTGCGGGCCGGCGGCCAGGGCGCGGGCCCGGAAGAGGGCCACTGCCTCGCTGTCGGGGCCCTCGCAGGGGAGCGGGCGGACTTCGAGCACGCTCTCGCCGGGGGAGTCGAGCCGTTCCCGGGAGGTGGTGAGCACCGTCAGGCCGGGTGCGGACTGGAGGAGTTCGCCGGCGAGGTGGCGGACTTCGGCGACCATGTGCTCGCAGGTGTCGAGGACGAGCAGCAGGGCCTTGTCGGCCATCCACGCGCACAGCTCCTCGTCGAGGGGGTGCACGGAGTGGTCGGCGAGCCCGATGGCGTGGGCGACGGTGGTGGTGAGGAGCGCCGGGTCGCGCAGCGGCGACAGTTCCACCCACCAGATCCCGTCGGGCCAGGCGGAGACGGCCCGGGCGCCGCCCGCCGGGGCGGCCCGGCTGTGGCGGGTGGCGGCGCGGAGGGCGAGCCGGGACTTGCCGACGCCGCCGACCCCGGTCAGCGTCACCAGTCTTCGCTCGCCCAACAGGCCGTCCAGGCGCCTGAGTTCGCCTTCGCGGCCGATGAATCCGGCTGCTTCCGGAGGCAGGTTCCCCGGCAGGTTCCGCGGCACGGGGCCCGGGTCCGGTGCGGGGTCCCCGCACGGGGATTCTGTCTGATTGTGGTTGACCGAGTACTCACCGAACACGGATGTATTGTGCGCGATCTTCTTTCGCCGGGTCTGCCGTTCGGGCCGGATCGGCGGCGGGGGCGGCTCCGGCGGGGTCAGCCGGACAGCAGGATCCGCCGCTCCTCGGAGAAGGCCCCCCAGTTGCCGTCGGGCAGCCGGGCGCGCAGTTTCAGGGTCCAGGCCGTCCCGGCCGGTTCGGTCGTGGTGAGCCGGTAGCCGGCCCTGCCCTCGGGTACGGCCCCGGCGCCGAACTGGATGACGGTGACGGGCCGGTCGTTGACGTAGAGCTGGTACTCGGTCGTCGTCCGGCCGGTCTCCGGGGCGGTCCAGCCCAGCTCCACCGCGCCGGGGGAGGCGGTGGCGGTGAACGAGCCGGGCGCCGTGTGCGGGGCCTGGCCGGGGTCGGCCGGTGTGGTCACGGCGACGGGCGGGCCGTCGGGGGAGGAGTTGTCGGAGCCGTCGCGGGCGCGGAGGGTGAACACGTAGGCGGTGCCGGGCTGGAGCCCGGTGACGGTGGTGCTCCCGTCGGTGCCGGGGGCGGTGTGGACACGGATCCCGGCCTGGTAGACGTCGTACGCGGTCACGCCCGTGTCGTCGGCCGCCGCGCCCCACTCCAGCCGGGCGGCGCGGGGCCCCTCGGCGCGCCCGGTGGCGGAGGGCGGTGCGGTGGGGGCCTGGCGGTCCTCGGCCCTGGCCTCCGGCGTGGTCACCTCGGCGGGGGTGCTGAGCGGGGAGCGGTTCCCGGCGGCGTCCTCGGCCCGGACGGAGAAGGCGTAGGCCGTCCGCGGGGTGAGGCCCGTGATGTCCGTCATGGTCTTGTCGGCGGGGAGTTCCCGGACCAGCCGGCCGTCCTGGAACACCTGGTAGCCGCTGACCCCGTCGGCGGTGTCCGGAGCCTGCCACATCACGTGGACCGAGGTGGCGCTGCCCGCCTGGGCGGTGAGTCCGGCGGGGGTGCGCGGGGGGCGGGTGTCGCCGTCCGCGCCGCACGCCGTCAGGGCGGCGGCCAGTCCGAGCGCGAGCGCCGGCGTCCATGCGCGGCGCGGGTCAGGGGTGCCTCGCACGGGACGCCTTCCGGTGGGGGTGTGTGCGCCGGGCCGGCCGCAGGTGGTCTAGACATATATGGCACGGGGGAGGCGGGCCCACAAGACCCCTGCGCCCGGCCGGGCCTCCTGGGGCGGCCGGTCTGGGCGGGTTCGTCTTCGTCTGCTGTTGTCTGGCATTATTGCGATCTCTTTGCAATAACGGATGATTTTGAACAGGGATGTGCACAGCATGACGGCCCGGACAGCACGGGGAGCGGTCGGCGCGACGCTCGCCGCCGCACTCATCACGGGCCTCGCGGCCTGCTCGAACCCCTCGGCGAACGCGTCGGCGGACTCCGCGGTGGTCGGCATCGCGACCGAGCCGGAGAGCCTGAGCCCGCTGCTCGGCTACGGCAAGGACGGCAACTCCAAGATCTTCGACGGCCTGCTCAGCCACGACGCGGACATGAAGCTGAAGCCGGCGCTGGCCGAGGCCCTGCCGGAGGTCTCCGCGGACGGCCGCACGTACACGTACAAGCTGCGCCAGGGCGTGAAGTTCAGCGACGGGGAGCCCTTCTCCGCGAAGGACGTCGAGTTCACCTACCGGACCATCCTCGACCCGAAGACCAACAACGCCTCCAAGACCGAGCTGGACGCCATCGAGAGCGTCACGGCCCAGGGCCCCGACCGGGTCGTCTTCACCCTGAAGTACCCCTACGCCCCCTTCGCCGAGCGGACCGTGCTGCCCATCGCCCCCGAGCACATCGCGGGCAGGCAGGACGTCAACAGCGGCGACTTCACCACGAAGCCCGTCGGCACCGGCCCGTACCTGCTGACCGGCTGGTCCAAGGGCGAGAAGATCAGCTTCAGGGCCAACCCCGGCTACTGGGGCGGCGAGCCCGCGGTGAAGAAGTTCACCATGGCCGTCGTCAAGGACGACGACGTCCGCGCCACCCGGCTGCGCGCCGGGGAGCTGGACGCGGCCATCCTGCCCCCGAACCTCGCCCGGGGCTTCGCCCAGGACAAGGCCCGCAAGACCTTCGCGGCCAAGACCTTCGACTACCGCAACGTGACGATGCCGACCCACCACCCCGTCACCGGTGACGTGGCGGTCCGCCGGGCCCTGGACATCGCCGTCGACCGCCAGGCCATGGTCGACAAGCTCCTCGACGACGCGGGCAAGGCCGCCTACGGCCCCGTCCCGACCGACAGCAGCTGGTTCACCCCGGGCACGGAACGCCCGTACGACCTCGAACGGGCCAAGCAGATCCTCGACGAGGCCGGCTGGAAGCCGGGCGACGACGGCATCCGCGCCAAGGACGGGATCCGCGCCTCCTTCCCGCTCTGGTACACCTCCGGCGACAAGATCCGCCAGGACCACGCGCTGGCCTTCGCCTCCGACGCGAAGAAGGCCGGCATCGAGGTCAAGACCGAGGCCGGGACCTGGGAGGTCATCGAGCCCCGGATGAAGACGGACGCCGTCCTCGCCGGCGGCGGTTCCCCGGCCGACCCCGACTTCGACCAGTACCAGCTGCTCACCTCCTCCCTCGCGGGAGACGGCTTCAACAACATGGCCCAGTACGCCAACCCGGCCGTCGACCGGGCCGTGGCCGACGGCCGCACCAGCGGCGACCCGGCCGCCCGCAAGGCCGCGTACGACACCGTGCAGCGCGAACTCGTCCAGAACCCGGGCTACGTCTTCCTCACCCACATCGACCACCTCTACGTGGTGAACGACAAGTGGGACGGCCCCTCCACCCAGGTCGAACCGCACGACCACGGCCTCGGCTCCGGCCCGTGGTGGAACGTCGAGACCTGGAAGCCGAAGAAGAAGTGACGTTTCGCCGCCGTCCGGCCCCGCCCTGGGGGCCGATGGCGCGCATGGCGGGGCGGCGGACCCTGTCCGCCGCCCCCGTCCTGCTCGCCGTCACCTTCGGCGTGTTCGCCGTCGCCGCGCTGTCCCCCTTCGACCCCGTGAAGGCCTACGCCGGCACCGCCGGGCTCACCGCCTCCCAGGCCGAACTCGACCAGCTGCGCGCCAACCTCGGCGTCGACCGGCCCTTCCCCGCCCGGTGGTGGGACTGGCTCACCTCCGCGCTCACCGGAGACCTCGGCGACTCCGCCGTCATGCGCCAGCCCGTCGCCGACGTCATCGCCGAGCGCGTGGGCTGGTCCGCGCTGCTCGCCGGCTGCGCCTTCGCCGTGGCCGTCCTGCTCGGCACCGCGCTCGGGGTGCTCGCCGCCCGCCGCCGGGGCGGGGCGCTGGACCGGGCCGTGTCCGGCCTCGCCTACACCCTGGAAGCGGCCCCCGCCTTCTGGCTCGGGCTGCTCGCCGTCTGGTTCTTCTCGGTACGGCTGGGCGTGCTGCCCTCCGGCGGGCTCACCGACGCCGCCGACGACACCGTCACCTTCACCGGCGTCGCCTCCCACCTGGTGCTGCCCGCGCTGGTCCTCGGCATCTCCCAACTGCCCTGGTTCTTCCTCTACGTACGCCAGGGCGTCGCCGACGCCCTCGACGAGGACCCCGTACGGGGCGCCCGCGCGCGGGGCCTGTCCGAACGGCGGGTCCTGCTCGGCCACGGGCTGCGCTCCGGAATGCTCCCGATGCTCACCCTCATCGGCTCCCGGGTGCCGGAGCTGATCACCGGCGCCCTGCTGGTCGAGACCGTCTTCAGCTGGCCCGGCATCGCCGCCGCCACCGTCACCGCCGCCACCTCGGTGGACTTCCCGCTGCTGGCCGCGCTGACCGTACTGGCCACCGCCGCCGTACTGGCCGGCAACCTGCTGTCCGACCTGCTGTACGGGCTGGCCGACCCGAGGGTGGGCTTCGATGGCTGATACCGCCCCTTCGCGAGCGGGCGCCACCTCCCCGCGAGCAGGCGCCACCGCTTCGCGAGCAGGCGCCACGGCTTCGCCGGCCGGTACCGCATGGCGGCGGCGCGGCCCGGACCGCCGCTCCACCCGCGCGCTGCGCGTGCGCACCGCCGCCGCCGTCACCGCCCTGCTCACCCTCGCCGTCCTGCTGGTGCCCCCGCTGGTCCAGCTGGACCAGCAGGCCGTCGACCTCTCCGCGAAACTCCTGCCGCCCTCCTGGGAGCACCCGTTCGGCACCGACGACGTGGGCCGGGACCTCCTGCTGCGCTGCGTCTACGGGCTGCGCGTCTCCCTGCTGGTCGGCGTGGTCGCGGCCCTCGTCGCCACCGTGCTCGGCACCGCCGTGGGCGCGGCCGCCGGGGCCCTGGGCGGCCGGACCGACCGGCTCGTCATGCGCGCCGTCGACGCCCTGTCCGCCATCCCGCACCTGCTGCTGGGCATCTTCGTCGTGGCCCTGTTCCGGCCGGGCGTCTGGCCCGTCGTGGTGTCGGTCGCGCTCACCCACTGGCTGTCCACCGCCCGCATCGTGCGCGCCGAGGTGCTCTCGCTGCGCGGCCGCCCCTACGTGGACGCGGCCGTCTCCGGCGGGGCCTCCCGGTGGCGGGTCACCGTCCGGCACCTGCTCCCCGGGGTGCTGCCGCAGGCCGGGCTGGCGGCGGTGCTGATGATCCCGCACGCCATGTGGCACGAGTCCGCCCTGTCCTTCCTCGGCCTCGGCCTGCCCGCCCACCAGGCCAGCCTCGGCACCCTCGTCCAGGGCGGCCGCGGCTCGCTGCTCGCCGGCGACTGGTGGCCCACCCTCTTCCCCGGCCTGCTGCTGATCGTCCCGACGCTGGCCATCGCCGGCCTCGCGGGCGCCTGGCGCGACCGCCTCAACCCCCGCCGCCGCTCGGAGCTGACCCTGTGAGCCCGCACCCCACGCCGCCGCCCCCACCCCCTTCGGGCTCCGCGCGCGGCTCGCGCCCCGATGACGTCCTGCGCGTCGAGGGGCTCTCCGTCCGCTTCCGGATGCCCGGCGGACGGTACGTCGAGGCCGTCTCCGACGCCGCGTTCCGGCTGGGGCCCGGCGAGTGCCTGGCCCTCGTCGGCGAGAGCGGCTGCGGCAAGTCCGTCCTCGCCTCCGCGCTGCTCGGCCTGCTCCCCGGCAACGCCGAGACCGCCGGATCGGCCCTCCTCGACGACGGCCTCGACCTGCTCGCCGCCGACGAGCGGACCCTCGCCCGCACGGTACGCGGACGCCGCGTCGGCCTGGTCCCGCAGAGCCCCGCCGCGCACCTCACCCCCGTCCGCACCGTCCGCTCCCACCTGGAGGAGGCCGTCCGGGAACTCACCGGCCACCGCGACCCCCGCGCGGCCGCCGAAGCCGCCGCGGCCCGCGCCGCCTTCCCCGCGAGCCACCTCGACCGCCACCCCCACCAGCTCTCCGGCGGCCTCGCCCAGCGCGCCGCCACCGCCCTCGCGCTCATCGGGGACGCACCCCTGCTCCTCGCCGACGAGCCGACCACCGGCCTCGACCGCGACCTCGTCGACCGCACCGTCGACGAACTGCGCGCCCACACCCGGGACGCCGGCCGGGCCCTGCTGATGATCACCCACGACCTGGCCGCCGCCCAGCGCATCGCCGACACCGTCGCCGTGATGTACGCCGGCCGGATCGTGGAACTCGGCCCCGCCGACACCTTCTTCGGCAGCCCCGGGCCCCGCCACCCCTACGCCCGCGGCCTGCTCGACGCCCTGCCCGAGCGCTCCTTCACCCCCATCCCCGGCGCCCCGCCCGAACTCGGCGACCTGCCGCCCGGCTGCGCCTTCGCCGCCCGCTGCGCCCTGGCCGACGCCGCCTGCCGGGCCGGCCGGCCCCCGCTGACCGAAGGGGTGGCCTGCCACCGTGCTTGAGCTCCAGGGCATCACCGCCGGCTACGACCGCCGCCGCCCCGTCGTACGGGACGCGCACCTCGCGCTGCACCCCGGCGAAGCCCTCGGGCTGCTCGGGCCCAGCGGCTGCGGCAAGTCCACCCTGGCCCGGGTCGCCGCCCTGCTGCACCGGCCCGACCGGGGGACGGTGGCCCTCGACGGCCGCGCGGTGACCGGCTTCCGGCACCGGGCCCCGCGCTCCCTGCGCACCAGCGTCGGCGTCGTCTTCCAGCAGCCCCGCCTATCCGCCGACCCCCGCCTCAGCCTCTACGACCTCGTCGCGGAACCGCTCCGCGCCACGGGCCGACGTAAGGAAGCGGTCTCCGCCGTCGGCGAGCTCGCCGACCGGGTCGGCCTCGGCGCCGACCTCCTCGCCCGCCGCCCCCACGAGGTCAGCGACGGCCAGCTGCAACGGGCCTGCGTGGCCCGGGCGCTGGTCCTGCGGCCGCGCTGGCTCGTCTGCGACGAGATGACCGCGATGCTCGACGCCTCCACCACGGCCGCCCTGGTCGGGGTGGTCGAGGAGTACCGGAGGGAGACCGGAGCCGGTCTGCTGGCCGTCGGGCACGATCCGGTGCTGCTGCGCAGGTGGTGCGACCGCACGGCGCACTGGAGCGACGTCGCGGACGGCTGACCGACTGTTACGCCTTCGTGAATCATCCGGCTCCTCCATGGACTCCTCGGACGGTGCGATCTAGCGTCTGGCGGCGGCGCGACGTCAGACGCAACGTCAACAACACCGAGGAGCAAGGAGGATGACCGGATGTTCCGAAGAGCGCTGAACTGCGCCGCGGTCCCAGCCGTCGCCGCCCTGACACTGATCGGGGGGATCGCCCCGGCCGCCCAGGCCGAGGAGATCCCCAAGGCCCCGGGCCACCGACTGGTCAGCCACTACGAGGGCGCCCCCGCGGCCCCCGCCCCACTGCCCGGCGAAGCCCCTCCGCAGCACCCCTTCCTCGCCCCCAACGGCCGCAGCGGCATGCACGCGGACGCGGCCGGCAGCGCCACCTCGCCCTGGTCCGGACCGCTCGGCAGGAACCCGCAGGTCACCAGCGAGAAGATCGCCGCCCTCGGCGGCGAGTGCGCCACCGCCACCTTCGACTCGGGGGGCCGCCTCGTCACCGTCTGCGGCACCTTCTCCGGCTTCAAGGTCAAACTCCTGGAGCCCCGCACCCTCGCCACGCTCGCGGAGTACCGGCTCCCGCAGCGCTCTTCCACGGTCGAGGCGATCACCTCGCTCGACTTCGCGAAGATCTTCAAGGACACCTCGGGCGGCGCCTACTTCTACCTGGACGACCAGGACCGCGCGGTGCTCGCCGACTCCCGCCAGCACATCCTGCGCCTCGCCCACTCCCGGAACCCCGACGGGAGCTGGAAGTTCACGGTCGACGACGACTGGGACCTCACCGGCCACGTACCGCACGACTGCGTCAGCTGGACCAACCTGTGGCCCAGCGGCACCTGCGACCCCGTCACCTCCGTCATGCCCGACTGGGACGGCCGCGTCTGGTGGGTCACCCGCCAGGGCCGCGTCGGCACCGTCGACCCCGCCACCTCGCAGATCCGCTCCATCCGACTGGAGGGCGAGGAGATCCAGAACTCCTTCTCGGTCGCCGAGGACGGGGTCTCCATCGTCACCGACCACGCCCTGTACAGCTTCCGCGCCCGCCCCGACGGCACCCCCGAGGCGCAGTGGCGGCAGACCTACGACCGCGGGACCGGGACGAAACCCGGCTCCGTGAACCAGGGTTCGGGCACCACCCCGGACCTGTTCGGCGACGGCTACGTCGCCATCACCGACAACGCCGACGACCGGATGAACGTCCTCGTCTACCGGCGGGGCGCGGACGTCCCCGCCGACCGGCGGCTGGTGTGCAAGGTGCCCGTCTTCGGATCCGGCGCCTCCACCACCGACAACTCCCTGATCACCTGGGGCAACAGCATCGTCGTCGAGAACAACCACGGCTACGAGAACCCCACCTCGCTGCTCCTGGGCAAGTCGGTCGTCGGCGGCGTCAGCCGCATCGACGTCCGCGCCGACGGCAGCGGCTGCGACACGGTGTGGGAGAGCGCGATCCGCGCTCCCTCCGTGGTCCCCAAGCTCTCCACCGCGAACGGGCTGCTCTACTTCTACGAGAAGGAGCCCAACTTCTGGGGCATCGACGCCTGGTACCTCACCGCGGTCGACTTCCGCACCGGTGAGCGCCGCTGGCGGCAGCTGACCGGCACCGGCCCGCTGTACGACAACAACTGGGCGCCGATCACCCTCGGCCCCGACGGCACCGCCTACGTCGGCGTGTTCAACGGCATCGTCGCGGTCCGCGACGGCGGCTGACCTCGCCGTCCCGCACGCGAGCCCCCGCCCGTCCCCCGGGCGGGGGCTCAGTCCTTCAGCGCGGCGCAGGCGTCGGGGCGGGCGCCGGGGGGCAGGAGCCGGCGCTCGGGCCCGGTCAGGGCCCGGCCGGCCAGCTCGCAGGCGCGCTTGCGCCACGCTTCCGGGTCGAGGGACAGCACCTCCACCGCGGACCCGTCCGCCCAGGCGAGCGCGGTGCCGTCCGCCGACCAGTCGGCGGTGGCACCGTAGCCGGGGGTGAAGTGGTGCAGCTCCGTTCCCTTCTCCACGTCCCAGAAGGTGAAGGAGTTGGTCGTGGCGACGGTGCTGAGCCTGTCGGGCGTGGGGAAGCCGTTCAGCCACTGGACCCCCTGGTAGGCGAGGTCCTTCCACTTCTTCGTGTCCATGTCCCGGATCCTGAGGACGCCGTCGGTCGTGACGACGGCGAGGAGGCGCCCGGTCGGGTCGAAGGCCATGTGCCGGGGCGGCCCCTTGTCGGTCCTGAAGGTCTCCACGGCCTCGCCCTTGTCGAAGTCCCAGATCTTGACCTCGTCGCCCCCTGTGCGGACAGCGGCCTGGCGGTGTCCGTGACGGGCCGCGACGAAGACGTCAGACGCCCGCTCGGACAGTTCGGCCGGCTCCTGGACCGGAGGCCGGTACATCTCGCCCGCCCGCGAGCCGGCCTTCAGGTTCCAGCGGGACACGTAGGAGACGGCCGACACCACCGCGTGGTCGTCGCCGTCGTACCAGACGTTGACCCAGGCCGGGGTGCTTCCGGTACGGGGGTCCGCGCGGGCCGGATCAATGCCCGGGGGAGTGGGCAGGGCAAGCCGCCGGGCCTCGGCGAGCGGTTGACCGCCCCCCGCCTTCAGGTCCCACACCAGGACTCCGGCACCGTCGGCCGTGACGGTGAGCAGCCGCCCGCCGTTCGGACTGAACATCGGATGGATCCGGGCGAGCGGGGCGGACGGGCGCACCGCCGCGAGCTGGCCGCGCGTCCTCAGATCCCACAGGCGCAGGGTCGCGCCGTCGGCGTCGACGCTGGCGACCCGGTCGTGGTCCACGTCCACGGTCCGGACCAGACTCGTGAGCATGGCACTGTCGAAGGCGGTCGGCCGGGGCGCCTTGGCGACCGCGACGGTACCGCCCACGCTGATCACCACCTTCATCGCGTCCGGAGGTCCGGTGAGTCCGACGGCCGGCAGCGCAACGGAACCGGCGACGAACTCGTCCTGCTGGACGGGGGCGGGCAGGTCGAGCGTGGAGGGCAGCCCGTCCTGCAGGTCCAGCAGCAGGAACCGGTACCGGCCCATGCTCGTACCGAACCGCTGCACGGGGTTGAGCAGGAAGCGGCCGGTGCGGTCGAGCCGGGGCGTGTACAGCGGGCAGACCAGGCCCAGCCGGCTCGTGGTGTACTGCTTCCTCACCTTCGGCTGCCCGGAGAGGTCCCAGACCTGAAGCACCCCGTCGGCCGTGCACCGTACGAGGGTGGAGCCGTCTCCGCTGACGGTGGTCTGGCCGATCTCCTGGTTCCCCCAGGGGGCCTCGTCGAGGCGGCCGTCGGACAGCCGCCAGCGCACGAGCCTGCCGTTCGCGGCGGCAGGGGATCCCTCGGGGACGATCCGGCCGACCACCGTGCCGTCCGGCCCGAACCAGGCGTGCGAGACGTTCCAGCCGTTCGGGGCGGCGAGCGTCCCACCCGCGCGCGTGCCCTCGGCCGCCTCCCACACCGACACGCCCTCGCCCGGAGAGGCGGCGAGCAGGCGCCGCCCGGAACCGTCGAAGCGGAGGTCCGTCGCCGCCCGGGGGTTCGCGCGTGCCTCGTCCACCCCGCGCAGCTTCACCGGCCGCCAGCTGCCGTCCGGGGCCCGGATGCCCACGGTGACGAGGCCGAAGCGATTGGAAATCGCGACGATGCGCCCGTCGGGTGAAGCGGTGACCAGGTCGGCGCCCTCCCGGATGCTCTTCACCTCCGGCCGGCCCGGCCCCAGGTCCGCCCCGTGGACGTCGCCGGACCCCAGGCCGATGGTGACCCGCTGCCCGTCCTCGCTCAGCACGGCGTGGCGCACCTCGCCGTGTCCCTCGTAGACGATCTGTTCGACGTGGCGCATCCGTACGTACTGCTCGAAGAGCGCGGTCTCCGCCTCGGGCCCCGGGGCCGTGCGGTACGCGGTCGCGCTCATCAGGGCCGAGGTGGCGAGCGAAACGTCGTCCAGCCGGCCCGCCAGCTGTCCGATCTGCGGCGAAGCCGCTCTGCGCAGGTCCTCGTCCAGCTTGCCGTTCGCCCCGTACAGCTGCCAGGAGGCGAGGACGGCAATGACCAGCAGGACGCTCAGCAGGGAGATGGCGGCCTGTCTGACCCGGCGGGAGCGCCGGGCCTGGACCGCCTCCGCGGCGCGGCGGGCCAGCCCCGCGTCGAGGAACTCCTTCTCATCCGAGGAGAGTTCGTCCCCGCGCAGCCGGGTCTGGGCGACGGCGGCGTCCAGCGGCGCGCCCGTCGGGAGCTGGTCGTGGGCCCGGTCCAGCTCCTGCCAGCGCTCCAGGTCGCGCCGGAACCCCGCCCGCCAGGTGAGGAACTCGCGGTCCTGCGCGACCCGGCGGGCCAGGGTGGGCCAGGCTCCGATCAGTGCCTCGTGGGCCAGCTCGACGGTCTGGCCCCGCTGCGGGTCGCCGCCGACGACCAGGATCCGCCGCTCGGCGAGCAGGCCGGCGAGGCGCCAGCGCTCCTCCCCCGCGTCGGAGCGGCGGAGCACCGCGCGCAGCGGGGCCTCGCCGCCCGGCGTCATCCGGACCAGTGCCGTCAGCAGCCGTAGGGCCTCCTCCTCGTCGGCCTCCGCGACACAGGCCCGCCAGGCCGCCTCCGCGTGCCGGCCCAAGGCGCCGCGGACGCCGCCGATGTCCTCGTACGAGGCGAAGCGCAGGCGGCCCATGGCCTGCTCGTCCCACAGCCGCGCCAGTACGAAGCCCAGCAGCGGCAGCGCGCCCGGTTCGGCGCCGGCGTCGTCCAGCATCCGGGTGACGAGGCCCGGGTCGTACGACACGGCGGGGATCCGGACCAGCGGCCGCTGGATGACCTCGGACATCTGGTCCCGGGTCATCGGCAGCAGGGGCCGGACGGCCGCCCGGCCGAGGGCGGGGCCGAGGACGGGGTCCGCGAGGGCGGCCTCCAGGAAGTCGGCCCGGAGGGTGAGCAGCACCCGCAGCCCGGCCGGGTGCGGTGCGGGGAAGAGCAGTGCGGCGGAGTCGTCGTCGCCGGGCCGGCCCTCCGCGAGCAGCGCCTCGGCCTGGTCGAGTACGACGAGCAGCCGCCCGGCCCGGTCGCCGAGGGCCAGCCGGGCGGCGGCGGCCAGGCCGTGCCGGTCCAGGTCCTCCTCCAGCTCGCGGGGCCGCACCGGGCCGCCGCCGAGGCGGGCCAGTTCCGAAGCGAGCGCCGTGCGGACCGGAAGCCCCTCGGCGGCCCGCACCACCAGCACCTCGTACCCCCGGGCGCGCATCCGGGGCGCCACCCCGGCCAGGGCCAGCGAGGACTTCCCGCAGCCGGACGGGCCGACGAGCGCGACGCTGCCGCGCGGGCCGGTGTCCAGCAGGCCGGCGACGTCCCCGGCCTCCGGGTCCCGGCCGAAGTACACCTCCGCGTCGGCCTCCTGGAAGGCGGCGAGTCCCCGGAACGGGGAGGCGGGGCTCACGACGGGGCCGAGCGCGGGGACCTCCGCGATCAGGGTTCGGGTGGGGATCACGAAGCTCTGCCGGTCCCCGGACAGCTGGGCCGCCACCACCATGCCGACGACGGCCCCGGCCGCCTCGTCCCAGACGGGGCTGCCGCTGAAGCCCTTGTCGACCGGGACGCCCTGCTGGTCGGCGCCCGACAGCTGGACCCAGTCCTCGGCGGTCCGGCCGCGCAGCCGGCCCGCGTGCCACACCCCGCCGGGGAAGGCCGCGGGGAATCCGGCGACCCGAACCGGGTGGTCCCACACGCCGGCCGGCGAGGCCATCGCGGGCACGGCAGCGCCGGTGACGGGCGTCCGCAGCCGCAGGACGGCGATGTCCCCGGTGCCGTCCGCCCGCAGCGGGACCCAGTGGTCCACCTCGGCCTCGGTCCGTCCGGCCGCCCCCGACAGGGGCCGGTCCAGCAGCAGGACGCCCGGCGGCGCGGGGATCCGGGTACGCGGGACGCCCAGCGCGTCGGCGACGACGTGCGCGCAGGTGACCGCCAGCCCGGGGGCCACCAGGAAGCCGGCGCCGACCGGCCCGGACGGACCCGCGATCCGGACGATGGCGGACCCGAGCACGGAGTCCGGCTGCGCGGTTCCCCCCGCCGCGGCCATCAGGGGGTGTTCTGCGGGGCCTGGGAGTTCCAGGTCAAGGTCACGCCGAAGTTGGCCTGGGTGGTGGTGCTGGCGATGACGACGTCGGCCTCGGCCGACAGGGAGACCCCGAACTCCAGGGTGATCTCGTCCGGGCGGTGGGCGAGTCCGCTCAGCCGTCCCACGAAGCTGTCGGCCAGCGGCCGGATGCTGTCCACCATCTCGCCGAAGGTCCGCGACGCCCGCGTCACGGAGCCGCCGCCGAGCCCGACCCGCGCCAGCGACTCGTCGACCTCGCGGATCTGCACCCGCAGCACCCCGTCGGTGCCGTCCCCCAGGGGAACCTCCACCGTACGCACCTCGGCACCCATGACCGCCCGCCCTCCCCGCCGCCCGGCGACTCGCTGTCCCGGGCAACTCTTGCACGGGGTAGGGCAGTTGGGGCAAGGCCGTGGGGCTCGTGCGCCGGGGATGGCCGAAACCGAGCCGCCCGCGCGCCGGCCCCGCTACAGGGCCGATTCGAGCTGCCGGTCCGCCGGCCGCTCCCGGTCCGGCGCGGTCGGCGGCGGGACGGACCTGGCCAGGTCGAGGCTCGCCTCCAGGTCGTCCAGCGCGAGGCGGGCCGCCGCGATCCGCTCCCGGACCTCGTCCGCGGGGTCCATGTCCCTCTCCGCGCGCTCCCGCGCCCGCTCGTCCGCCTCCTCCATCTCCCGCGCCTCGTCCAGGGAGTTGAGCACCACCCCGATCAGGACGTTGACCAGCACGAAGGAGGCGAACAGGGCGTACGAGGCGTAGTAGAGGATGCTGAACCGGGAGATCTCCAGCCCCGCCCGGACCGCGTCCGTCAGCCCGTCCAGGGTGGTGAGCAGGAACAGCGTCAGCGCGGCCCGCCCGATCGAGCCGTAGTGCTCCGGGTCGGAGGAGGCGAAGCAGACCCACCCGACCATGGCGTACACGTACACCACCAGTGCGCCGATGAACAGGAAGCTGGCCGTGCCCGGCAGGCTGCGGCCGACCGCGAGAAGCAGGATCCGCAGGTGGGGGAGGAAACGGGCGGTGCGCAGCACCCGGGCGAGGCGCAGCAGCCGCAGCACGGTGGTGTTCTCGCGCAGGAAGGGCAGGAAGGAGGAGACGACGATCAGCAGGTCGAAGACGTTCCACGGGTCCCGGAAGAATGCTTTCGGCCGGTCGGCGTGGGCACCCAGGCGCAGCAGCATCTCCAGCGCGAAGAGGGCGAGGCAGGACTGCTCCGCGATCCGGAGGGCCTGGCGGTGGTCGGCGGCCAGCCCGCTGTACGTCTCCATGCCCATCAGCGTCGCGCTGAACAGGATGACGGCGAAGACGCCCATCCCGAAGGGCGGGGCCTCGGTGATGCGGCGGCAACGGTCGGCAAGTCTCCTTCGGCCGGATCCGGCCGGCGTGGGGTCCGTCATCTCGTCCCTCGTACTCGTGTGGCTCATGGTCGGCGTGGCGCGGACCGGCGCGGGGCGGGGGCGTGCGCGCCGGTCCGTACCCGTCTAACGCCGTACAGCCGAACGGGTTTCAGGCACTCCGCGAACCGGCGGAACCGGGCGGCGCCACACCGCCGGCCCGGAGGGCGCCGATCAGGGCCCACGAGGCGAGCCCGGTCACCCCGGCGGCCCCGGCCCTCGTACGGGACGCCGGGCGGGCGGGGAGACGCGAAGCGGCCGGGCCGGGTCCCTGGAGGACCCGGCCCGGCCGCCGTCGGTGTGCCTTGTGCGGGATCAGGAACGCGCCTGCTTCTCGGCGCGCCGAGCGGCCTCCTGCGCCTGCTTCTCCTTGATCCGCACCGATTCCTTGCGGACCTCGGCCTGGGTGGAGCGCTCCTTCTGGAGCCACTCCGGGTTCTCCTGCTTGATGGCCTCGATCTGCTCGGTGGTGAGCGCCTCGGTGATCCCGCCGCGCGCGAGACCGGCGATGGAGACGCCCAGCTTCGCGGCGACCACCGGACGCGGGTGCGGGCCGTTGCGCCGCAGCTCCACCAGCCAGGCCGGCGGCTCGGCCTGGAGTGCGTTCAGCTCGGTGCGCGAGACGACACCCTCCTGGAACTCTGCGGGGGTGGCCTCGAGGTACACACCCAGCTTCTTCGCCGCGGTCGCGGGCTTCATCGTCTGGGTGCTCTGGTGCGACGTCATGGTGTCAAGGGTATTCGAGCATGTGCGCTGGCTCCGACCACGGCGGGTAACCTGGCGGGGTGACAGGCTCGGATGCATCCCCTTCGTTCAGGCTCGCCTACGTCCCCGGAGTGACGCCCACGAAGTGGGTGCGGATCTGGAACGAGCGGCTGCCCGACGTCCCGCTGACCCTCGTCGGCGTGCCCGCCGCCGAGGCGCTCGCCGCGCTGCGCACCGGCGACGCCGACGCCGGGTTCGTACGGATGCCCGTGGACGGCGAGGACCTCAGCGCGATCCCCCTCTACACCGAGACGACCGTCGTGGTGGTCCCGAAGGACCACGTCGTGGCCGCCGTGGAGGAGATCACCGCCGAGGACCTGGCCGACGAGATCGTGCTGCACCCCCTCGATGACGTCCTCCCCTGGGAGACCCTGCCCGGGCGCCCCGCCTTCGAGCGCCCCGCCACCACGGCCGACGCCGTCGAGCTGGTCGCGGCCGGCATCGGCGTCCTCGTCGTCCCGCAGTCCCTCGCCCGCCTGCACCACCGCAAGGACCTCACCTACCGGACGGTCTCGGACGCCCCCGCCTCGCGGATCGCGCTGTCCTGGCCGGAGGAGAAGACCACCGACCTGGTGGAGGAGTTCATCGGGATCGTCCGCGGACGCACCGTGAACAGCACGCGCGGCCGGCAGCCCACCCCGCCGCAGCCCAAGCAGCGCAAGGCCGCCGGCGGCACCGCCGGGAAGACCGGCGGGAAGCCGGGCGCCAGGACGGGCGGCGGCGCCAAGGCCGGCACGGGCAAGGCGGGCGGCGGCGGCCGGACCGCGGGCAAGCCCGCCGCCCGGTCGGGCGGCAAGCCCGCCGCCAAGCGGAGCGGCGGCAAGCCGCGCGGACGCCGCTAGGGCCTGTCGTCAAACTGCCGTCGTCGCCCGGAGGGCGGGGCAGACGGAAGTTTGACGAAAGGCCCTAGGTGTATTGACCCGCAGGGTTGTTAACTCGGCTGATGGGCGGGTGGCCGCCCAGTGCGGTGTGGCAGCGGTGGTGGTTGTAGGTGTGGAG